>CAIVAP010000155.1 GCA_903903945.1 uncultured bacterium | reverse complement strand
GTGATTTGGAGCAGGCACAGGCAACAATCGAGATGCTGGAGATGATCAAGCGGAAAACCGCCGGCAATCTGATAGAAAACGAAAACAAGCTGCTTGCGCGCCTGCTGTATGAACTGCAAATGAACTACGTCGAGGAAGTGGGCAAGGATCAGAAATCGGGAACCGATCCTACTTCAAGTGGTACAACTACTTCGGACACTGCTCAAGACAAGACTTGATTTATTGACGGGATGTTGTATATTCCCTCTTGTGGAGATAACTGTTTGGTGGCTACTACTCCCAACAAGGCCAGTGTGACTACTACGCAAGCAAAGACCCGTTTTCGGCTCGAACAAAACTATCCGATCAACAAGCTGACTACCTTCGGTATTGGCGGTCCGGCGGACTGGGCGGCGTTTTGCCGCAGCGCCGATGAAGTGGTGGAGGCGGTAGAGTTCTGCCACCAGAATCGGCTGGAGTATTTTGTCATCGGTGGCGGCTCGAACATCCTTTCTTCGGATAAGGGTTTCCGCGGCATGATAATCGTTCTCCAGATCGAGATGCTGGAGATAGACGATGATTGCGTCACGGTCGGCGCCGGCTACTCCTTGCACAAGCTTGTGGAAGAGACAGTTGCCGCCGGTCTAGAGGGTCTCGAGGCGCTGGCGGGCATCGCCGGTACCGTCGGTGGCGCGATTGTCGGGAATGCGGGAGCCTATGGTGTCACGGTTTCCGACCGTCTGATTGATGTCAATCTCTACCATCCGTTAAAGGGTTTTTATACAGAGCGGAAGGAGAATCTCGGTTACAAGTACCGCCACAGCGATCTCAAGTGGTCCCAGAATATTGTGATTTCCGGGCGATTCCAGTTGGCACACGGCGATGCCGCTTGCCTGAGAGAGAAAATGAACACGATATTGGCCGAGCGCTGGCAGAAACACCCGAAAGACGACATTTCCGCCGGCTGTTTCTTCAAGAATATCGAATCGGCGACGGCACCGCACGGCAAAATTGCCGCCGGATATTTGCTCGACCAAATCGGCGCCAAGCAGATGCAAATCGGGCACGCAGGGGTTTTTTCGGGTCATGCCAATATTCTGATCAACAAAGGTGGCGCGACTGCGTCTGAAGTTCGGGATTTGTCGATAAAACTTAAGGAGAAAGTGAAAGAGATTTATAGCATCGATCTCACCGAAGAGGTTATTTTGCTTGGGGACTTTAGTTAGAGGAGGATTCTATCGAAAACATATATAACGCATGATCTTAGAGCTTGTTAAACATACTTTGACTTTCCGACGCTGCCGCACGGTTGTGCAGATGGTATTGCTGTACATAGTTGCTGCATTAGTGACGGCGCCGTTGGTCTCGGCCGCAACCGGTATTCGCATGAATTTGCAGATGCCACAACCGGTGGTGGCTTCTATCAGCCCCGACAAACCCGAGATTGGCATTTCGCAATCCCTAGATTCTATCCCGCTTCTCAAAGCAGACAACATTCAGCGCAGGCTGACCTTCAGTTATGACGCCACAAGCCAGTTGTTGGTTTTCAACCAGGCTTACGGCAAGTTCCAAAATGTGACATTACCGGCGACGGCATCACCCGCCAGTTATCGCCAGTGGCTGCTGGACTGCCAGTCACGCCGTTTGTGGCGGGACAGTTATTCCTCTCAGGCGAAGAAGACAGCTCAGGGTGGTAGCGGCAGTCTGCTGCAGTTTGAAATTCCATTTGAAGTTCCGAAATTTGCCAGGGGACTTATGGGTGAGGGGGGCGCCGGTCTGAAGGTGAATGGTTATCGAAAGATATCATTCTCCGGAAGCAGCCAGTGGAATGATCAGACTTCAATTGCAACCCAGAAACAAAGCAAATTCCCATCATTGAACATGGAGCAACTATCCAGTTTCACGATCAGCGGCAATATCGGTTCGAAGATCTTCGTGGACGTCAATCAGGACTCCAAGCGCCAGCAGTCGTTGGCCAATAGGATCCAGTTGCGCTATAAGGGAGACGAAGATGACGTTGTCAAAACCGTGGAACTGGGTAACACAAACTTGTCCCTACCGGGGACCCGTTTCACAGGTTACTCGCGGCAGATTCAGGGCCTGTTCGGTGTCAAGACAACCGCAGAACTCGGTGGACTGAAGCTGACAGCAATCGCGTCCCAGGAAAAGTCGTCCAATCAGGGCGCCAGCTTCAAGGCCGGCACGGAATCTCAGACGCGCATTATCCGCGACAATCAGTTTTTGGACATGACCTATTTCGATCTGGCGCGTCGTGACACCGTCTCCAAGAACGACTTGCATCCGGGAGACAGCATCACCGAGCTTGATCTTTACTTCTCCGTAAACGATGGTGACGTCAACTACACCAACGACAAGCATACATGCAACCTCTTCGTTGATCCTTTCGACACGACAAATTCACGGTATTTCAACGAGAATGTTGAGGGCACGTTCGTCTCATTCACCAAGAGTTCAAGTTATGGCAATTTCTATTTCCATCCCACCGAACACTATGTAATCATGAGCCAACCGGTCACTAATCTGTCGATAGGTGCATACATCAAATACCGACGGTGGACAAACACTGACCATACCACCTATGACGACATAGAGATCGGCAGCAGGCCAGACAATTCGACCTATACGCTGAAGCTAATCGCTAACGGAAATCCACAGCCAACGTACGTTACTTGGAACTACGTTTGGCGCAATGTATATAGTCTGGGCGGTAGGATTGACGATCCGGACAATCTGGAGGTGAAGATTTACAAAGGTAGTGCCACCAACACCACGGACCGTGACGCCTCCGATCAGGACAACCAGCAGGGAACGTCGTATATTAGACTACTCGGGCTCGACAACGACAACAACGGACGAATTGACAGCCGTAACGAGCAAATAGTCGACCTCACCCGAGGGCACGTGCGCATCCCGAGACGCGAGCCGTTTGCTGATAATACGGTGCTTTCCGACACTGTGAGCATGCTATACCACACGCCTTCGACCTCATCCGACCGAACAAAAGGGAGCAAGTACTATCTGCTGGTTATTTCGTCATCGCGCCAGAGCGAGTTCTACTTGGGACATTCAGACATTGTCTCGGAATCCGAGACCGTGACTCTGAACGGCAAACAACTCATTAAGGGTGTTGATTACCAGATATACTACGATCTGGGCCGAATCTCGTTCCTCAATCAGGAAGCACTTAATCCCGGGGCTGATGTCAAAGTCGACTACGAGTACGCGCCGTTAATTGCGGCTGAGAAAAAGACCCTTTTAGGCGCCCGAGCGGAGTATCAACTTGGAAGCAATCTGAAAATGGGTACTACCGTACTGTACAAGTCGGAAAAAACAACCGACCGCAAACCGCGCCTCGGAGAAGAGCAGTCGAAATCTCTCAATCTCGACGCCGACATTTCGTACGCTTTCCAGAGCAATCTGCTCACGAAAATGGTAGATGCGCTTCCGTTTGTAGAAACCAACACCCCCTCACAAATTTCGATCAACGGCGAAGTGGCGCGGTCGGTACCGAATGCCAATGCCAGCGGTGAAGCATACGTGGATGATTTCGAAGGGGCGCGCGAGCAGTTTTCTCTGGGTGTTATCCGCGAAGGGTGGCATCCGGCCTCGATGCCAGAACGGAAACAATCGCCGGGACGATTTATCTGGTACAACCCCTACGATCAAATTGCGGTCACAGATATTTACGACCGGCAAGTCAAGGCGGGGGAAGACCACATTAATGTGTTGGTCATGCGCCTGACACCGAGTGGCAATGATCGCAAGTCTTCTTGGGGCGGAGTGATGAGAGCTTTGAGCAAGGGTTCTTATGATCAGAGCAAGATCCAGTTTATTGAACTGCGGATGAGAGGATCGCTCGGCGTGCTTCACCTTGATCTTGGCGAGATCACCGAAGACCTTCCGGATAGTAACGGCCAGACGAACGGCACACTTGACACAGAAGACCGCGACAAAAACGGCATTCTCGATTTCAACGAAGATACGGGGCTTGATCTGATGCCTGATAGCGCAGAGCAACGGGAGTGCAACTGCACCGACCCTGATCCGCATGGCGACGATTGGAAATACGACAGCCGCGAACGTTACAACTATGAACACATAAATGGCACCGAAGGTAACGGCAATGATCCGGGCACCAACGGACGTCCTGATTCGGAAGATCTCGACGGCAACGGCGCGCTTGATGCCAAGGACAACTACTACTCCTATTCCATCGACTTGGCCAGAGGCGAGAATGTAGTGCCCAATTCGGAGCGGAATGGTTGGTATACCGTGCGAATTCCGTTTACCGATGCTTTCGTAAAGGACAGCATTGGTTCACCTTCACGCGCCAACATAACGAGAGTCCGGCTGTGGATTGACGGAGTCGACTCCGACACTGCCGCTTACGTTGAGATTGCCGACCTTAAATTAGCGCGCAACGTCTGGGAGGTACAAGCAACCCTTCCCACGACGGCCGTACGCGGTGATTCAGCGGGCCTGAATGCGACCGTTGTCAACACTGAAGAAAATGGAAACTACTACTCGCCTCCCGGAGTCGCCGGCTTTTACGATCAGGTCAACAATTTGCAGGAGAAGGAGCAATCGCTCAGCCTCAACTACAGAGAGCTGCTTCCCGGTGACACCGCTTATGCGGAAAAGATACCGTACAAATCTGAGGATCTGACCAATTATCGGAAGCTGGCGATGTGGGTTCATGGTGACAGCCTCCGCGACAGCGTTGAGTTCTTCTTTCGTTTCGGTCCGGACGCTGCCAATTACTATGAGTATCGCACCACAATTGATTCCGGTTGGAGTACGCAGAACGCAGTTGATATCATTTTCGACGACATCACCCAATTGAAGCTGATCCCCAAAGACACTACGTCTGATTCCACTCATGTACCGGCACCAGTGCATCCTCATTACCGCGTTGTCGGTAGCCCATCTTTAACGCGCGTGAAGTACTATGCCATGGGCGTCATTAACTTGCATACGAATGAATCACAAAAGCTGGCTACGGGAGAACTGTGGGTAGATGAGTTACGGACAAAGAGCGTGCGAAACGACCGCGGTTTGGCGGCTGCTGCGGCCACCTCGATTTCGTTTGGCGATCTCGGTTCCTTCCGCTCTGACTACTCCAAGCAGGATGCATTTTTCCGGAATCTGACTTCCGATCGCGGTAATCTCGGTTCTGGCTACTCCGGTACCAACTATGGCTATGGCGCAGATGTGAGACTCGATAAGTTCCTATCGTCGCAGGAGAAAGCCAGCATCCCAGTCGGCTATAGTTGGCGTCGCAATGAGTCCTCGCCACGACTTATCAGCGGCTCTGATATTGTTGTGACTTCAGACCGTGCCGAGGAACAGAAGTCGGTTAGCACGACCACCAATTTCCACATCGGAGAGAGCTGGAACAAACAGACCCGGAATATCATCTACGGCGCTCTGCTAAACAGGTTCAACTCAAATTTCTCGTACGACAAGTCAATTGCACGCTCACCCACGACGCCTAATTCCGAGAGTGAACGTTACACGCTCAAGGGCAGGTACGCGGTCAACAGTCCGATTAAGCATGGGTTGAAACTTCTGTCATGGTTGCGCGGCATGCCGCTATTACCGAAGCGAGTGTTGGGCACCGAGTTCAATCCATTTCCGCTGCGTGCTTCCCTCGATGGCACAGTCAATCGCACGCTCGAGAGCACGACGAATAGCTTTGGCACGCAGACAAACCGTTATCTGCGGACGTTTCAGGGCCGCTTCGAAACTGGCTTCACGCCGCTGAACTCGGTCGACGTCAACTACGGTTTCTCGACTGACCGCGATCTAAGCGATCCGACGCTCCTCAAATTCGCACTTGACCCCAAGCAGGCCAAGTTGGGTCAGGAACGACAATACAGTCAGAGTTTCTCGACCAATTATTCGCCTCAGATTTTGCCGTTTGTCACCGGCACTAAGTTCGGCTACTCCGTCAATCACACGGAGACTGTAGTGCTGACCTCGACGAGCGCTCAAGAGATAGGTACTCGGCGCGCCGATAACAGCAGAAGCTTCACTGCCAACGCCACTCTCGATCTGCAAAAACTGCTTGGCAAGAACCAGCCATCGATCAAGAAGGCGCCACCTAAGGAGAAGCCCCCCCAGAAGAAAGGCAAGGATGAGACTGTTCCTCCCGATTCAACGGGCAAGAAAGGCAAAGGCAAACTCCATGATCTGCCAGCAGAGGACAGCACGAGGGTTCCGTCGCTTGACTCTATGCGACAAGGTCCTGGTGGGCCGAATCTTCCAAAGCCACCGGCTGCAGACTCTTTGAGGGATACCACCAATATTGGTGGCGGCAAGAAGGCGTCCCTTAATCTTCCCAAGAGCACCGGTCAGACTTTCGCGGTCGTGTTTGCGGAACCAAATCCTGACAGTGGTCAAGCTCCGCCCATTCCGGTAACACCGCCGAAAGGCGAAGTAAAGCCGCTGGTAATTACTCCGGCTACTGGGGACACGGCCTCGACAAGGCCTGATTCGCTTGCGAACAAGGGTAAGGTAGTGGGCGCGGAACCCCCAAAGAACGAAGTACCGACCAAACCGGGCGCCGTAACGTCTGACTCGACGAAAGCCAAGCACGACTCAACCGCCGTCAAGCCAGACAGTCAGAAAGGCAAGCCGAAGGTGCAGGGACCACCGGGAACACCGTTCTATGGGTTTGGACTGCAGTTTGTCCGCCTCTTCACCGATCGAGTCGATCCGATTGGCGGCTCTTTCCGCTGGGAGAAACGCCAATCTCTCGCCGGTTTCGTGCAGCGGCCGAGTTTTCTCTACCGAATTGGTCTTTCGGACAATCCGAATGCAGATCGTATTGCCACCTCCACCGGTACCAGCCAGACAGATCTGATAAGTTGGGGGCAAGGTTACTCTCTCCGTTCAGGAGTACGATTGATTCTTGGCATCAAGGTTGCCGCCGCCTACGCCTATAGCACTGCGGATGCAACTGGCAAAGCGACGCGCGATGAGTCAACCACTTACCCGGATCTGACATTTACTTTCGGCAAGCTCGACTACTTGCTTCTGCCTAAGCTTTTCTCCAAGTCGATCTCACTGGATTCCAAGTATTCCCGCCAACAGAGCACTTCGACAAGCAAGCAGTACGGAAGACTCCTGAGCCGCTCGACAACGACAAACTACTCGCCGCTGCTAGCGGTCAAGATTGACTGGAAGCTGGCGCAGGGTCTGCAGTCCACCGTGAACTACGCCAAGACCATTACTGAGCGTGAAGACTTCAGCAAGGATTCGACCGGCTTTCGAACCGGTGACGTCAAGGACTTTGCCAACACGCTATCCATAAAGACATCGTACTCTTTCAGAGGTGGAAGCAAACTCTGGTTGCCTCTTTTTGGAAAAATCAAGATACAGTCGACCCTGACCTTTGATATGGATATTAGTCGTCGCCTTAACCGCACGGTCAACTACTATCTCCGCGGAGACCAAATCACTGCCGAGCGCACTGATTTCTCGGTGGCGCCGAGTGTCACCTACAACTTCTCTACCAATATCAAGGGTGGCATGAGTGCGCGCTGGCAGGATTCCAACGATGTCCGCACTAAAAAGAAGAGCCATGTACGTGAACTCTCATTCTGGGCGGAAATTCGCTTCTGATGACGATGCGCGCTTTCATAATCACGTTTGCCCTATTCGCCATTTCTTGTGGCTCCGACAGTAACTCACAACGGTCGGCGAGCGAGTTCGATGGCTCCGCAGCCTATCAGTATCTAATCGCACAATGCGATTTTGGGCCACGTGTACCCAATACACTGGCGCATCGGCAGGCGCTCGCTCTGATCGCGCGCACCTTTGACAGTCTTGGAATCGCGGTGGAGAAACAGGATTTCCGAGTAAAAGACCCCTATTCCTCCGATACCCTGCGCCTGACGAATGTAATCGGCAGGTTCAATCCTGATCACAGTAACCGCTTGCTGTTTTGCGCGCATTGGGATTCGCGCCCACGCTCGGAGATGGATGCCGATTCTCAGAAACAAACTCAGCCATTGCCGGGCGCCAACGATGGCGCTTCGGGCACTGCGGTTCTGCTGCAACTGGCGAATGAACTTGCCGCGCTGCACGTAGCCAGGGGCGTCGACCTCGTTTTTCTCGACGGCGAGGACTGGGTGAATCCGGGGATCTGGACTACTACTGCCTTGGCGCCAAGGAATTCGCGCGTCGCGCCAATGCGAAAGTGTACGATTACGGCGTTGTGCTTGATATGGTGGGAGACAGAAGTCAGCGATTTTTCAAGGAGGAATACTCGGTTCGCTATGAGGGGAAACTGGTTGACAAGGTCTGGGCTCGAGCCGCGCATCTCGGAATGTCGACCACCTTCGATACCCGCGTATCGCAACCGATTTATGACGATCATTTGCCCCTGTTGGCTGCATCCATTAGAACGATAGACATTATTGATTTTGAGTACCCTTGGTGGCACACTACGCAGGACACACCCGACAAGTGCTCGCCGGAATCGCTGGGGCGTATTGGCAAATTGGTATTGTCGTTGGCGGTTGACCCGTTATGAGTGACTGGAAAGAGATTTTTCAGTTCAGCCGCGCCGAGACATTCGCGCTGGCGATTCTGCTGCTGATGGTTCTGATTGGCGGTGGCATTCTACTCTACGAAAACAGCACCGAAACACTACCGCCGGAGTTGTTTTTTCAGTCGGCAGGTGCAGCGACCAAGCAGCCGTATATGAGCGCACCGGTTTCGCAGACAAATCCTAAGCCCGCACGTGCTTTGTCACAAGATACATCCTCTGTCGCGACAAGAAAGCCCACCAAGCCGACCTCGTTTTTACTGAATATCAATACTGCGCCGGCGGAGAGTCTAATGATGCTTCCGCGAGTTGGCAAAGTGATCAGCCAGCGGATAATCGAACTGCGTCAACGGCTCGGGCGATTTGACTCAGTTGAACAGTTGGTGCAAGTCCGGGGCATCGGCAAGAAAACCCTCGAATTGCTTCGACTAAACGTCACGGTCGGCGACGCCCCATCCAACAACGCCAAACCCGACACTGCTGCCACCAAGAAATAGGCGCATTCTCGGTCGTCAATATCTCGTCCGCTAGCGCCGCCGGCATGTGTAGGTAAGTCCAAAATCTGCTTGCTGGCATGTGACAAAGGCGCTACCTTGGCATCCAATTGAAATACGACCGACTGCGCCGGCAACGTTGTCAACCGTATTCAAACAGACAATGCCCCCGTAGCTCATGTGGATAGAGCATCTGCCTTCTAAGCAGAGGGTAACAGGTTCGAGTCCTGTCGGGGGTATTTG
>CAIVAP010000154.1 GCA_903903945.1 uncultured bacterium | reverse complement strand
TCAGAAGAAGGATACGATGAACGGCGACAATATTGCGAAACAGTATAATCCCTTTGGCATCGAAGAGCGAATCTACCAGGACTGGTTGACTAAAGGCTACTTCCACGCGGACAATAGCTCTCCCAAACCGACCTATTCGATCGTCATTCCGCCGCCCAACGCCACTGATGTTTTGCATCTCGGGCACGCCCTCAACAACACGCTGCAAGACATCATGATCCGTTGGCGCAAAATGTCCGGCTTCGAGACCTGTTGGCTCCCCGGGACCGATCATGCCGGCATTGCTACGCAAGTGGTCGTCGAGAAACTCCTGGTGAAAGAGGGAACCTCGCGCCGTGAAATCGGACGTGATGAATTTGTCAAGCGTGTCTGGGACTATGTCACCGTGAAAAAAGAACGCATCCTGAAACAGCTTGAGAAAATCGGCTGCGCCTGCGACTGGCAGCGCGCGCGATTTACCCTCGACGAACAGCTATCGGATGCCGTCAAGGAAGTGTTCATCCATCTATATGAGAAGAAGCTGATTTACAAGGGCAAGTATATTGTCAACTGGTGTCCGCGCTGTTTAACATCATTGTCGGACGACGAGGTTGAGCATAAATCATCAAAGTCAAAGCTGTGGTACATCAAGTACAAACTGAAAGGTCAGGATCAATTTCTGATCTGCGCAACTACGCGCCCAGAAACCATGCTCGGTGATACGGCTTTGGCGGTCAACCCCAAGGATGAACGCTACCAGAAGTACATCGGCAAAACCGCCATTCTACCGATTCTCGACCGCGAGTTGATCATCATCGCCGATGACTACGTCGACCCCGAGTTTGGAACCGGTGTCGTCAAGATTACTCCCGCTCACGATCCCAACGATTTCGATATGAGCCAGCGCCATGATCTGGAAAAGATCAATATCCTGAATCCTGACGGCACCCTTAACGAAAACGCCGGCAAGTTCAAAGGTCTTGATCGATTCGTCGCGCGCAAGGCAGTGCTGGAAGAGCTTGAGAAGAAGGGGCTGTTGGAGAAGATTGAAGACTACGAATTGGTTGCGGGCGCCTGTTATCGCTGCAATACCGTTGTTGAGCCTTATCTCTCCGAACAATGGTTTGTGCGCATGAAACCATTGGCCAAGCCCGCGATTGAAGCCGTCAAGAGCGGCAAACTCAGTTTCCATCCCGATCACTGGAGCAAAACCTATCTCTACTGGATGGAAAACATCCGCGACTGGTGCATATCCCGCCAACTCTGGTGGGGTCACCGGATTCCGGTATACTACTGTCAGGAATGCAACCACGAGATGGTGGCCAAAGATGCGCCGGAGTCCTGCGCCAAGTGTGGCGCTACCGAGATTCGACAAGAAGAGGATGTTCTCGATACCTGGTTCTCCTCCTGGCTCTGGCCATTTTCCACTTTCGGCTGGCCGGTTCAGACGGAAGAACTAAAACGTTTTTATCCGACTCGCTCGCTCTTTACCGCCAGCGAGATCATTTTCCTGTGGGTTGCGCGCATGGTAATGGCCGGCTATGAATTCACCGGCAAGCTTGTTTTCGAAGATGTTTACATCCACGGAACCGTGCGCGACTCTCAAGGGCGCAAGATGTCCAAGTCGCTCGGCAACGGCATCGATCCGCTGGAGATCATTGCCAAACATGGGACCGATAGTCTGCGCTTATCGCTGATTCTCTCCACGCCCGAAGGACAGGATCCGACGATTACGATGAATACTTTCGAACTTGGGCGCAATTTCTGCAACAAGCTCTGGAATGCCTCCCGATTCATCCTGATGAACCTGGGCGATAACATCAGCGAGCGCAATCTGGCTGTGATCGAGCACGAGGGTGAATTGCCGTTGATGGATCGCTGGATTCTGTCGCGTTTGCATGAAACGATCAAGACCTACACCGAGCAGTTGCACGGGTTTAAGTTTACTAGCGCGGCCAAAACGCTTTACGACTTCACCTGGCACGACTACTGCGACTGGTATATTGAACTGGTCAAGACACGCTTATACAATGAGGGGGATCCGGCTGACAAAGCTCTCGCCAAAAACGTCACCGGTTACGTGCTGAACAATATTCTGCTGCTCTTGCATCCTTTTGCGCCGTTTATCACTGAGGAAATCTGGCATCTGCTGCACCATCTCGATCCAAACGACCGCACCATCATGCTGGAGAAGTTTCCGGATTACAACGACAAGCTGATTGATCTCGAACTGGAAGAGATGATGGGGAAGCTGCAGCGCGTGGTTTATGCGATCCGCAATATTCGCGCGGAGATGAATGTGCCGCCATCCAAACGCGCCGAAGTTCATCTCAAGATCAGCGACCCTAAATTGCTGGAGACATTGCAAAACAACGAGGGTTATCTCATCAACCTCGGCAAGATCGAAAGACTGGTGCTGGGCGTAGACACCAAGAAACCACCGCTGTCGGCGTCCGGCGTGATTCCTTCGGTCGAGATTTTCATCCCGCTTGCCGGTCTGATCGACATCGACCTTGAACGCCAGCGTCTCAATAAAGAGTTGGAGAATCTCACCGGCCTACTTGAAAAGACGCGCAAAAAACTGGCTAACCATGAGTTCATCAACAACGCCCCGCGTGAAGTCGTCGAACAACAGGAAGCCAAAAAACACGAATACGAGGAAATGGTCGAGAAGATCAACGTCAACCTTGAGCAACTGATGGGTTGGTAGCGCAAGCTTCTCTCCGATAATATAGGGGCGCACGGCTGTGCGCCCTTTTCTTTTTCCCGCAGGAGAATCAGTTTGCAGTTGCGTCAGGTCTTGGTGGTCGGGGGTCGGAATCCGTGGGAGCGTGACCTGCCGCGCTCACCTGAAGAGTCTGAAAATAACCAGAGAAAACCGTCATGTCGCACGCCGCCAAAAGGCGGAGTGAAGGGTGGCAATCTGAGTGGCGCGGCGCAAGACATGACGGAACAGTCAAGTCCAGCAGGCCGGAACCGGACTTCGGCGCGCCGCGAGATGAAATGATCCGCGCAGAGGCAAAGTTTCCATTTGTCATTTGCGATATGCTTTGTTTGATTTCATAAGTGGTGTTGAATGTCATCATCGACTGCTAATGGCATGAATTGAGAGGATATTCTTATGAGACGCTTTCGGGCTTTCTGTCTCGGCTTTTTCATCATATCTGTGCTCCTGATCTCCTGCAGCCACACTGGCTCGACCGGATTCAAGATTCCCTTGAGCGATTGGATGGAGGAGAGCAATCACTTCACTTTCTATCTCGCTTCTGATTCGACCTTCTTTCCCGATCACTTTGGCAGAATCCGTGTGGAGCCGATCTACAACAGTGATACCGTCTATTATGGCCACCTTCAGTGGGGGCTTATAGGTGATACTACGGAGGATATTGAGTTCCATGTTGTGAAGGACCTCGACAAGCACGGTAATGACATCTTCTACTTTGACGCAAACAATGACGAAGACTTGACCAACGATGGCCCGCCACTCACGTGGACAAAAGACCCTGCTGATTCAACTTCCGAATATGTTGAATTCAACCACACGATGCCTGATGGGTTTCACCTTAAGGCTCACATTGTCAAGTATGGAAGCGCCTATGACAAGGATCTCTCCAAGCAGATCGGCAGAAGCGCGCTGGTATATGCAATGATCACTTTTTCAGCCAAACGCGGAGTCTGGCATCTTGACAAGGACACTTTCGATATCGAGGTATTCACGCAAAACGCCTCGGGGAGATTTCTCAAAGAGAACTATGAGTGGTTCATTATCGACGCCAATCACAACGACGAATTTGAGTTCATTCCGCCGGATGTCAGAGTGTTGCTGAGTGATACCGCATTCTCATTCGCGGGGAAGCAATGGCGTAGCCAGGTTGACAGTCTTGGGTACTTTCTAACGATCAGCGCGATTGTCGACATATCTGGCGGCAAGGAAAAAACGGGGGACACTCTCAGTAGGGCTCTTCTGACCAACGACTCTAAGTCGAAGGAAAAGGCGGAGGACTTCCACGTGTTTGACCTGGAGAACCAAGTTCTTGATCTGAAATCGTTGCGTGGCCAGGTGGTCGTCCTGAATTTCTGGTTCACCGGTTGTATCCCCTGCCGAAAAGAGCTACCGAGTCTAAACAGGTTGGTGGAGCGCTATCAGGGCAAACCGGTAACCTTTGCCGCTTTCACCTTCGATGACAGGAAACTCGTAACCCGATTTCTGAAAGAGTTTACCTTCAAGTACCGGATTGTTCCGAACGCACCTGATGTCGTCAGCAGCTATCGGGTGTCTGGCTTCCCAACTCAGGTCGTGATCGATAAGGAAGGTTTCATTGTCTTTCGGGGTATCGGCGCCAGCGAGAACATCGACCAGCAATTGGGCGCTCGAATTGATTCGTTGTTGCAGAAGTGACTTGTGCCGCATAGAGCCGTAACCTAGCCAAACGGCAGCGTTGGGTGGTATAGCGGTGTGTCCCAAGACCGAAGCGGTCCTGATTTACAGCACTGCGACCCTAACGGCGGAGACCCGTTTGTGGTACGTACTGTCCCGCCGAAAAACCTGTTGCTCGTAAGCAAATCTTGATTTACATGATCGAATGTTAGCCCCTCGTCGCATCAACTTCCGCGGCATTGTCGCCATTGACTTCGTTACCTTCTTTGCCTTCGCGATCTGGCAAGTGTTGTTCAACAACTATGGCAGAGAGACTTTCGGAGCTACCGCTTCGCAAATCGGCATAATTCAGGCCGTCAGGGAAGTCCCTGGGCTGCTCGGATTTGGTGTGGGCTTGCTGGCGATGTTCACTTCGGAATTGCGTATCTCCACAATCTCCATCGCCATCAACGGATTGGGTCTGATCATTGCCGGCACCGCCAATTCAATCTGGATGCTCGGTGTCGGGACACTGATCATGTCCACCGGCTTTCACTATTTTGTCAGCGCCAACCAATCGCTGCTCCTGAATTACATCAGGGGTCACGAGTCGGGACGCCTGCAGGGAGTGATGGCGAGTTGGGAGGCGATTGCCGGTGTCGCTGGAACTATCGTTGTTTTCCTGTTAAGCTTCGTATTCGGCTACCGGATGATTCTTGTTTCCGCCGGTGTGGCCTTTGTTGTCACAGGAATGGTGCTCTCGTTTGTCTTCAAAAGCAATCGCATTGCTGGAGAAACCAGTTTGTTCAGCATGAAGAAATCGTACTGGCTGTATTATGTGATCTCGTTTCTGCGTGGCTGCCGACGGCACATGTTTTCCACCTTTGCGATATTCCTGCTGGTGGCTAATTACAAACTCAAGATCGAATACACCGCTCTGCTGTTCTTTGTCACTTCGGCAATCACGATCGTTACCAATAAGCAGCTTGGCAATCTGACCGAACGACTGGGTGAGCGATTCCTGCTGGCCTTTACGTCATTTTTGCTGATCTTCATCTTTGCCGGGTACGCTTATGTTGTTTCCCTCTATGTGCTGCTGGTTTTCTTCGTGATAGACAGCGTGCTTTTTGGTTCTTCCGTCGCGCTCAATTCCTACATTCGCAAAATCGCCCCCAAACGCGACCTGACCAATGCTCTGTCGATTGGCCTGACGATGAACCATGTCGCTGCCGTGGTTATTCCGATAGCCGGTGGTGTGATGTGGGATACGCTTGGATTCCGCGTCACCTTCATCATGGGAGCCGTGATTGTCATGCTTGACATGGCTTTCTCGTTGCTTGTCAAGCCACCGAAGAACCGGAAGAGTTTTGCAGAAGAGGTTGTCGGGGTGGAGAGAGTGTAGGCGAATCGGGAATATAGCGCTATCCCACTTGTATCCTTCGTAGAAGGACTACTGCAAGTCCAAGGCACGAAATTACACTTGTGCGGGCACAGCATTACGCCTGTGACCGGGGAGGAATACCATGAAAACCACGCTTCTCACAGTCTTTGCGGCCATGCTTATCGTCAGCGTTGCCGCAGCCAACGATGTTGCCGTCACCATCTACAACCAGAGCTTTGCCTCAGTCAAGGAGAACCGAACCCTCCGGATCAAGGCCGGAATTGACACCGTGGCCTTGGCTGACATGGCCTCGACACTTGAGCCAACCACCGTGCATCTTCGGATGGTGCAGGGGGACGGGTCGCTTGAAGTATTGGAGCAAAACTACCGCTACGACCTGATTTCTTCCCAGAAGATTCTTGACCGGATGCTCAACAGCGAGATCGTCGTGGCGCTCAAAGGCGGAGAGATTCTGAAGGGCAAATATCTCGGCTCATCCGGCGAATCTCTGGTGCTTCAGCTTCCCGACGGCGGAATCAAAATGTTTAACTCTGCCGAAATGACCTCAGTCACTGCGCCGTCACTTCCACATGGTCTGGTCTCATCGCCGACTCTGGTCTGGCTACTCTCAAGCGACGTCACCGGAACGCGCCAAGCGGAGGTTAGCTATTTGGCATCGGACATCGGCTGGCACGCCGAATACATCGGCGTGCTCGATGATCGCGACGAAAAGATGTTGTTCAACGGGTGGGCGTCCATCAATAACGCGTCAGGGAAGACCTATCAGGACGCCACCATCAAGCTCGTAGCTGGCGACGTCAACTGGACGCGGCCCAAACCGCAACCTGTTCCGCACGGCTTCGACGCAGAGTACGGGTCAAAGATGGTGACAACGGTAAGCGAACTGCTCACGATTACTACCAGATCGATGTTCGAATATCATCTCTACGAGCTAACAAGACCATCAACACTTGCCAACAACGAGACCAAACAATTGGCGCTCTTCGATCCGTCATCAGTCTCCGTTGTCAAGAGCTATCGTTACGATATCCAACCCAAGAATCCGCACGTCAACGTTGAAGTCTCTTTCAAAAACTCGAAGGAGAATGGATTGGGGATGGCTATTCCAGCCGGCATGGTGCGCTTGTCGAAACTTGACGTGGACGGTTCTCTTGAGTTTTTGGGTGAGAATCGTATCGGCCACACGGCGGTCGATGAGGAAGTTCGCCTCAAGGTCGGTAGTGCCTTTGACGTCGTCGGCGAAACAACGGTGTTGGAGTCCAAGCAGGAGAAGAAGGGAGGACTTGACGAGAAGATCAAGGTTACATTGCGGAATCACAAGTCCCAGCCCGCTGTCGTAACCGCTACCCTCTTGCGCGGCAAGCTCGTAGAATTGTCTGATGTGGAGGGAGTCGTTGAATATCGCAAGATCGACGCCAATACGATAGAGTTTACCGTACCGGTTGCTGCCGGGGGCGAGACCGTTTTCCAATTCCGGGCTGCGTATGGACGTTAGAATTTGGCACCCTTAGGGATGTCTTGTGCCGCATCTTCGCCAACTGTCGTTCTTGTGCCTGCTGTTTCCTGGGCAAGCAGGGCGGGAATATCTTGCCCTTCCCATTTGTATCATATATAAATCGACTACGGCAAACACAATTCTATGCCGTATATCGCGTAGGGGCGCGGTCTCCGCGCCCGTCAATTAAGGAGGAATCGTATGAAACGCACGTTCGTTGTTGCACTGTTTGTCGTCGCATTAGCCAATCTGGCATTTGCCGACGATGTCGCCATCACCGTCTACAACCAGAATCTGGCGCTGGTTAAAGAAGGGCGCACTCTGGACTTCCAGAAAGGCGTCAACAAGATGAACCTCACCGACGTAGCATCGTCTATCGACCCAACCTCGGTGCATTTCAAATTGAAATCCGGCGGCGACAATATCCAGTTGCTTGAACAGAACTATCAGTACGACCTTGTGTCCTCGGACAAGATTCTGGAGAAGTATCTAGGCAACGACATCGACGTCATCATGAAGAACGGCGACGTCCTCCACGGGAGATACTTGTCCTCGTCATCCGGCTATCTGGTGCTGCAACTTCCTGAAGGGGCTATTCGCCTGATCAACGGCTTGGAAATGCTCTCCGTCACCGCGCCCAAACTTCCTGAAGGACTGATCGTCGTCCCAACCTTGCAGTGGCTGCTTTCCAGCGAAGTGTCAGGTAAGCGCGATGTCGAAGTCAGCTATTTGACCAGTAACATCAACTGGCATGCGGAGTACATAGCGCTGCTTGATGCCACCGACACCAAACTGCAACTCTCGGGTTGGGTGTCGCTCGACAATCAATCCGGAAAGACCTATCGTGATGCCAAACTCAAGTTGGTTGCCGGTGACATCAATCGTGTTAAGCCTCCACAGCCGATGTACGCGAAAGGTGCAGTAATGCTTGACAGAGTAGCAACTGCTGAAGGTTTCGAGGAAAAGGCGTTCTTCGAATACCATATGTACACGCTTGGCCGTCCATCTACGATTGCCAACAACGAGACCAAGCAGGTCAGTTTGTTCGACCCTGCAACCACGCCGATCAAAAAGCTTTATCGCTATACCGCTGCCGATGGCTCCAAGGATGTGAATGTTGTCGTCAGCTTCAAAAACTCTGAGGCGAATGGCATGGGAATGCCGCTTCCCGCCGGCAAGATCCGGTTGACCAAGCTCGATACCGATGGCTCGGAAGAATTTCTTGGGGAGGATCAGATAGATCATACTCCCAAGGACGAAGAAGTCGAGATCAAGGTCGGCAACGCTTTCGACGTCGTGGGCGAGACCAACACGATCGACTCCAAGCGCATCTCCGATCACGTTAGCGAACTGACGATTGAAGTCAAGCTGCGCAATCACAAAAAAGAAGACGTTACCGTGAGTGCTTTGTATAATGTATGGGGCGACTGGCAGGTGTTAGAAAGCAACTTTACCTATGTCAAGAAGAATGCCCGGCAGATCGAATTCACCGTGCCGGTTGCCAAAGACGGAGAGTCAGTGTTGCGGTTCAGAGTACGGCTCAACGGCTGACATTTCCTTTGACATCATCGGGTTGGTTTGTTAACATGACTGTCGCTTTGTGATGCTATTCACTAAGAGGAAGGATCAGAGATGAAGAGACTAGCCATATTTGTGTACCTAATCTGTTTTACGACAGTGATATACGCGCAGCAGGGAGTGTTGCCGTACGACGTCTTGATGCGTTCAGGAAAGGTCCGTATGCAGGCAAGAGACCTTGACAAGGCTCTGGAGTTCTTCAGTACTGCGGTCAAGAACTACCCCGGTGAGCCCGAAGCACACTTCTGGTTAGGTACCCTTTGTCATGACCGCTCCGATTTCAAGGAAATGATTCTGCAGTTTCATCAATTCGACGAGATCTTTGCCAAGGCAAAGTCGTCGGGTGACAAAAAACTGACAAAGAACTGCGAGAAAGACGATATGCCTAAGCAGATCAAGGATTTGAGGCGATCGGCCTTCGCAAAAGACTTTTCTGAAGGAGTAGTGCAATTGAAGCTCGCCGATTCGCTGGCGAGGGAATCGCGCAACTTGACTGACGATAGCGCAAAGACCCAGCAGCAAAAACTTGTTAATCAGCTCTTCGACAAAGCGAACAGCCTGTTTGCAGAGTGTCTGACTATTGATGATACCATCGCAGGTGTCTACACCAATATCGGCTTGGTTGAGAGCGCAAAAGGCAACAGCCAGGGCGCTCTTGACATGTACCGGAAAGCACATCAATTTGCGCCGAACGACAATCAGCTCCTCTTCTCAATGGCGTCGACATTTTCCAGTCTCCAGCAGAATGATTCAGCAGCGTTCTACTTTGGCGCTTTTGCCGACAAAGATTCTCTCAATCGCGAGGCTGCTCTAATCAATCAGGCCATGTGTTATCAGGCTATGAACGACGAGAAGCGTTTTGAGGGGAGTCTCGACAACATCATCAAGGTCAATCCGCAGAACGCCGAAATCCTGTACCAACGAGGCGTCCTGTGCATTCGTCAGGCGTCCGCAAAGGTTTTGACGGATTCCACAGCGCTTCTGGACAGTATTGCGCAGCAGCGCCCCAATGACAAAGCAATCGAAAAGGCCAAAGCCGACTTGTTATCGTACCGCCGCGGGCTATACGAGAAGGCATTCCCCGATTTCAAAGCGGCGGCCGAGTTGATCAAAACCGACTCCGACTACTGGTATTGGTACGGTACCACCGCCATGCTTACCGAGAAAATGGACGATGCGCGCACGGCCTATGCCAAGTGCGTTGAGGTCAAACCGGATAATCAAGATTGTTGGTGCCAACTGGTTCTCGTTTACGCCAAGCTGAAGATGCAGAAGGAATTTGACGAGGCCAGCGCCAAGTGTCCCAAGAAATAAAGTAGTGGCGAAGCAGAAGTTTGAAAAGGAGCGTGCGAGCGCTCCTTTTTTTTGCGTAAACATATCGATACATCTTACTATGAGCAGCCATGACTAAAGAACCGTCGCGCCTGATAGAAGTCTGCCTCTTTACCTCGTTGCGCAAGCCGCTAACGTATCGCGCGCCCGCCAGTCTCTTTGCGTCCGAACTGCTGGGGCGGCGAGTGATCGTACCGGTTGGCAGACGCAAACAGTTGGGGATAGTGACCGGTCTTGATGTTGTCTATGAGGGTGACACGAAACCGGTCGATTCTCTTGCCGATCTGCAACCAGTGATGAACTCTTCCGAATTGCAGTTCTGCCGATTCGTGGCCGAATACTACTTCGCGTCACTCGCGGAAACCGTAAAATCGTATCTGCCGCAGGCGCTAACCGCACCGATGAATCAGACGTTAGTGCTTCTCGACCGGGACAAGCTGCGATCGCTGGCAGAATCGGGGGACAAGTTTGCCGAGAAGCTACTGGCGTTATTGCGACAGCGCAACTCCATGGCAGCGCAACGGGCAAGCGGCATCTCCTCTGAGAGGCTCAATTATTTTCGCGATCAGGGCATTGTCGATTTCCGCTGGCAGGTTAGAGAAGGTCGTTCCTCTGACGTTGACTACTTGGTCAAATTGAGCGGCGATGCCCCGGTACCTGACCGTCTTGGCAGCAGGGAGAAGGGGGTTCTGGCCTACCTTGCAGAACGTGGCGCTGCCGATCTCGATTCCTGCCGCCGTGACCTGAAAGTCCCGCGCCAGCTTATTGCCAAGCTTGCGCAGAAAGGGCTTTTGGAGTTGACGGAGAGACCGCCGTTTGTCGACTTGCCGTCGCAGGTGGCGGTGCGACCCTTCGAGTTGAATGAGCATCAACAAACTGCGGCGAAGGCAATCTGCGAATCGATCACCGCCTCGAAATTCGCCCCGTTTCTGCTCCATGGCGTTACTAGCTCCGGCAAAACCGAAGTCTATAGCAAAGCAATAGAGACGGCGATCTCCCTCGGAAAGAGAGTCATTATCATCGTGCCGGAGATCGGCCTGTCGCAGGCGATCTATTATCGTCTTGAAGCGGTTTTTGGCAAGCAGCTTGGGCTGATCCATTCACGTCTTTGCGCCCGCGCCCGGCTCGACATTTGGCAGAAGGCACGCTCCGGTGACCTGAGGATCATCCTCGGTCCCCGCTCTGCCGTGTTTGCACCGCTACCCAACGTGGGTTTGATCGTTGTCGATGAGGAGCACGATCAGGCGCTGAAGCAGTCGTCGCCTGCGCCTCGCTATCATGGCCGCGATCTGGCCGTCTACCGCGCGCAACTCGAACACTGCACGGTGGTGCTCGGCAGCGCGACACCGTCAATCGAAAGCTATTACAATGCTGTCAGCGGAAAATATCGGCTTTTGGAACTGCCGCAGCGTATCGACAACCGACTGATGCCGCAAGTGACGACCGTCGATCTGCGCGAGCAGTTCAAGAAACGCGGGTTTGCGTACCTCTCCGACCCGCTTACCGCCAAAATCACCGAAATCATCACCGTCGGTGGACAGGTGATGCTATTGCTGAATCGACGCGGTTTTGCGCCATCGGTGCATTGTTTTGAATGTGGCGCCAAGCTAAGTTGCAAAAACTGCGCCGTTTCTCTGGTCTACCACAAGGGCAAGCATCGTCTGGTGTGCCATCTTTGTGGTTATGACGAACCCTATCCGGAAGCTTGCCCATCGTGTGGGAGCAATCTGTTTCTTTACAAAGGCGTCGGAACCGAAAAACTTGAAGAAGAACTGCACCGACGTTTTCCTGATGTCACCGCCATTCGCATGGACTTAGACTCCACACGTAAGCAAGGGAGCTTCGAGGATCTCTATCATCGTTTCAAGTCGGGCCGCGCCCAGATACTGATCGGTACCCAAATGATTTCCAAAGGTTTCGATTTCCCCGACGTCGCCCTCGTCGGCATCATTTCTGCGGACACCGCTCTCGAATTCCCCGATTTCCGCGTTCGCGAGCGCGCCTTTCAGCTTATGACTCAGGCCTCGGGAAGGGCTGGGCGGCTCAACTTTGCCGGCGAAGTGCTGTTGCAGACACTACACCCGGACGACCCCATCATAACGCTTGCCACCAAGCACAACTACATCGGCTTCTACGAGCGCGAAATCGCAGAACGCCGCGACCTGTTCTTCCCTCCGTTTGCGCACTTGATACTGATCGAGATTTTGTCACCGGATGCGTCGTTAGCCGAATCAACTTCAAAAGACCTCCGCGGGCAATTGGCGAAATTCCATTCGCGGCTGTATCGCCTGATGGGGCCCATCGCGGCGCCCGTATTCAAGCGCCGGACTCTATTCCGCTTCCATCTACTGCTCAAAACAACACGCGTCAAAATGACT
>CAIVAP010000153.1 GCA_903903945.1 uncultured bacterium | reverse complement strand
CGCAAGGGTCGCCCCTACAAAACATCTTCAGTCCGTCCGCCAAAACCACGCTTATGGGACAGCCTCAGGATTCCTGCCGGCGCGCTCAAAGCGGGAATTCAGTTCATCCCTGTCAATACACAATCGCCGCGCCGACTAATGTCGGCGCGGCGATCTAAATGCAACCTCAAAAATTACGGTCTACAACTTGTCGGCAACCGCCTTTGCCATTTCCGTCGTCGTCGCCTTGCCACCCATGTCGTATGTTCGCACTTTGCCTTCCTTAATCACTGCGGCAATCGCGGCTTCCAGACGCTCAGCCGAATTCTTCTCGCCCAGATACTCAAGCATCAACTTCGCAGCAAGCATCGTCGCGAGCGGATTGACCTTGTTCATGCCGGCATACTTCGGCGCCGAACCATGCGTTGGCTCGAACACGGCGTACTTGTCGCCAATGTTCCCAGACGAGGCAAATCCCAATCCGCCGACCAACTGGGCACACAAGTCGGAAATAATATCGCCGAACATATTGGTGGTAACCAAAACTTCATAGTCCATCGGATTTTTGATCAGCCACATGCACATGGCATCGATATTGGTCTCTTCTAGATTGATTCCGGGGTACTCCTGAGCGACTTTGCGACCTTCGCGACAGAAGAGACCCGAGGTCTCCCGGAGCACATTCGGCTTCTCCACAATCGTCACCGATTTCTTACCGTTGGCCTTGGCAAACTCGAATGCATCGCGAATGATGTTCCGCGACGCGGTCCTGGTTACCAACCGACACGACAGCGCCACTTCGTCTTCCGGCATCTCGGCAAATCGCTTCGCCTTTTTGTGGAGTTCAGCCATGACCGCCGACAATTTCTTGGGCAGCGGGTAAAACTCAACACCGGCATAGAGGTCTTCGGTATTCTCACGGAAAACTGTGATATCAATGTTGTCGCGGTAGTTCAGCGGATTGCCATCATACGCCTTGCAGGGGCGCTTGTTCGTGCGCAAGTCAAATTCCTGGCGTAGCCGCACTATCGGCGATGCGTACGTCAGCCCTTTGTCCTTGAGCGCCGGAACTAACTCCGCTTGCGCTTCCTCCTTCGGCTTCGAAGTGATCGCGCCGAACAACGCGCAGTCCGTCTCCTTCAACAGCTTGCACGTTCGATCCGGAAGCGGGTTGCCCTCTTTGCACCAGAATTCCCAGCCGATGTCGCCATGGATGTACTCCGCGTCCAACTTGATCTTGTCCAGCACGATCTTGCTGGCATCCATCACATCCACGCCAACACCGTCACCCGGTAACCAGGCAATTCTGTATTTCGCCATATCTTGTCTCCTCTATCGATTACTTGAATTGTACAGTCAACGCAAAGCGGTGGTTGGTGCCGAGTCCCGACTTGAACGGTACGAAAGCGTAGTCCACACGCCAGATCGATTTTGCGAAACCAACTCCAAAAGCCATGTTTTCTTCGTCGTAGCCAAACTTGTATCCTGCTCGTAGCGACACGAATTCCATAATGTAGCGTTCCAGTCCAAGGTTCACCTTGACATCATCATTCTTCGGCTTCGACACTTCGATGCCGGCGGTCAGGTTCTTAACCTCAAGATCAATGCCACCGGCGATCGTCACCGGCACGTCAAATTTCTCTGTCTCAAACTTGGGACTGCTGCCAATGTTTCTGGCGACGAATCCAATAAACACTTTCTCCACCGGCCGGAATCGTGCACCCAAGTCAACAAGCAGGGCGCTCGCTGTTTGCGACTCAATTCGCTCGGCTGCATACTTGACCGTGCCCCCCATGGACAGACGCTCCGACACCGGCACGGCAACCGCACCATAGACGAGAATATCACGCGCATCGAAAGTCCCCAACGGTTGCTCGGTGGGCCCTTCACGGCTCTCAATTGAACCGATCTTAAAATAGTCGAAACCAAGGGATATTGCACCACCAAAGAGAGGTGTCGCCACTCCCACAAATTCACGACGCGAGTCAAAGATGTTCTCGTGATGCATAAAGCCAACCCAGGTTTTCTTGATGTCGGCGATCACCGCCGGGTTGAAATAGACGCCATACAGACTCGACGTGACCGCCACGCCGATATCACCCATGGCCGCATTGCGAGCGCCCGGCGATACTTTCAGAAAACTGAAGCCCGTCTTGCCGGGATCAGCTGCTGATACCCTGACCGCTGACAATAGGATTAGGATGACCAGCACGGCGAAAAATTTCTCAGACCACTTCATTTGAACCTGCTTCACAATCCTAACGAGAACCCGAATATCGATTCCCAGCCACCGAGGTTTTGCGCTTGTTCCACGGCAATGTCGATCGACGGCATAACCTTGCCCACCGGCACCTTGAAGCCGACGCCAAACGTCGGTTTGCCGTGTGACAGTCCCGCTCGCAACGACGCTTGCTCCGCAAGCTTGTACTCTCCACCCAAATAGCCCCTGACTCCTCGTTTTTCATCAACTTCTCCGTCAGCAGCCAATAGCAGTTTGGATTTCAAGAACAGTACCGAAACGCCAACCTTAGCTATCACCGGGACTTCGTCGGCGTGAGCCGTGCCGTAATAGCCGTATTTGCCCCAATAATCACCGGTGCTCCAGGGATATTTGGCCGCTATGTTGCGAACCACCGCCGCCAGCCGCAGCAGATCAATCGGGCTACCACCCGGAAGACCGGCATCCGGCTTGAGGTGCAACATCCCGCCAACATCAAAACCGGCGGAGTTGGCCGAAGTCGTTTCTAATTTTTTGTAATAGTAACGCACATCGCCGCCTACAGAGAGGAATCGGGAAAACCGGCGCGAGAATACGACCGAGAATACTGCGTCCATGTTATCGAGTGTCCCGGTCGGCTCACCACGGCTGGTCCGACCGATGATGTCCCCCATTGATGCCATCTCGGCCGACACTCCTATCGCCGCTTCACCGCGCACCGGAAACAATATCGCCAACTGCTGCAGCGACCTCTGGTAAGATAGATCGCGATAGGCTCCGCCGAATGTCACGCGCTGAACCTGTGCCGCAGCACCGGGATTGAAAAACACTGCCGAGATATCATCCGATACAGCCGTGTAAGCATTGCCCATTCCCGTCGCGCGCGGATTCATTGAAAGCTGCAGATACGCGCCCGCATAGCCGCCGTTCTCTTCCGCGAACACTGTCGCAAACAGACCCAGCAGCAGGGCGACCAACATGATTGTGATGTTATTTTTCATATTATGGTATCACCATGAACTTGCCCCAGAGATTGTCGCCTCCGGAGGATTCGATAACATACAAGTATACACCCCCAGCCACAATATCGCCTTTGCCGTTGCGCCCATCCCATCGATCGAGATCATCGTACTGCACACCCCCGTCTCGACTAACCCCGCTGACCACGGTCTTTACGAGGTTATTGGCGAAGTCGTACACCTTGATCGTGACATCTCCCGATTGCTTGAGCCGATAGTGGAACTTCAGTGGCCCGTCGTATAGGTATGGCGAGAAAGGATTGGGCGTCACGTATGATCGTTCGTCATCTGCCGCCGTTTCCGCAATCGGATAAAACACACGCCAAATCTGCCAGTCTTGGAGATCGACGCTGCGCGCGACTCCGTCATTCGTCCCCACCCATAGAGCGCCGTTTACATATCGGACGGCATAGACCTCGACGTTGCCGCCAATTTCCCTCCCGGTTGCCTTTTCGACAATCTTCAGCGTCTTCCAATTCGCGCCTTCATCCGTCGTCATGAGCAGGCCCCCTGAAGTGGCTACCCATGCCGTGTCTCCGTTGAACTCAAAATTCCACGCGATAGCTCCGTCCGCAACCAGTTTCCAGGTCCTACCGCGATCGCTCGTGATGCAAATACCATTATATTGATAATTGCTGGTGCTGCGCACTGCCGCCCAAATCACGTTCTTGTCACCCCGATGTTGCAGACCCAAAGCTGGGATGAAATTGCCGGCTATCTGTGAGTCGTTGGGAACGCTATCGATGAGCACATACGACCTTCCAACGTAGTCGAGACTGTCAGCCACCAGATTGGCTTTGAGCACCAGCCAATACAGCGCGGCCGACGTGCTGTCGCCATACAGACCCAGAAACCCGGCGCCCTTGCCCAACGAGCCGACATGCGTTTGCCCTGACGTAGCCTCCACGGCTAATATCCTGTCTGAGCTTCTGATGGTGTCAGGATAGCTCGCAATTAACGGCGAATTCCAACGATCACCGAAGTTGATAGACTCGCGCATGCCACTCTCCGTGGCGACCCAGACCAGCGTATCCTTAAACTGATCGACAATTCTGACTTCAGTCGGCACAATCGCAGGCGGACCAATGAGATAATGACTCCAATTTCCCCCGTTATTGGTACTTCTGATTGTGCCGGGTCTTAAACCCTCGTCCTGCCGGATGAGATGCGTCGCCGCCCAGATTTCGTCGCCATTGGCTGTTACCATTGTGCTGATCGATACCACTTTCTGACCGTTTGCCGTATCGTCTTGCAGCGGCAAATACCGCGTCGAGTCAATAACTGACAAGTCGGTAAAATGGAATACGACGATGCCTGAATCGCTGCCGACAAGTAGCTTTGTGTGATCACCGCGTGGAGCGACATTGACACAGTGTATGGCGTTTCGCGGATCGTCGGTGGAAGTGATCGTCGAGTCAAGATAGTAGTTGCGCCATGTCAGACCGTTGTCGGTGGAGCGCAATAGTCCGCCCCGATCACAGGCAGCCCAGATACTGCCGCTATAGACAGCAATCTCCTGTATCATCTTATTTGCGCCAACCGCCTGCTCCGGTATTGCCCGTTGCCAGTTGCTACCGCCGTTGGTCGAAACTACGAATCCGAGTGACTGTTGGCTCAGTGTATCGTAAATGCCGGCGCAGATCAGGTCGCCACTGGCGCCTACCGCCGAGACAAAATTCCCCGGCAGACCGTTGTCTGTGTCGTAGGTATTGAAAATGAATAGACTGTCACCGAACTTCGTCAGACCACGATCAGTGGCATACCACCAAAACTCGCCATCAAAAGCAATATCGTTGATGCGATTGCTCGCCAGCTTCTTATGTTTTCCGACATAGTAGAGTCGCTGAACACCCTCGGCAGAGCCCGCCCAGACAATGACCGAGTCATCATGATAGGGATCAACCAGTGCCGAAAAATACCTGTTCGCAAGCAAGGTGTCTGACCCCTCGAAATCGTTCTTCAGCGCCATATCGGCGAAGATATTCTGCCAAGTTTCCCCTCGATCCAAACTCCTGAGCAGACCTCCGTAGAAACAGGGCGCCCAGAGCGCGGAATCGTATGGCGCCAGATCGTACGCCAACCGGCCTGGTGTTGACAGGGATCTGTGCTCGACCAACCGCCAGTCATCGCCAGCATTGTCCGTAATCTGCAATCCACCACCGGCGGGCACTACGACACCCGAACTGGGGCTGGCGGTGTCGTGTGATGTCGCCACCCACAGGCGTGAGCCTCCCACCGCCAGTGCCGATATCGAACTGCGCTCAAATCCGTTTGTTTGATTGAACGATCGCCATGTCACGCCGCCGTCTCTCGTACCCGACAAACCGTTGCCGGTTGCCAGCCAAACGTAAGTACCGTCATAGACGATATCGACAACGGTATTGTCGGCAAGCGAGTCGATCGGATGCGACAAATCGAAGGCCATCCAGCCGAATGCTGGTAAGGCGGTAAGCAGCACTGCGGCGATAACACACGCAAAAATCCAACGTATCATATTGTTCCCACCAAAATAAAAAGACCGAAATCCCACATATCAGCGAGCATCTCGGTGTTTACAAGTTTGTCGTCACTATCTGTTCCTAGCGTATTTCTTCAATCCGTTAACGTTCGCTCGATAATGACTCCTCCTAGCGTAAATTAGGAATCGGCAACTACAAGTCAAGCAAAAACAATGACGTCAAACGCTGCCTTCGTGTTTAATCATCGATGTGGCCAATTCCGAGTATCGGTCCAGAAGTACCCCCCAACGCAGCCCCCGGTTGGAGACCGTTACGCCCGCACACTGCAACATTTCAACTAAGTGGTTGAGTATCAAGCCACCGGCCACGATAATCTCCGCGCGATCGGGATCAAAGACCAGCCTTTCG
>CAIVAP010000152.1 GCA_903903945.1 uncultured bacterium | reverse complement strand
TGGCATCGCAAACCGGCGCGGCAACCAATATCATTATGGGTTACTCGGTCAGTATGGAATGCGTCGGTATTCCGGTGCTCCTGATCTGTGCGGCGCTGATGGCTTCCTACCAATGTGGCGTGCATGCACTGGCGGCGATGCCGGGACTGCAAATTGCCGCGCACAATGCCGGTTTCTACGGTACGGCGGTGGCGACGATGGGTATGCTGGCTCCGTGCGCGTACATATTGGCGATGGATACCTTTGGGCCGATCACTGATAACGCCGGTGGCATTATCGAAATGTCGGGTCAGCCGAAGGAAGTTCGCGTCCGCACGGATAGGCTTGACTCGGTAGGCAATACGACCAAAGCCCTCACCAAAGGTTATGCAATCGGCAGCGCGGCTTTGTCGGCATTCCTGTTGTTCCGCGCCTATATAGATGAAGTTGAAAAGTATATGGTGAAACGCGGCATCACCGGCGTCATTAGAGTCGATCTCAGTGATGTGGCGACGTTTGTGGGCGCGTTGTTAGGCGCGGCGCTGGTATTTGTGTTCGCTTCCCTCGCGATTCGGGCGGTCGGACGCGCAGCATATTACGTTATCAATGAAGTCCGTCAGCAATTCAAGGAATTCCCCGGCATCATGAAGGGGACGCAGAAGCCGCTCTATGGTCGCTGTGTCGAAATCGTGACGGCGGGCGCGCTTAAGGAAATGATACTTCCGGGTCTGCTCGCGGTATTGACGCCGGTCGCGGTTGGAGTGCTTTTCCGCGTATTCACTCCCACTGGCTCACTGGCGGCAGTGCAGACCGTGGCGGCAATGCTCATGGTCGGTACCATCACTGGTATTCTCGTCGCCACAATGATGAACAATGGTGGTGGCGCTTGGGATAATGCCAAGAAGTTCATTGAAACCGGCCAGCTTGGCGGCAAGGGTTCGGATACGCACAAAGCGGCTGTCGTTGGCGACACCGTGGGCGATCCGCTGAAGGACACTGCAGGACCTTCGATTCACGTGCTGATTAAACTACTGAGTACGGTATCGCTGTTGGCAGCACCGTTCTTCTTGTAGTTCTTTCGCTGTTTTCTGAAGTACGCGACCGGCAGATCATGACATCTGCCGGTTGTTTGTTTTTGAGGTTGCAGTCGCTGGCGGTGCACGATACCTTTGCTTCCTATATATGGATTCAGGGCAACAAAAAGCAGGCGTGATTGCCGTCGGTGCACGAGTCTCTCTTCGTGACCGCTGCGCCGATGATGTTGATCGGTTCATCCATTGGCTGACGCACGGTGAGTGGCGTCTTCTGGATGCCCCTTGGGAATCGCTGTGTGAGCAGCTTGCGCCTGACGAGGAAACGAAGATCAGGCAGCAATTCCTCGACGGCTGCAAGGAGGAACCTCCAGCATTGCGGAAGCGCGCTATGATCGTTGCCGAAGATGACCACCTGATCGGCTTGGTCAATCGATATCCGCATGAGCGCTTCCCCGATCTCTTCCTGGTAGGCATCCGCATCTGTGAGGATGATTTCCTGAATCGTGGTTACGGCACCGAGGCGCTGCGGCTTTGGATCAATTATTTGTTCGACAACTCAACCGTACACCGAATTGGCGCCGCCACCTGGTCGTTTAATCCCCGCGCAATTGCGCTGTTGAACAAGGTCGGCTTCACTCACGAAGGCACCGAGAGGGAACTGGCTTTGTGGCAAGGTCAATGGCAGAACCGTCTGCATTTTGGGATGCTGCGCTCGGAATGGGAACTGAAAAGGCAAACCTCTCCTTGATGCAACGACGTGAATTCCTCAAGATCGCCGGTGCTGCTGTGCTGGTTGGCGAGTCCGGTATATGAGCAAGCAGTAATAGGCTCGCTGGAGTTGTGAAGCAATGCTGAGGCTGGTCCTTCGAGATCCTCACTTGGCAAAGCAAAACCGACCGATCAGATGATCGGCCGGTGTCATTTCTTTGCGAGATAACTGACTCTAGCAGGGTGCTGGACCGCCGCCGAAAATGTACGCAATCAAATACACGGCGTCGGAAATACTAACCGTGCCGCTGCAGTCGGCATCCCCCGCCGCCGTGGGAGACGGCTCAGCTCCACCTGAGAAAATGTAACTAATGAGATATACAGCGTCTGACACATTGACAGTACCGTTGTGGTTGGCATCACCGTGAACATACGGTGCGGCAAAGGAAACATGCAGCGCCGCCCAGGCGTTGACAATGCCCCAGCCATAGGAATTATCGGGATTTGATGCTCGGCTGGCAGTGCTCATCATGGCCTGCCGAACCTGCATGTTCGTCCAGTCGGGATGCGCGCCCCAGATCACCGCGGCTGCTCCGGCAGTCAACGGGCAGGAGAACGAGGTGCCGCTGCCGTAACTGTAGGCGCCATCGCTGCTTGATGAGGCAATGTAATCAGATGAACCGAGAGCACAGACCTCGGGTTTCATTCGGCCATCGGCGGTCGGGCCCTTGGATGAAAAAGAGGAAAGCTGGCCCGAGGAAGTGACAGCGCCGACGGAGATGATGCTGTCGGCATCAGCGGGCGCGCCCATGGTCGTGGCTCCGGGGCCACCATTACCAATTGAGTTGCAAACCAGAATGCCATAACGCGCGGCCTGCAGTGCGCCGAGAGTGCTGACACAAGTCCGACCGTCGTAATCTGAGGTCGTGTACCAGTCGGTGTAGCCGAGCGACGAGGAAATAATGTCGGTACCGATGGAATCCGCGAATTGCACCGCCGCCACCCAATTGTCTTCCTCGATCTGAGTCTCCGAACGAACATCCTCAGTCTTGCAGAGTATAAACGAAGCTTTGTAGGCCGGGCCATAGTGCATTCCCGGATTCTCGCCGCCGCAAGTTGACCAGGTGGAAGTTCCATGACTCCAGGCGCTGGCATCGTCATTTGCCTGATTGTCGACGATGGTATCATGAAAAACGAAATCGTACTTCGCCAACAAACGGCCCTGATTACGAATTTGCGTGAAGGAATTGTGCGACGTACGGAAGCCGGAATCAAACATGGAGATGATTACGCCTTGACCGGCATAATTCGAATCATGGCATTGCGGGACGCTGATCTGGGTGAGTTGTGCCGCCGAGTTGCCGTAAGAGAGTCCTTTGGAATCGAGTCCCGATTTCTCCCGTTGAATGACCGACTTATCATCTGCAGAGGAGTCATTGCTTCTCTTGTAGACCGCGACCGGCTGAATCTTCTCGACGAAAGGAAACTTGCCGATCAGATCGAGCGCCGCTTGGTCAACTTCAAACGATGCGGCGTTGAGCCATTTCGACGCCCAGCGGAGTTTGGCGCCGGTGTTCGCGACCAGATCAACATAACGCTGATTCACCGGCAGGTCGGCAAACTCGATTGCGCTGACGCCATGCTTGGCACGACGCGCCAAGGCTCGCGGAGTGAGAGTCTCTCTGGCGGCCAGAGCCGCCGACTCGAACTGCCCTTTAGTATAGACTCCCTTGTCCGTAAAGAAAACCCAGACTTTGACTTTGCCATTCTCTTGGTGCTTCTCGACGTAGTGGGTGGCGTTTGACGAAAACGCGATTGGTTGCTTTGGTCTCACTAGGTCCGGATACTGTAGTGTCGGTTGGTTCTTGGCAACTCCTAAAGCAGACACCAGCAGGATGGTCAAAGCGGCCCAACGAATCGATTGTGTCATTATTCACCTCATGACAGGTACTAGTTGCAGTAACTTCTACTTAGTCAATATATTACAAATCTCGTTGTTGTCAATGGCGATCTTGTCAAGCCACGCTTCTATGTCGAACATTCCTGCGCCGCGCCATCAAGGTTATCGGCAATACTGCCCGCCTCCCTCTGCACAGGTGTCTCAATAGGTACGCTGCCGAGTCGTCAAGTATGGGGCATTTCCCACAGTGTAACGGTAGACGATAACACTTTGGTTCTTGCGCAACAGCATGACAGACGTTGCGGGACGAGTAAGTATCTGTGAATCAGGCGCTTGGCTTTTTAGTGCGAATTCGGCAGGGGGATTGCAGAAGCTTACGACGAAATGATTGGTGACGGAGTGTGACTATGAAAATTAAGCTGCTTAACAACAGCGGTGTCTCGATGTTGGAAATGATGATTGTGGTGGTCGTGATAGGGCTGTTGGCCGCGATTTCATTGCCGAATTTTGGGGGCGCGATAAAGAAAATGAAATTCGACAATGAAGGGCGCGACATTGTCAGCGCACTCAGGTACGCTCGCAGCGCCGCCATCACGCTTCAACAGCCGATTGGGGTCTATTTCGATACCTATGATAATGAAAAGAAGGCTCAGGTTTTCTTGGATCGCGTCAACATTGGCAGCGATACTTTTGAGCCGGGTGACTCACTGCTTCATTCATACAATCTGGAGGCCAGCGTCAGCTATTTTAATGCGACATTTACCGGACAAACTGTTGTCTTTCAGCCGGATGGCACGGCATCAACGGGCGGTTTCATTGTTGCTCATGCGAGCACTGACGTCGGCCCGCGGTCATTTACGATCGGAGTGACGGCAGGCAGTGGACGTGTGCGGCTGGACTTCTACAACTAAGATTGAAATAGTGCGCCACTCCTGCGGTGGCGTAATCGCTATCCCCTCCCTTAAGTAGCCGAGCGGCTCAGAGTGAAAGCCGGTCGCTGGCGGGTCGTATTCGACCCGCCGTTTTTTTCTCCCTCCAGCTAATATTTTGAGCAGCAAGCGACGATAATAATACTGACATAAGGGACTTAACATGTATGGGTATAGCGCAAAGCCAATAGTCTTGCGCCCAGTTGCCGCGAAATAGATACGGTTTAACATAAAGGTAACATATGCTGTTTGGACAAGGAAGCAAGACAACCATCGGCCTCGATATTGGCGCCTCGTCCGTCAAGTGCGACAAACTGGAGCGCCGGAGTGGTTCTATTGCGCTTCTGGCAATGGAGATACGTGATCTCCCTCCGGAAGCGATAGTCTCCGACGAGATCAAGGATCGCGACACCATCATCTTCAACATCCAATCGGTTATGGACGCTTGTGATCCACGCGCCAAGGACGTTGTTGTTTCGGTGTCGGGGCATGGTGT
>CAIVAP010000151.1 GCA_903903945.1 uncultured bacterium | reverse complement strand
GCAGTAGCCCAGAACCAGCAGGATCGGCGCCAGCGTGATCGAACCGGAAGCGAGAGCAATAAAGCCGAGTACAATCGCGCCAATGCCTGATCCGAGTACGATCCAGTTTCTTTTGCCGAAAACCGATTGCTCAATTTTGCGGCCGGTCTTGATTTTCTTTATCTGCGCCATAGTATCACTCCAAAGATCAACAACTTATACAATTCCGCGTTCCCGTCAAGGGAAAAGTTACCCTGTGCGCCTCATAAGATACGGGAGTTGCGGGGGAGCAGGAGAGAGCTGTTCCCGGCAAATACGCAACGATACTTGCCTTCCAACGTCAAATCGCTAAATTAGTTGCCAGCTTATGCTTGGGATCGATTCAGCGCGACGACTCACTGGGGGGCCGCGGCGCAGGCCGATATTCCCGGGTATCGCCGAGCTACAGCAACCGAGATAACTGCGGATAGACAAGTCATGTGGAACAATCGCCGGGAAAACAGAGTCTTTGTCAGAATATTTCTGGTTTCGTTGTTTCTGGTCGCCACGCTGACGATTCTCTACCTGCTGTTCAGCGAACAGATCATCACTGACCTCTACTCCGGAAAACGCGCTGATTTCCTTGGAATGCACGTCAACCCTGAGGAAAAAAGCCTTGCCGACTATGTTCAGGAGGGAAATCAGAGGTTCGTAGAGTTCGTCGTTGTCGCTTTTCCGCTTTCTCTTGTCTGCCTGCTTCTACTCTATAAGCTCTTCAGCTTTCTATTCTCCAAAATCGGCGCGGCTGAGGTGAACAGAGTTGAACTGCCGGTACCGGTGCTCAAACACGATTGGCTCGTGGCGATCCTCATATATACACTGCTCACCGGCGTCTATTTCTTTCCCTGCCTCAGTTCCATCGGCCAATCTCTAATCGGACCTCCCGAGGACAACATGCAAACACACTGGGCGTTGTCCTGGGGATACGATCGTGTTCTGCACGGCACGGGAAGTTTCACCTTTGTGAATGATGTTTTCTACCCCGAAGGGAGTTCGTTTTACTACGAAGCGTGGTCATTCTACAATCAGGTTGTCTCTTCTCTGCTGCGGCTGGTTTTCAACCAGACGACTTCCTACAACTTGCTGATCCTCCTCACATTCCCGCTGGCGGGAATCGGCGCGTTCTGGCTCATAAAATACCTGCTTAAGAACCCCTATCTGGCGCTGCTCGGAGGATTCCTCTTCGCCTTCAATCCATCGCACGTCGGACGCGCGCTACACCATCTCAATATCGCTTCGATTCAATTCGTCCCGTTTTTCGTGTTGTTTTTTGTCAAGGCCGTGCGAAATGAAGGCAAGTTCAGTCTGGCGCTGGCGTCATTGTTCTTGTTGCTCAATGCGCTTTGCGACTGGAACTACCTCGTCCTTGGCTTCTGGTTCATGGTCTTCAGCTACATCTATCTTGCCTTCAGACGTCAGCAATTCTGGTTGGGTGATCTGACACAGAAGGGCGCCATCGTTCTTGGTTCCACGACCTTATCACTATCATTTTGGCTGGTTCCGATGATAGTTCAAGGCCTCAGGAATCCGGGAGCGGCGCCGGGACACAACATATACGTCGCAGATTTGACAGGGTTGTTGATACCGTCGATTCACCATCTGGCTGCAGGACTTGGCTTCATCAAGACAGCCAATGCGTCTTATACCGGCAATACCTGGGAAGCGGCGGCCTATCTTGGCATCGTGACTCTCATCATCGTCGCAGTCGCATGGCGTCACATTCTGCGACAGATGGCGAAATACTTGATCGGTGCGCTGGCGTTTCTGGTTATGGCCCTTGGAGCGCAGCCCCATTTTCTCGGAAGAATGCTGCCAATCGCTTTTCCCGATCGCGCGGTGATGTTGCTGCCGTTTTTGAATAACGTGCGTGCACCATCGCGCTTTGTCGTGTATGTTTATCTATTCTGGAGCATAGTGGTCGTTCTTTCGCTCGACTGGATTCTGCGGACATCGAAGACAAGACGAAAGAGTATCATACTGGCAGTGTCTATTGTTGGGCTCCTGTTGCTTGACTATTCTTTCATATGCGACAAGATCACCGCAGTGCCAGTCCCAGCGTGCTATGAGATGATGGAACGCGGCGGCGAGCGTTACGGTGTTCTCGATCTGCCGTCGGGGTACGCTGAAGTCGATCGCTATATGATGTATCAATCTTTTCACAGACTCCCGATCGTGCAGGGCTGGGCCTCACGCAAGATAGGAAAATCACTTATCGATAGACTGGAATGGAATGACTTGAAGCTGCAGGAGCAGCAATTGATTGAAAGCAAGGTCAAGTATATTGTCATCCACAAGGAGTATCTTCCGAATGATTCGGTAAGGGTTGATCTGTACAGGAAACATTACTCCCCTTGCTTTGAGGATCAAAACAATCTCGTGTTTCAGGTTTATTGGCCGCGAGCAGCCGGACGACAATGATGACGACAATTCCCCAGACCCGGCAGTCAGGTATCAAACGGTTTTTCGAACGCATTCATCCCTGCGCTCTAAAGTCCTCCATTTGGCTCTTTGTGCTTCTGTTCCCCTTTGCTTTCTTTCACCACCAGATTACGACTGATGATGCCTGGCTTGGGCAGCAGGTTCATTCACTCCTGCAGAAGGGTTATATCACCAATAATATCTTCCGGGATTTTCCGCCCCTTGATGGACAGATTGTCGTTTACCACAGGCTTTTGATTTGGTGCGGAGCCGTTGTGGTCAGATTATTGGGCTGGGGAGTTCATCAATTGTGGCTCGTGTCTGTGCTGGCCGGAATTGTCACTGCATTAATGGTCTACTTCGCGCGCATCACGGACTCGACCAAGGCGACTCGGCTTCTCGCCGTCTCCCTCTTACTCTTTACGCCTCTTCTCTGGCGGCAGATGTTGATTTTCCGCCCTGAGGCGCTCGTCACCGCATGTGGATTTGCGAGCTTTGTAGTACTCAATCGTGCGATCAAGAAAGACAGTACTGCACTTCTCCTTTTGTCCGGAGCTTTTGCAGGGTTGGCGGGACTGGCACATGGACTCGGTATGATGTTTGCAATTGCCGGAGTCACGGTGCTGATCTCTGAGCGAAAATACAAGCCGGCAATCCTCTTCTTCACTGTGGCGTCACTTGTCTTTGCACCTTATGTGTTTGGTTATTTTACCGAGCGTGAACTCTTTCTGGCGCAATTGACGCAAAACCAGACGATGGCTGCACGTGTCTCTATCCGCTGGTGGGAGCCGTTCGTCAACCTGCTCAACGAACACAAGCGCCTCTTCCGCAAGCCGGAGGTTATCGGTATTTCAACTTTGTTCGCTCTTACACTCATTACTCATGGCAATGTGCTCTGGCGGCAGCACCGTTCTATCTGCATCTATCTCGCTGCCTTGATGGTCACACTCGGGGCCGCTCCCTTTCCGAAAATGACTCACCTCATGCTTCCGCTCATCCCCTTCTTTGCGCTCGGGATCGCCTATGCCACCACCACGCCGATTCTGGCTCGCGCTCTGAGACTGAATGTCCGCAAAATGCTTCCCCTGGTGCTTGGCGTGGTCTACATATACGGAATCGGCGCGCTCGTTCAGGCAGCGTTTTCCCCCTCGGCACATCAAGTGGAAACGAATAGCCTGCTTGCAGCAAAGCTCCAGCATGGGACTGTCGTTATGGCTCCTTTTGACTTCATCTTCAACGAAGATGGCAACTTTATCATTCAGAGCTGGCGCGGAGCAGAGCGTTTTGTTGCGAATTCGCCATCGTCGCGTGCGTTGCTCCAATACGCTGCTCAGAATGGTATCCGCTACCTGATTGCCGATCAGGAACTCTCTCACAAATGGCACTTGGACGAGATCAACAAAGACTCTCTTGATGCACCCCTTCAGCTAATTCTCTCTTTCCCCGATCGTGATCGCTATCTATATGAATGCCGACGTCGATCCGTCGAAGTGCGCTGATTTAACGGTAAAAGAATACTACGAGTAAAGGATCGACTCGATCAATTCTGTCAGCAAGTGAAGGGCAAAAATATGTTCCTCCTGAACGCGAGCTGTTGTGAAGGACGGAACCGCAAGCACCAGATCACAGAGTGCAGGCTCTTTTATTCCTGCCTTACCGCACAGGCCAAAGGTCGTCAATGATCGCCTTTTGGCGACACGGAAGGCGTTGAGAATGTTTTCCGAATTGCCTGAAGTGGAGATACCGATGAACACATCACCGCTATTTCCCAAGGCCTCTACCTGTCTGCTAAAGATGTGCTCGAATCCAAAGTCATTTGCTGCGGCGGTAATAATTGAGCTATCCACTGTCAGCGCAATTGCAGGCAACGCTTGTCGATCAAGCTGTGAGGACAACCGCACGACCAGTTCCGCCGCAAAATGCTGACTGTCTGCCGCTGAACCGCCATTGCCGGCGATCAGCACCTTGTTGCCGTTGCGGAAGGCATCGGCAAGGCGATCAGAAGCCGCCAGCAACCATTCCTCGCGGTGTTGGGCATAGGCAGTCTTGAGCGCGACCGCATCGCGAACAGCGGATGCTATTATGTCTTTACGGTCGGTCATTGGTCTTGTCTACTAATTGAGATGATCTCTGATGAATAGCATCGGCGAACTCTGCGAAAAGTGAGCGATGACTGTTTTCCTCAAAGCGATTGCCGACGACAATAAACTGCGCGCCCGCTGTCACCTTGCGCGCCGCCATTTCCGGATGACGGATACCACCGCCACAGATGATCGGCAGCGAGACCGCCTCTTTCACGGCAGCGATCATGTCTTCGGGAACGGTATAGACTGCCCCCGAACCGGCCTCCAGATAGACCATTTTCATTCCGAGATACTGCGCCGCCAGCGCGTGGGCTTTGAGGAATTCAGTTTCGTGCCGCGGGATTGGATGCGTATGCGAATAAGACTCCACCGAAGTTCGTGCGCCTGATTCAATCAACAAATATGCGGTCGGTATCGCCTCCAACCCATATTCCTTCACCAACGGGGCACCCTTAACCTGCTCGCCGATCAGGTACTCAGGATTGCGTCCCGACAAGAGCGACGTAAACAGCACCGCATCGGCAAAGCGACAAAGCTGATTGGCTCCGCCGGGAAAGATGATCAGCGGGATTGTGATCCGCCGCTTGATGTCGTGCGCCACTTCCTCCATGCGCGCCGATAGCACACCCGAGCCGCCGATCATCACGGCATCGGCGCCGCCTTCTTGAGCCTGCTGCGCGCAGTCAACCAACCGCTGGCGCGGTTGTTCATCCGGATCGATCAACACCAGAAAACCGGCGCCCCGGTCTCGCGCTGTCTGAAGCAGGTAATCGAAGACAGTCATCTGTAGACCGGCTTCGTTGAATTAGAACCCACGGCAAGCAGTGGGGCACCCGGAGCACACCAATAGCGACTCATTTATTTGACCGCTCCCTCGACAAACGCTACGATAGTTGACTCAAGTCGGCAGGCAAGAGTCGCGACTAAAGTCGCTCCTACAACATCGGGAATCGGTTCTGCGAAAGGTTTTGTGGTCGCGACCAAAGTCGCTCCTACAACATCGGGAATCGGTTCTGCGAAAGGTTTTGTGGTCGCGACTAAAGTCGCTCCTACAACATCGGGAATCGGTTTTGCG
>CAIVAP010000150.1 GCA_903903945.1 uncultured bacterium | reverse complement strand
TGGAATACGCCGGCATGTTCGGCATACCGGTCATCAGCCACGCCGAGGATTCGACGCTTACCGGCAACGGCGTGATGAACGAAGGATACGAGTCGACCAGACTTGGCATGCCCGGAATCCCTCCCTATTCGGAGGAAGTCTGCATTTCGCGCGACATCATTCTCTGCCAGCACATCGGCACCCGGCTGCATATCGCGCATGTATCGACGAAAGGTTCGGTGGAATTGGTGCGACGTGCCAAAGCGGAAGGTGTCCGTGTGACGGCGGAAGCCACGCCGCATCATTTTACACTCACAGACACGCTGATCGGCAAAGAGTTCAACACCAACCTGAAGATGAATCCTCCGCTACGAACACAGGAAGATGTTGATGCGATAATCGCCGGTCTGATGGACGGCACCATCGATGCCATCGCCTCCGATCATGCACCCCACTCATCTGAAGAAAAAGAGGTGGAATTCGATCAGGCGCCCAACGGCATCATCGGTCTGGAAACGACGGTGGGATTGGTCGCGACACATCTGGTGCGACCCGGACATCTGACCTGGAACGATATTGCGCGCAAGTTGTCAAATCATCCGGCGCGCATCTTAAAGATTTCCGGCGGCGAGTTGAAAGCCGGCAAGGTTGCCGATATCACGATTATCGATCCCAAGGCCTCCTGGACGGTACGTGTCGACAAGTTTGCTTCCAAGTCGCGCAATTCACCTTATGACGGCTGGAAGCTTCACGGGAAGGTGCGCTATACGATTCTTGGCGGCGCCGTCAGCTATGCTTCGTGAAAGATAGAATCTGTGTCCGCTGGGTCTCCTGAGGTTGTCGCGTGAGCCCTATACCCTCACCCCCTTCCCCTCTCCCATTGGGAGAGGGGCGCAGGGGTGAGGGAGATGAAATCGCGGGACAACATCAGTACGTACGCAGTACATGGCAATACTCAAATCAGTAGTGGCATGTTGCACATCCTCACGGGCACGTGCAATGTGCCCCTACGAATCTCAGCATAAAAGGAATGCTCGCAAGCGGTACTAGGCGGACTCGTTGGCTGCCGCTACTGTTTCGTTATTCACGAAGTGCCAATCCTAATGCTTGTTCGTACTGCGCAGCAATCACCTCCGGCGAGAAACGTTTCTCGGCATCCTTTTTTGCGTTCGTAATCAGGGTGCGATACAACTGCTCGTCTGTAAGAATGCTTCTGATCTGTGCGGCAAGTTGCTCCGCGTTTCCAGGCTCGAAAAGCAGACCTGTTTCCCGATCATGGATGATATCAATTATGCCCCCCGAACGCGCGCCGATCACGGCCGAACCGGAGAGTTGCGCTTCGACCAGCGTCATCCCGAATCCTTCATTGATCGACGGCAATACGGTAACGCGAGCAGAAGGATAGATTTTCGCCAACTGCGCCTGCGGCACCGGGGCTTTCAACAAAACTCGTTCTTGAAGCGAAGACTCCGCGATCAAGGTCCGCAATTCGGCCTCCCGTTCCCCCTCGCCGTAGATTTCGCAGACAAAGTCGATGTCGGCGTCTCGGAGCATTCCCAGAGCTTTGATGAGAACCTCCAGTTGCTTCTGGTGCGTAAATCGCGCAACCGCAAGTATCAGCGGCGGTATACGTTCGAATACCGGTTGTTTGCCGAACAGGTCGGTTCGCGCCGGCATCGGACAGACTTCGATCTTTGCCGGAGTGGTCAGATCGAGATCCAGCGCTGTCTCTCGCAGATAATTCGACACCACGAATGCTTTGGTGCCCCGCCGATAAATCAACCTTGCCAGCGACCGCAGCAAACCACTCTTCTTAAGCAGGACGATGTCGGTGTCATGACTTGTAACATATAGCTTCTTACCTCGAAACACGGACACGAACCAGCCAACGATTCCCGAAGGAAATAGCCACTGCGCAAAAACCACATCCGGTTTCTCGCGGTTCACCAACTCAACGGCTTTGCAGGCATAGCTAATCATAAACAGCAAAAACTTGAGCAACCCCAGCGGCCGCATCACCTGCTTGTGCATATTGCCGGCATCGGCAAGAGTCTCCGCCTTCGCTGGCGCATAGCGGAAACGATGGATTTCGAGATAGTCAGCTCTTTCGATTGTCGGCACGCCCGCAAAATGGGGCGCAATCACACAGACAGCAATCTGCCGGGCACGAAAATGCTCGACCAACTCCTTCAAGAAGACGCCCGCATAGTCGCCTTCCCAGCGCGGGTAAACATGAGTGAGGACGAGGACTTTTCTACTCTGCCCCATCGTGGCTATCTTCGATCGGCGGCGGTGAGGGTGGCGGTAACTCTCTGATCCTTATTGCCGGCACGACCTCCGGAGTCGGAGCCGGTGACTCCGATACCTGAGGCAAGAGCTGCGTCTGTGCTTCCGGGCGTTCCGTGTGTTCGTGTCGATCACGGCGTTGATTCGGCCGCCGCGGACGTCTGCCTTGTCGCGGTCCGCCATGGTCACCTCTGTCCGGACGATCGCCTCTATCTACGTGACCAGTTCTGTCCGCGCGATCACCTCGGTCACCTCGGTCCGGTCGAGCACTTCTATCCGGTCGATCGCCTCGATCTGGACGATCGCCTCGCTCCGGACGATCGCCTCGCTCCGGACGTTCACTCCGTTCCGGCTGGCTTTTCTCCCGAGAAAAGGGCAGCTCCGGCTCGACTTTCTCTTTAACACCTCGATGTGACGCTCTGGAGGAGAAGTGTTCCACCTGCAGTGCCAGTTGCTTATTCTGTTCCTTCATTTCTTGCAGCGAATCGCGCAAGTAGACCAACGCTTCCGTGATGATGCCCATCACAAACAGAATGAGAGAGGATAATTCCAGCATGATAACCGCGTACAGCAGCGGTCGATAGCCGTGCTGCAATGCGAAGCGCTCATAGAATGCCACACCGGCGACGATTAGGCCGGCAAAGAAAAAAAGCAGGGACCATTTCCCGAACAAGTGCATCGGATCACC
>CAIVAP010000149.1 GCA_903903945.1 uncultured bacterium | reverse complement strand
GTGACCCAACTCACTTGCTCGCGGATGTTGGCCATCTCGAACAGGTAGCGATTCATTCCCGCTACTTCGACAGCCTTGCGGAAAGTGTTCTCATGCATCAAAGGACTGCACGCGGCCACGACAATGCGGTTCAGGTTGTGTTCTCTGATATCCTTCTGAATCAGCTCCTGACCCGGGTCAGAGCACATGAACTTGTAGTGTCGGGAGATCACTACGCCCGGGATTGACTGACTCATTTCGGCGACCCTGGCAACATCAACGATCTTGGCGATGTTGGTACCGCAGTGGCACACATACACACCGATACGAAGCGCTTCGTTTCCGCTGCCGCTATTGAGCTTATCGGTCATACTCTAACCTCCTTCGCCCTAGCAAGCAGCTTGTCCGGCGAAACGAGCAGTTTGTCGAGTCCCATCTTGGCCGGCGACATACCGAGAGCCACACCGACGAGGTGAGTGAAGTAAACGATAGGCACATTGAAGTTCTTGCCGAACGCCTGATTGATCTTGTTCTGATAGGCCTCGAGGTTCATCTGGCAAAGCGGACAGGCCGTAGCGATCATTTCGGCGCCATTGTCGACTGCCGCCTGCAGCAAGCCCAGGTTTAGCTTCACCGCGATGTTTTCTTCCGTGGTCATTAGCATCCCCCCACAACAACGGACTTTTCCGGGGTAGTGTGTCGCTTCTGCACCGAGAGCCTGCAGGAGCTTGTCCATCGTTACCGGATCATCGACATCGTCGAAATACCCGTAGGGACGAACAATCTGGCAACCGTAATAGGGCGCAACTTTGAGACCCACGAGTGAGTTGACCACTTTTGCTTTGATCGTGTCGAGACCGATTTCATTCACCAGAATGTCAAGCGGATGTCGCACCGCCACTGGTTTGTCGTAGACCAAATTGGCAGCCGCGAGTGCTTGGTTGATCTTCTCCCGCTCTTTAGGATCCCAGTCGATGTAACGGTTGGTCTTCTGCAGAATCGTGAAACAACTACTGCAAGGAGCGCAGACGTCCATACCCATCTTCCGGGCAATCGCTAGATTGCGAGCGCTGATAGAATAGGCAACGGTGTTGTTGACAGACATGTACATCGTCGCTCCGCAGCAATTCCAGTCCTCGATTTCGTGCAGGTTGATCCCGAGCGCCTTAAATACCTCGCGAACTGACTTGTCATAAGGGCTGGCGGCCGTTTCCAAACTGCAACCGGGGTAGTAGGCGTAGTCCGACATCAATTCTCTCCCAACTGGCTGGCGCGTTTAATGATCGCTTGCACTTCGTTGACACGTTTGATCTTGCTGGGCAGTATCGCCAGTCGACCCCGTCGTATCATCGCCATGCCAAAGCCCGCCATTGTGAATAATTTCACAATATTGGACTTCAAGAAGAAGCGAATGACCAGACCAAGTTCATAATTCCGTCCATATCTGTAAATATTACCAATGAAGGCCTTGGACATAGTTTGTACGTGGAATTGCGCCGGATAGATCTTGCGCGACATTGCGATTCGCTTCAGAGCATACAACGTATCTGTGACTCGAATTCCAACCGGACAGCGCACCGTACAAGAATAGCAGGAGGCACAAATCCAAATCGTCCGACTGTGGAGGATGTCTTCAATTCTTCCCGCGCGAAATAGAGCAACCACCTGTCGCGGTGTGATGTCCATCGCGTACGACACCGGACAGGTGCCGCTGCAAGTACCACACTGCAAACAGGTCTTGATCTTGTCCCCTTCGGGAAACTTGCCGAGCTGACCCCAAAAAGCAGTACGTAACTCCGCCTCGCTTTTAGGAAAAGGTTCGATTCTTTCGATCATACACTCTCCCGGATGACAGGTAAACTGCGGACATTCCGGCTGCCGCGCGAAATGTCCTGAGGTGTCTCAAAATCGCACCCAAAAATAACCACACTAAACCTGTCCTTTATCGTTTAGTGTGCCGATATTGTATCCCCAATGCGCACCACTGTCAAGAGATTTTTTTCACAAAGTTTGTCCTGTTTTCCTTTTGCCCCACTCAAATGGCCATCATAGCCACTGCATATACCAGCCAAGCTGGCCAACTACCGGTCAGCCAAGTAAGTTCACAAACTCTGGTAGATTCTTTGAACTGTCTCCAACCTGCATTTGCTTACCAATGTCTGTTATCGTCTAAATCGGGGCAAAGCCATAGTAGATTTGTCGTGTTTTAACGCCAGGGCGACGAATTTCGACGCGCAGGTGCAGGAGTAACGGCACCTGCCGCCTGATCCTAATGCACACTTTTAATTCCGATCATCTTTCGTGCGTTTGCACTTCGAATTTGTGATTGCGTATTTCATAGGCGGACAATATATAGGTCGCGATCGGGCTCAATCCGGTCACCCAGTGAGGAACTTTGGGGTGAAATGGAACGTAAGCTGTTTGAGTATCAGCGATGACAACTAAACACTATACCACTGAAAGCCGGTTCGCGGAATCTCGAACAAAAACTATCGGCGAGTTCTATCAGGAAATCAAAGGCCTGCTGCAGGACGCGTCCCTGGCGGTGTTGATTTATCACCGGTTGCGGATGGAACTGGAAATCCACCTCTTCCTGCCGCAGGGACTTCAGACCTTCTCTTTGCGTGAGATTGCACCGGGAGAGTTTGACGAGCTCGGGCTGTTGGAGATTCCCGAAGACAACCCTATCTATATGTCGCTATGCCAATCCGTGGGCTACCGCCCAGTCGGACACGCTGCCCATCTGATCAAGACAGTTGGCTATGTCTCTGCCACAATACTGATGTTTGCCAAACAGGACCTGAAGCCGCTGTCCAACCATGTAGAGCGGCATATTGAACTCTACACTCTCAGGTTGCAGAATGCTATTCTGGCGGATGCTTTGGACCGCAACCTCTTGGAACTGGAGCTCTTACAGGAGACAGGTGAAATTCTGT
>CAIVAP010000148.1 GCA_903903945.1 uncultured bacterium | reverse complement strand
GCGCTTTCTCGGAATAAGTCAGATGCGAGTCGATTTCAAAGAATTCCTTGGGCTGCGGTTGTTTCACCACTTCGCCTTGCAGGAGAATGTCGACGAACGGTTTGGAAGAGCCGTCATATACGGGAGGTTCGATGTTGTCGAGTTCGATAACAAGATTGTCTATCTGCAAACCAGCCACGGCCGCCAACACGTGCTCGACGGTATAGATCTTCGCCTCGCCTTTCTGGAGGGTCGTGCCGCGATCCAGTCCCACCACATGATCAATGTCAGCCGGTACTTCGGGCATACCGGGGAGATCGGTGCGCACAAAGCGGACGCCGGAACCGGGCGCAGCGGGCTTGAAGGTGATAGTCGATTGGCAGCCGGTGTGCAAACCGATCCCAGACCCGCTCGCCGGTTGCGCAATCGTTTGTTGTTCTTCGATCATCGAGAATTCCTTTCCTCATGACGGAACTAGTTTAATAGTTTAATCAAAGGCGACCGCATTATCAACCCCCAATAGCCAAAAAAGAGACCGGCGCACGTCCGCGATTGGGGTGATTTTTGGAAGCAACTTTGTTTGACAGCGTGCATATAACCCATATATTCCGCCTCGGTTATGTCTAAACGCTCTAAGAGGAGATGCGATGAAAGCGATATTGCCAATTCTTATTCTGGTTACGGCAGGTATTATGGTTACTAATGGATGTATCGGTCCCGGCAAAAATCCGGTGGTCGTGCTGGAGACTTCCGAGGGAAAAATCGAACTGGAGCTGTTCCCCAAGGTGGCGCCGAAGCATGTTGAAAATTTCCTGGGTCTGGTCAGACGGGGCTTCTACGATTCGCTAATCTTCCACAGAGTGATCGATGGGTTTATGATTCAAACCGGTGATCCCAAGGGGGACGGCTCAGGTGGTGCGGATACGACTGTGGCGGCGGAGTTTAACGATTCGCTGCATCATCCCGGTACGCTCGGCATGGCGCGTAACAGCGATCCCAATTCTGCGTCATCGCAGTTTTATATTTGTCTGGCGCCAACGCCACATTTGGACCACAAGTACACAGTTTTCGGAAAGACGATTGCCGGGTTTGATGTCGTACAGAAAATCGGCAAGACTCCGACATCGGGACCGATGCAGCGGATCGCCCAGGATGCACAATGGAAAGACGAACTGTTGCAGTTGCAGCGGGAGGGGAAAGCTGATGTCATGATACAAAACGGCTTTCCGGCGCCCGATCGGCCGCTCAAGAAGGTGTTTCTACTTCGTGCCTACGAGAAGAAGTGAAGCGAATTCTTCTGTTCGGCTCGACCGGCTCGATTGGCCGCAATGTCCTTGACATCGTTGCCAAAAACGCTGACAAGTTTGGGGTCGAGTTGTTGTCCTGCCACAGCAATGTCGGATCGCTAATCGAGCAGGCAAGGACATTCAAGGTTTCTGCCATCCATTTGAGCGATCACGCAGACGTGGAAACTGTCAGGCAAGCGCTGCCTGCGTCAACGCGAGTCTTTGTGGGCAACGCGGCGTTAGCGGAGATCATCCGTGACATGGACGCTGATCTGGTGGTCAACGCCATTGTAGGGGCGGCGGGGCTGGAAGTGTCATACCATGCACTGGCGGCGGGAAAAACGCTCGCATTGGCAAACAAGGAATCGCTGGTCGCCGGTGGCGAGTTGCTGAAACAAGTTTGTCGAGAGACCGGCGGGCAGATCATCCCGATCGATTCAGAGCATTCGGCAGTGTTCCAATGTCTGCAGGCGGGACGGCAAAACGAAGTCGAGAAGATTATCTTGACCGCCTCAGGTGGACCTTTTCGCAATCGTCCGAAGGAGACGTTTGGTTCAATAACAATTGAAGAGGCGCTGAAGCACCCAAACTGGTCGATGGGGGCGAAGATCACTATCGATTCAGCCACGATGATGAACAAATGCCTTGAGGTCATCGAGGCGCACTTTCTGTTTGATGTGACGCCGGAGCAGATTGATGTTGTGATTCATCCCGAATCGGTCATTCATTCGATGGTGCAGTTCTGCGACGGTTCAGTGATTGCGCAGTTGTCACCACCGGATATGCGGCTGCCGATTGCCTATGCATTGCAGTTTCCCGAGCGATTGGCGACCGAATTGCCGCGCGCGGATTTCGGGCAGTTGAGGTCACTGCATTTTGAGCCGGTCGATCACGAGCGGTTTCCGGCGATAGCGCTGGCATACAAGGTGTTGCGTATGGGGGGATTGGCGGCGCTGACCCTTAATGCAGCCAATGAAGTTGCCGTGGCGGCTTTTCTTGCCGGAAGGATTAAACTCCCCGATATTTATGCCGTAGTGGATAAGATGGTTATCGAAAGCGTCACGATCTCCAAGCCATCGCTAACCGAATTATTTGAGGCAGACCGTCAGGTGCGAAAACGGACAGAGGAACTAATCGCCTCGGAAACATTTAGCCGGTGAAGAGGTTAATAGAATTATCATGTTAGAAATAGTGGCGTTCATATTCGTGCTCGGTCTGTTGATTTTCGCCCATGAACTCGGGCATTTTATGTTGGCGAAAGCATCCGGCATTCGCGTGGAGACATTTTCGCTTGGATTTCCACCTAAGCTGATCAGTTTCCGCAGGGGCGATACAGAGTACTGCCTATCCTGGATACCGCTCGGGGGCTATGTCAAAATGGCGGGAGAAAAGCCGGAAGAATCTGAAGTACGCGGTGAGCCGTGGGAGTATATGTCGAAACCGGTGTGGATGCGAATGTTAGTGATTCTGGCCGGTCCGGCAATGAATTATGTCCTGGCGATCATTATTCTCTTTGGCATATACTTCTTCAAGGGAGAACCGGTGATCGACGAGACCAAGGCAATGATCGGTCAGGTGCTGAAAAATACGCCTGCGGAGGGGGCAGGCCTAAAGCCGGGAGATGTCCTCATTGCGGTTGACGACTCCTCGATTACTTCTTTCGGTCAGATGTACGGAATCATCACCAAACGCCCCGGAGAATCGGCGAAGCTGAACTGGTTGCGCGGGGCTGATACGATAAGCGCGATCGTGCAGATTAGATCCGATACGACGATGAACGAGAAGGGGGATGTTGTCGTGCTCGGCAAGATCGGCGTGGGACAGGATGTGACATACAAGCCGATGGGTTTCTTCCCTTCGCTGAACCAAGGGTTCATAATGACGAATATCTATGCGGGGACGATTTTCAAATTCCTCAAGGATCTCGTGACAGGATCGGTGTCAACCAAGTTGATAGGAGGTCCGCTGTTTATCGCCCAGGCCGTTGGGGAAGCAGCCAAGACCGGTTTTGTGGAAGTGCTATTTCTGGCAGCGATTCTCTCGGTCAATCTCGGCGTCGTCAATATGATACCGATACCGGTACTCGATGGCGGGCAAGCGCTGTTTTTGATAATTGAAAAGATCAAAGGACGTCCGCTGTCAATGAGAGCGCGTTCAATTGCGCAACAGATTGGTTTCGTTTTCCTGATTTTGCTGATCATTTTCGTAACCAAGAACGATATCTGGCGGATCAATATATTCGGGTGGTAGAGCAGTCGCCCAACCCCATTTATTAACAACTAATAGTTAGGCGGACAATAGATCGAAACAATAAGAGAGTTTCATGTCCACAACAACCGATATCCCACAAAATACCAATTCGAATACAGCTATCAGATATGTTATTCAGCGGATGATGATTTGCTTCATATTCGCATTATTTCTCTTTGTGTCTGCTGGAACGATAGAGTGGCTACGAGGCTGGATTTACTTTCTCTATGGTCTATCTATTGAAATATGTGCCCTAATAATCTATGCAATAAAAGCACCTGAAATGCTTAGACAGCGAGGAGTTTCACATAAAGGCGTAAAGACTTATGATAAAGTATTTTTAGTTGTCTGGTTACTCTTAGTACTGATCACTTCCATAGTTGCGGGATTTGATGCAATTCGATATAAATGGTCTTCCTTGCCCTTTGTCACAGTCTATATAGGAGCAGTTTTGATTGCAGTGGTCTATGTATTCGGTATATGGGCGATGGTAGAGAACGAGCACTTTGAACAGTTTGTTCGCATTCAGACTGATCGGAAACATCGTGTAGTGACAACCGGACCATATCGAATCGTTCGGCATCCTGCATATGCTGGTACTATTATCGGGGCATTAGGAGTTCCATTAATGTTGGGGTCTTTATGGACGTTTATCCCAACCGTAGCAGTAATAATATCATTCGTAATTCGCACTTCGCTAGAGGACAGAACGCTATACGAGGAATTGGATGGGTATGTAGCTTATACTAAACAAACTCGATATCGACTGTTTCCCGGAATATGGTAGAATCATTTTCTGACAGTTATGGAAATCCATACAATTGTCAGGTGCCCTTCGGGCACGATCTGCTTCTACTTGTTAGACACGCGGCACAATAGGATCGATTCTACCATTGTCGGAGTCGGGCTTCTGAGCTATGGCCTGGGAACAGCAGAAATGTCAGGTGCCCTTCGGGCACGACCTGCTTCTACTTGTCAGACACGCGGCACAATAGGATCGATTCTGCCATTGTCGGAGTCGGGCTTCTGACCTACAGCCAAGAAACAAGCAGAGAAGACCGTCACGTCACACGTCGCAAAAAGGAGTGAACTCTCACGGCAGGTGTTTCTTCCCGGCGCAAGACGTGACGAAACGGGAACACTCGGTACCCCCTAAGTTGGTGAGTTCGATGCTTATGCCGGCTATCTCTATCCCGCCAACATGAATGATCACATGCCGCTAACCCCTCTCAAGAGGGTAATTGACTCGGGGAACGCCCTCTTGCTGATAAGTCGCGACTGAAGTCGCTCCTACAATTGGCAGTAAAGCGAGCCGAACAAGACAGTCAGGAAAGGAGAGGTTGTCCCACAAGTTTCGCTTTGGGCATGCAAGCCAAGTACGGCGTACAATATGTAGGGGTCGCCCTTGCGGCGACCCGCATGAACATTGGTGGAATGAAGGGTCAACGGGCGACCGCGAGGGTCGCCCCTACAAAAAATCTTCAGTTCGTCCGCCAAAACCACGCTTATGGGACAGCCTCAGGGTTCCTGACGGCGCAGAATCAGAACAGGCGTTTGACGAGGACGATGGTGAGCAGAATCATGACAATCCAGAGGAATACCACTACACCGGCGGCGAAAACAGCGGCACGGACAGCGGTTTGTATCGTTAATGGGGCACGGTGGCGGCAATCATCAAGCACCTCACGGGGGACAAGTCGTACTGCCAGAGCCATGCCATATGAGACGATGATCAGGTCGTCGAGATAGCCGAGTATCGGGATGAAGTCGGGAATCAGATCAAGCGGACTAAGGGCGTAGCCAACCACGCAGACAACGAGCGCCTTGGCATACCAAGGGGTGCGAGGGTCTTTGGCAGCCAGATAGAGACAGTAGGCTTCGAGTTTGAGGTCGTTGCCGATTTTTCGCCAGCGTCGCAATTTGGTCATTTGGGTCTTTGCCCTATCTCGGGATTTTTGTTTCGGCTGCCCGTCTTGCAGGCGCACACAGACGCACGTTTGTTACCATTAGTATTTGACATGTTGCCTTGAACAAAACCAGACCTTTTGCTCACCACAAAAGGTCAAGCTCGATTGACAATACGGCAAAGGCAGACGTATGTTTCGCTTATTAGAAAACGCCCACGAGGGGCGAAATTGTCAATTCGATTACCATAGGATAGTTGCGAAAGACGACGGTTGAATGGCGCAAGGTGCAGATACATCTCAGGCATCATTTGGGGCGCAGGAAGTCTTTGATTTTGGTGACGACGGTAGCGGTATCATCGATAGCGTCGGAGCGCAGAGTGTCGACACAAAGATAGAGGGTCGGTTTATCGGCAACCGGAAATTTAAGTTTGCCGGACTGTAGTTTGTCGATTCCGGGATCAAGATGCAGCACAACCAGTCGCGGGAAATAGGTTCGCCGGGCCGTCTGCAGCAAGCTGCGATAGTCATCACCGGGCTTCCCTACCACCACGAATTTTAAGGGCGCGCGACTACTCCAGATATATGCGCTTGCCAATTTGCAGAGACGCAAGTCGTCCTCTTTGATAGACACACTGAAGAGGAATTTGAGGATATCAGCCGCCGTTTTGCGGTATTCTTCCTTGGCGGTCAAGTGGTACAGGCGCATGAAGGCAACCACGGCATCCGCGTTGGGATTGAAGGGTTTGAGTTCGACCGACATTCTGCCGGGGTTGCCGGCCACCGACGTTTCATAGCGCACACCACCGGAATCGCGGTCAACCAGATATTTGGTTATGAACGACGCGATCGCTTGCGCGCGAGTCAGGTATTCCTTGCTGCCGTTGGTTTCGTAGGCATCAAGCAGCGCACTGAAGGCGGCAATTTGATCGGGCAATAGTCCGAACGCCGACTGCGCGGTGCGCAACGGATCACGGTAGAGTCCATCGTTGGGGCCCTTCGCGTTGATCAAAAGCTGATCGAGCGATTTGGCGGCATAATCACCGCAGTCTTGTCGTCCCAGAACGCGTTGAGCTTTGAAGTAGGCGCGGATGGCCTGGCAGTTTAGTTCCGTATATACTGACTTGTCGACAGCGGGAGTCCCTTGTTTCGATCTGCCTTCGTCGGACAGAGCGAAATACTCCTGCGAATTGGCGAACTTACCTCCGACATTGATTGCGCCCTGCTGGCTGGTACAGAATCCCCAGCCGTCGCTGCCGCGCAAAAAGCGGTCGAGGTACTTGATGATCAGTTCAGCGGCTTGTCGGTATTTTTCGTTGTGCGTAAGTTGATAAGCGTCAAGGTAGTTGCTCAAGAGTTGGGCATTGGGATCGAGCAATTTTTCGTGACCGGCTCCGCTCCAGTCGGCAAAGGCGGCATAGCGATAGAAGCCTCCCCAAACCGTATCAAGCAGAGCCAATTGCGCATCCATAGTCTTGACGATGATATTTTTGAACAGCAACCCACCTGTTGGACCCACGGCTCCGAACATGAAGTCATTTGCGGCCGGTTGCGGGAATTTGGGTTGAGTGCCGAAACCGCCAAAGGTAGAATCATACTGCTTTCTGATCGCAGCTTCCGCAAGCATCAACGCTATATCGGTAGGCGGCTGGGGTTTGCGCTTATTTATTGCCTGCTCAAGAAGACTCTGCAGCTTGTCGGCCTGAGCAAGCACGACGGGACGATTATCTTTCCAGTACTTGCTGATTTGCGTCAGGAGAACCGTGAGCGAATCGGCCGGCAGGTAAGTGCCACCGCCGATGAGGCGGGCGTCAGGTGTTAACACGACGCAGGAAGGATAGCCGGGAAAGTAATAGTGGTCATAGAGATTGGGATAGCGGTCGGCATCGATTTTGATCGGAAGGTAGTCCTGATTAATCTGCGCAGCAACTTTGTCTGTGTTTAGAGCTTGTGTTTCCATTTCGTCGCACTGCGCGCACCAGGCCTGTGTAAGAAACAGGAAAACCAGTTTGTCGCTCTTTTGCGCGTCGGCAAAAGCGGCATCATCCCAGTTGCGCCATTTGATCTTGGAGCCGACATCAACAGAAGTGTAGGCGATGAAACCAGCGACTGTCGGTTCGGACGATTTGCACCCGACATTGAGCAGCAGTGTGGCGCAGATCAGTAGAGTGGCTACGGATGAAAGCGATCGGGACATCGGACAATGATACTACTCTGTGACGGAATGTCAAAGCGAGATTCTGGGGCTATTAAAGATCGACGGTCATAGTGCGAGATACTAATTCGTGAAGGCGAAAATGACCATCTTCGCGTTTATTAAGCGGACGGTCAGGATGGACTACTGCCGGATGCCGACGCGATTGCGTAACTAAGAAGCCCCGTCTGATTAAGGCGGGGCTTCTGCTATCGGCGGCATAGAAGGAACCAGCAAACCTCAATAAGTGTACTGGTAGCAGATCATAGGCGGCGGACCGCCGGAAAAGATGTAGGCGATCAGGTAGATTGTATCCGAGGTGTTGACCGCGCCATCGCAGTTCACGTCGCCGACTCCAATGTTCGGTTGCGGAGGGTATCCACCGGCGTGTATGTACGCAATAAGGTAGACGGCATCGGAAATGTTAACCGTGCGATCATCATTAGCATCACCGCAAGAAGCACAACTCATCATCAGCGCCCTCACGGCATTCACCCTGCCCCAGCCGTAATATTGATCCCAACCCGGTGT
>CAIVAP010000147.1 GCA_903903945.1 uncultured bacterium | reverse complement strand
CGCTCTCTTCTCTGTGGGCGCGTTCGTGATCGAGATGCCCTTCTGCCGTCAATTGGTTATCCGACCACACCTGCTCCAGGTAGATCAGAGCCCACTGCCGCTCACAGAAGGCAAGATGTTGCAGAGCCGAGATGGGAAGCAGGTCATCTTCAGTAAACATCACGCTATACAATTGCCAAACCTGTTCGACTTATCTCCAGAAGTTGCAGTACTCCCTGCATGTAGCCGAGAAAATCCGGATCATAATCATACTCCCATACATACAAGCCATATTCGTCCCCCGACATATCAAAAAGGGGTCTAAGCCGGAGAGACTCAATCCTCGATGCCCACAACTGAACACAGTGCCTCTGTAGTTCATTGGGTGTTATGCGACACCCCTTTCTCAGTCTTCCAGCTATATCCCTATCAACCAGAACAATTCGAGTGTCACTGTCGATTACGCGGCATAATCTGGCAACATCAGGGTATTCCATCTCGCGTTCCTTTGTAAGGATCTCACGAGCCCTTGTGTTCTTGCGGTCAGTCATTTCGCGTGCGAATGCTTTCTCAATAATCGCCTTTAGGTCGTACTGGTCGAATGCGTTTTCATCAAACATTCCGTCCAAGACCTTCTTTGATAGTGCGACCGAGGGGTTATCGTTATAGAGAGGAGCATCGCAGACCCGGAAATCCCACACTTCAGCGGTTTTGTATTCGTCATTACGATTGACACGGCCGCCAGTCTGTATGAGGCTTGTAACCGAACAGGATTCTCTGAACCCTGTTCTAAAGGAGAAGTCGACTCCAGCTTCGACACAGCTTGTCGCCACGAGCGTCCAATCGGCATGCTGGTATTTGAGCTTCTCTTTCACTCGCTTTATGATCATATCTCTGTGGATCGGCGTAAGAGCCGTTGACAAGTGCAGGACATTGAGACCCTTCTTCCTCATGCTGTCTGCAAGAATGGCAGCGGACTGCACCGTATTCATGATGACAAGGCGCGGCCCTGCTTTGCCTGCAACCCACTCGACAAGCGATTCTCCGGTAAACGGCTTTACTTCCCTCTTGGGGACGACGCGACGGCTCTCCTTCGAATGCATTACCACTGCGAGCCTTGTGTCGACAACATCGTGCACGGGCTGTTTGCCTGCTGCGGAAGTGATGAAGTCCTTAAGTTCCCAGAACCGACATAGACTTCCACTAGCCAAGAGAACAGTCCCCCGCCATTTCTCTGTAAAGACGCCAAACCACTCCCATATCTGAGGCCACATGTGAAGAGGAACAGCAGCATGGGACTCGTCAACGAACACGGCACTTCCGGGCAGTTGATGGAGTTTTCGAAGGCGTACGGGATGATTCGACGCTAGTGTCTCGAAGAACTGTACGGCAGTTGTGACAATGATGGGATTTCTCCACAGCGTAGCCATTCCCCGCAGATCAACACCCTTAAAGTCAGCCTGATGGTGGTGCTCAGCGACCACCTCGTCAGGGTCTTCGTCAGGCAGGACCAGAGCCTTCCGGTACACATCGACTGACTGCCGGATGATATTTGTATAGGGAAGGACGACAAACACATGCCGCAGGTTCTGTTCCTGTGCCACTCTGAGCAGGTAGGCCATCACGGCCGTGGTCTTTCCTGTACCTACAGGTGCATCACAGGCAAGGAACCTGCTCGTAGATAGCGGGGCGCTCTTGCATTTGTCATAGAACGCCTGTCGGACCGCATTTCGCTTGCCATCGGCCTTGGCATCCTTCCCGCCAAGCGACGACACATATTGATCTAACACCTGAATCCGCTCAGACCATCTCGTTTGTATCTGCTTTGCATGCGTCTCTTGGCCATAATGCCAAGCAGTGTCGAAGTAGTCTGCATCGACCAGACATGATAAGGCAAGCCTGCGCGTAAACCCGCACTTGTCTAAGCTCGTCGAATTCTGTGTTGCCGGCATCACTGGCAAGCCGCAGGCTGTGTGCTTCTCGACATACTCGACAAGGCGAGAGTCTACATGCTCTGATACTTCCAGAATCCGAAATGGCTTATTGCCCTTCTGTCGCTCGTTCTCCTGACTGAACAGACCTGCATGATGAGCTGCAGCAATCACCGCGGATTCTTGTCTCTTCAAGAGAAGCAGCGCCTTTGTTCCGGCGTCTTCGTGCCTTACTGGAAGTTTCTTTTTTGACTCGCCTTTCAGAACGACTTGATTGGCCTCGTCCAGCTTCCCAAGGTCGTGGTAGACGCCAGCCGCTTTGACCGTCTCGACAAAGCGAACTCTATCCCCGGAATAGAAACCCGCGGCCGCCAGCGCATTCTCCACTGCCCGCCCTTCAACTCCAGAAACGTGCTTCTGGTATGTCTGCGCTGGACTATCGCCATGCGGACTATGGGCAAGCGGCTCAAGCATTCTTGCACCAATCCGGCAGATTCACAGAGAGGTCGCAGAAGTTCTTCACCCTATCCTTGAGCGTATCGGGAAGGGCTTGTGGCACATCGTACTCCTTATCCATGCTCAGAGAGGAGGGAACATCATTGTTCTTGTCGTTCTTTGATGGCGTGAGCGCATCAATGAACGCAAACTCCGAGAACGACCCGAGCGAGTCCTCATGTTCGCCATACCATGCATGGCGGACCTCGACGAGGTTCCGAGCAGTTGATTTTGTATTCGCATAAGCAGGCTTCAGCAACTTCAGCAATAGCTCAATATCGCGCGCGTCACAACCACTCTTGCCTGCCGCAGAAGGATTGATGAAAAAGGGCATGCAGTACACCCCATGTTCAACATGTCGGTCACCCAACGGCGCCATACCCCGATCTTTATCGCTTTGGACCCCGGACTTGTTCGTGTTAGTCATTCGCTCAATTCTTACTTTCGCGACTGAAAGACCCAGTCCGAATTGTGCCACTCCGGTTCTGATAAAATGTTCTTTCTTCTCTCGCTCGGCGGCATCTTTGAAGGATTCAAGAAACGTGGTGCCAAATACCCGGGCATCCCAATACCGTGATTGAAACTCCTGCTTGTTCATTGCTGTGATCTCGTCGCGGTCGCGCCCCCTATTCTCCAGAACATAGTACTTGTCGGGATCCAGATTTGGCGTGAATGTCTTACATATTACGTTCCACACATCCCCCCGGTCGGAAGCTTTCAAGTCCGGTTGTACCAAATCACGGAGTTTGCGTTTGAATGAGACGCCGCTGATGATTCCTTTGCCATCATGCGACCGAGTCCGCGGGTCGCTCTCTCTGTCCGGGTCGCCGTTGGGATTGCAGTTTCGTACTTCAATGATCAATAGTCCTGTAGCCCTTTTAATTTCTGCCATGGGTAAACCTCCTAATTAGTTTCTAATTGGCTTCTGATTCAAGTCCTTTGGTTGATGCGAGATATCCAAGCAGTATCTCCGCCTTCATCGTCCCGCTGCACTGCTCTGGGAGACCGATGTCATGCAATGTCTTTGCCAGCGGTTCATAGCGGACCAGCGTCTTCCTGGCCTCCCGCACGGCGATCCTTTTCTGCTCACTGGTCTCATCGGTGCTACCTGCCTCCGGTTCGCGTGTGGTCTTCGCCCATCCGGTATAGACCCTCATCCGGTCTGCAAGGTCTTCGACCGCGAGCCGAGGATTGTCGAAAGCACGAGGCATCATTGCATTGCCTATCAAGGAAGGCGGCAATGAGTTGTTGCGGACTACGACACAATAGTCTTTGTGGAGGATGTCTGCCAAGGCAAGAAATCCTCCAATCTTGAACGCAGCATCTTTCATATAGCTCTCCTTACTTCGGTTATTGGCATCCAACAGAAGCCCCAGCAGACTGATTGCCCGCAAGGCATCCTTTCTCGAACCTGATGAATACTTCTGGAATCGCTCCTGATCGCAACTGTGCTTCGCACCAAAGAGGCCGACAAGTAGCGGCTCATAGTCCTGCAAAGCCAGGTCTAGCATCTTCTGGCACGTATCTTTCCATCTCCCTTCCTTCCTGAGCATGAAGTCAAGCACTTCGCCAAAGCTGACACCCCTGACATCCCGAGCGTCAAGCCCGAGCGAGATGTACTTCCGGGACAGTATCTTGACTATCTCATCAGGATACGGAACAGGCGGGCTGGCAATGCCCCCCTTCTCGCCTCTCTGGCTTGGCGGCAACAGCACCTCAATGGGAGGCAGGTTTCCTTTGACCGCTCGCTGCCATTGCTCAATTGCCTTGAAGAACCTCTCAACGCTGAAGGATTCAGAAAGAACAACCTGCGCCTGCCCTTGTGAAACATCACGGATGACGAACAGATTCAGCTTTGATTCCGGTCTTTGATTGACAACTCCTTTGAGAGCATTGCAGACCGTTCCTGCATCGGCTTCGAATTGCTTTGCGATGCTGTCCTGATCTGTGCCAAACATGTTTCCAACCTCCACAGGGATGTCAGGCATGCCATCAACATAGACAATCAGCAGGTCCTGTTTTTCGAACTTCTTCTTACCATGTTTCTCATACTCGCCCCTCGCAACACCTCGCCATGTTTTACCTTTTCTGTCGTCGGACAAAACATGGCGAAATGCATTAAACACGTCCTTGGCGATGGATTCACCCACAGGGACTATCGCTGTATCGGTTAGCCCGTACCGGGTGTTGCATGGAGCGGCACTGAACATAGACACAAGCGAGAAACCTTTCTTCCCAATGATCGGTAGCGGTACGGGAGGGAAAGCGGTTGCCTGAAGATTTCCTTCGCGACCAGTATACGCACAACGGCCAATGGACGGCGCGCCTGCCATCTTCCCAGCAGATGCCTGAGTTGGCAAAGCGTTGCTCGCACATGCGCGAGTATTCTTCTCGTATATTGAGCTATTCTGCTCACAGTCAAAGGCCAGCTGAACTTGTGTGACGATATTGTTCTTCTTAAGCTTACCCGCTCTTAATGCCAGAATCAGTTTTTCACTGCACCGACCGCTGCTAAATCCCTCTATGCACTTCTGGTCAATTGTCTCCAGCAACCCTTGGGGATCGTTGGTGGATTTGAGAAATCGCTCAACAAACTCCAGCAATACTCGATTTGTCTCAAGTTCCTGCAATTCAAGCCCTGCCTTTAGCTCGGTGGCCTTTGCTCTTGCATCTGCCCACGGCCATGCGTTTGCGTCTTGTTGTCGAAATACACACTTCTCTGCAATCTGCCCAGGCTGCGCATTCCTTTCTTGCGCTTTTGCAGCAGAGATATCTTTAAGGAGACTGGCATCAACCGTATACAATGGCTTGTTGATCCTCACGACCGGGAAACTCCCATCGCTTGTTCTAACGATAATCCACAAGTTAGCGTACTCATCGGCTGTGATTTCATCCACGCCAGAGACGATTCCTCCATGGCCCAGGCGGACACGCAGACAAGGACCGCCAGACGGAACCACATCCTTGATTCTGGGATTGTCCGCGGATAATGGGATTTTCGCAGCATGCAAAGCCTGTAAGATCATGAACCCTTCACTGAGCATGGTCATGCCCTCCCTTGGAATAGCACAAAACACCGCGCTCAATTCTAACGTTCTGAACAAAAACGGATTGAAGTTCACGGTTCTCCCACATTGAATAGAGCATAGAAGGGATTGTCTCATCAATAGTGGCGTCCGGCTGGATTGGCCTTCCTTGTGCATCTTTCTCACGTATGGGCCCGAAATAGCTCGGAACGAATTCCTTCCAGCCAAGACACGGGACATAGAAGTTCTGGAAGTTGTTGAGCCTCGCGTAGAATTTGTCAACAAACGCCTTGCCATGTTCTTCCAAGTGCGACCGTTCTCTCGTCGCGTTTCTGCCACTGCCACGCGTGCTCCGCTTAACCACAACTTCGCCATACACGCGATAGCAGACATCGACAAGAATAGTTGCGATCAATTGGTAATTGTTGGTACCCGGTTTACGGAGAGGCCCATGATAGTTCGTCACGTAGCGTTCGTACCGGACAGGGTTACATATCTCGACCTTCAGCGGCTTGATGTATACTGACCTGAGCCGCAGCACCGCGTCGAACATCCCCTTTGCTGCCGAATATGTGGGGGCAGGGTAGGATATTGGCGTTGACCCTGTGTCCGGTCGCATAAACATTGCCGCATGTCCAGCGATCTCAAATTGCACCCTATGGTTTGTCATAGCATTGCCTTCTTGAATACAATTTTCTTCCTCAAATTCAAAGCAAGTCCCTAAGCTCGCATTTCATCGCGTCAGCCCTAAACTGTGACCAAGAGCAAACTGAGTCCTTCGGCGATTCAGGTAAGTGAGCCCACTCACCACAGCCGAAGGCTGTGGCCAGAATGATAGTCTCTCTAACTGTAACAGCGAGTTGATCCTAAGAGTGGCGCTCCTGCCCATTCTCAGAAATACGGGCGACCGGTCTTAATGCGACCATAAGTCACCCGACCTGACCTTCTTTGGTCGTAGAATTCGTTTTTCGTCTCGGGCTTGTCCTTTTCTCCTGAAATGAATATTAGGGGCAAGATTTCTCGCGCAATCACTTTTTTGCGGTATTACGTCAAGCTCCCTTCGTCGCAAAGATAAGTACAAATTGTACATGTCCTTGTGATCCAGCACTGTTGAGAGGATAGCGGTAATCGTCGACAGGGGTACAGACTGTACCCCATTTGATAACCAGAAATTTATCTTGACTGCAATGATAGTCTGTGGTACAATTCAGACCGTATGAGTCTTATGAGTACCACAGATTATGATTAGTGGAATTGGACCAAAGGAAGCAGAACTTCTTGCCGCTCTAGGAGCTACCGGCGAGCGTGTCTTTACGACTGCTGAAATCTCGATGGCACTGAGCATTTCAAGCAGTTTTGCTTCGAAATTGGTGCGCCAGCTTGCCACCAAAAAAAAGCTCGTGCGCATTGAAAAGGGGAGATATCTCCTAGTGCCTGTCGAAGCTTGGGCTTCCCAGAAGTATATGGAAGAAGGCATCATAGTCGGCAGCCGCCTAATCGAGCCATCGTATCTGAGCTATTGGACTGCTCTCTCTTTCTACGGCTGGACTGAGCAGGTGTCCTCGACCGTGTTCATTGCCGCGACGAAGAAAAAACGCGAATTGCTCGCAGGTGGCATCCGCTACCTTTTTGTCCACCTCCGACCAAACAGGTTCTTTGGCTTCTCCGAACAGTGGAGAAATGACCGCAAGATCGTCATCGCAGAAAAGGAAAAGGCCATTGTCGATTGCCTTGACCTACCCAAATATTGCGGCGATATCACGGAAGCCGCGAAAGGTCTCTGGAACGGGAGGAACGAATTCGATTGGGACAAGCTGATCAGCTATGCCCTCCGCACGGAAAATGGCGCTATCAACAAGCGACTAGGGTATCTCATGGACGCCCTGGAAATCAAGAAAGCGAATGTCCGCCGCGAACTCGCAAAGCACCTCACCGCGGGATACGTGCCCTTGAATCCAGGTGGGGACAGAAACGGAAGATACTCCTCAGAATGGAGAGTGCTCGTGAACACGGATCCCGAGGGGTTAACTGAATGGAGAAGTCATTAGGTCTATGCTGCGCGCCGTCGACATTCGCACCATCAGCGGTAATGAAGGCATCGATGCAGGCATCATCGAGAAGGATTATGTCCTCACCAAGACTCTGATCGCTCTGAGTCGGGATTCGCTTTTCTCCGAATCGCTTGTGTTCAAGGGAGGCACAGTCTTGAAGAAATGCTATTTCCCTGATTGGCGTTTCTCCGAGGACCTTGACTTCACGAGCAGAGTCAAACTGACATCCCGAGATATTAAGGGTCTTTTCGAACGCACCACGCAGACCATAACGGATACCGTGGGTTGTACCATGCGTGTGATCGAATATTCGCAGTATCCCCGAAAGGGCGAAAACATTGTCTCGGCGCAACTGAAACTTGGATACGACGGACCGCTGCAGAAAACAAGCGGGCAGAAGAACAACATCCGAGTGGACATTTCATTGGATGAGCAAATCGTTGAAGCACCTCGATCTGTGTCGTTGATTGCTTCCTATCAGGATGATTCGCCTTGCACGCTTGTTGCGTATTCGCTCAACGAGATACTTGCTGAGAAGCTCCGGAGTATATTACAGCGCGGAAAGAGCCGTGATTTCTACGACGTCTGGGCTTTGCTAGAGCACCGGAGACAAGAATTCGACTTGCCAAAGGTCTGGTCGGTGTTTGTCGTAAAGCTCGAGTCAAAAGACTTGGAAGTACCAAAATCAGTAAATGACTTTATCAATCCGATGCGAATTCGGGCGGCACGAGACTTCTGGAGACCAGGAATCGCTCACCAGGTTCGCGAGTTGCCGGCCTTTGACACTGTTATATCAGAGTTGCCTGCTGTCCTGGTGTCCGCGTTTGGCGATTATCTGCAGAAGTAGCGATTCCATCATGCAGTAACTCCCCCTCCGTTTTAAGCGACATCTACTTTGCCACAATTCCGGACATACCTGTAACCGTATACTGTGAACAGTTGTTCTGAAGCGTGCAAGAATTGCCAACCACAGTTGTGTCGTGCAAGAAATCGTTAAACAAGTTCTCCCCCATTGGAGCATCGATATAGTCCAAGGTCTTGAGAGTTCCGTTCTTGGCATATTACGCTCTTTAGTAAGAATAATTGCTACCAGTAAGAGTATCTAAGGCTCCCGCACTCAATGCTCTATTTGGTTTAACGACACACGGTCTATTTCTCCATTTCTCCAACTTGACGGTCTTGGTCTATGGTGCAAGGATGGGAACAGCGACCCTTAACCATTTCATCATATGGAAAACCTACCTCAACACGCCCCCAAAAGAATGAACCGAGCCCTATGGATTTTATTAATTGTCATTGCAATATTTGCAGTCGCAGGTTTTATTCACTACTGGCCAACCGCAAACACAGACTCAAGTGCTAATCTGGTGGTAAATGCGAATATAGGAACTAACACTAATTCCATAACCAACAATATTGGTGCGACCGTTACAAATGTGACCGTGAATACAAGTAGCACATCAAACGCCAACACTACTTCAATCACCAATGCAAATGTTGACGCAGCTGGGTGGAAGACTTACACAAATACTAAGTACGGGTACTCCGTTAGGGTGCCACAATCTTGGGGGCGTATTTCAGAATTGGATGGTTCGGTAGACACCAACTTAAGTAAGCAATCCACCCAAGAGGCTGTAACCCTCTCACTCGGTCCATCTGATGGAATGGCTAAGGGATTGTTCATCGCAGTTGACGAGAACAAAACTCTTGACCAGTTTCTCAAGGAAGATATGCACACAACTGGTAGTGGGGCCAAGAAATTCATCCTTGGTTCATCAGACTTTACAATAGCCACCGGTATCCCTTGTAAGCGAGTAGACCTCGAAAAATCTTACACAGGATTTGATTTTGCTTATGTTTTTTCGAGAGGCAGCAATCTCGTGGATCTACGATTTCTTAAACAAAACAAGGATGCGCTCAATGTGATCAACACTCTGAAGTTCACGAACTAGGCCTTTAAGTCAACAGCGAACATTAACGAAGGCAACACAGAAATCAACTCTTAGCAAAAAGGAGTCTCCAATGCGACACTTGCTCTTGGTGATGTGCATTACGCTCGCGCTTGCTGCATTTGATGAGGTTGCAGCAACAGGCTTCTCAAATCCTCTTGCGGCAATGACCGTGGTGCAACCCTTTGGCGGAAGCGGTGGAACCCACATCGGAACTGATCTTGATGGAACCGCCGGAGATGCGATCTACGCTATTGCGGACGGTCAGGTATGTTTCTACGATGGAAGTGCTACTGCCTATGGGGGCGGCAGTGGAAACTGCGCCAGGGACGGGGCAGTACTCTTCGTGCGACATAGGAAAAGTAATGGGGACTACTTCATTGCGCAGTACGGGCATATCCAAAACGTCTCATCAGCATTTCAACAGATCACCACGTACACGGAAAACGGACCGAGTGTTTCTCAAGGTCAAAAAATTGCCGAGATAGGTGTCTATACGCCAAAAAGGGATTGCTCGCTGGGACGAGCAGATCATCTTCACTTCGGGATCTGGGATAGCAACAACTCAATACCAATGAATAGTTGGGGTTACAGTTCCGATCCTTGTTGGACAAATCCACAAGGATGCTGGTTCGATCCTATGACGTTCTTGGTAAATGAGAACCCATATATGTTCTATTCCTGTGAATTTACTTCCCAGTCAATTTCGCCTGTGGGCCCATACGGCCCCGGCCAACTTGTAACTTGCCAGGTCCGCTATCGCAACACCGGATCATCTACGTGGCATAACGATCCAATAGTTCATCCTGAGTCATACGTCGAACTTGCCTCAACTAACGAAGCAGGCGTACCAAGCGAGAGTTTCTTCAATTTCCCACCTGATGCACCGGACCCCGACGTGAATTGGAAAACGGATATCGTTCCGTGCACAATGCAGGAAACGAGCGTCGCGCCTGGTGCTATTGCCACCTTCAATTTTCAAGGCAGAGTCAATCTGAACGCCACGCCTGGAAATCACAAGATCTACTTCGGCCCGACCCACAACGGCACGGTTCTGCCAGGATGGGGGGAGATGCACTATCCGATCGTTGTGTCAGCTGGCTGGGTCGCGACGGTGCCAACGAATGATTGCTCTGGACCCGTCGACGGAGCCTTGCAATGGCACCAACCGGATTTCACGCCACGCTATGGTCCGTGGCGTGCAGTGGCAGTGCCAGACGCCGGGTGGGGATGTGATGGTTGTGACCGATTCTATCGCTTCTGGTACGAGTACCCAGGCACAGCGAGCGGCCTTGGTGCGTCATTGGAGTTCCACGCAGACAATGCCATCACGCTGTACGTGAACGGTCAATTCGTCGGCGAGTGGGGCAGTGGCTGTCACACCGACGCGTGCGTGAATCCGCCATACAATTGCTCCGTCAACTACCACGCCCCCGATGCGGACATCACGTCCTATCTCCACCAAGGTAGCAACCTCATCGCGGCACACGTTTCCGATGGGGGCGGCATCGAATATTTCTCGCTATCGGTGAATGAGCATCCATTACTCATTATGGAGAAAGCCATCTGCTGCCTCGGAGGAAATACCTGCTTGCCAATAACTCCGGGCTATACCTCGGCAAACTGCCAGCAGGACAACGGCCAACTCTACATCGGCGGCTGGCTCGACTGTGGTCAATTCTCGTCCTGCAATAACCCGCAGCAGAAAATCAAACACGATCCAGTGCTCTTCTATACAACGCCCCTGCCAATTCCGAATCTTCCGGCAGAGCTGACATTCGTGCTCGATGAAACCAAACCTCGGACAATCTACTATGACCTGCCCGCCTTCCTTGGCGGCGAGCGGCTATATGTCTCTGATTTCTCCGGCCAGCTAAGACTCCATGCCCAATCGACTGGGCATCCCGACACGGTTGACCTGACGATCACGGAATACCAATTTGATGGCCCCGCTGTTCAGGTAAGCGGTAAATCTACGGGCATCAATCACGTGCGGCTCGATACTGCGGCAGCAGCGATTCACGTCGGGAAGTACAGTCGCTCGAGCAGATTCGTCGAGGCAATCGTCCAGTCCGTACTGTTCAACGACCTGTTTCCGGAGGGTGACCCAGTGCACTGCCGGAGCCAAATCCGCGGGCATTTCGATCTCTCGACAGGGATTCTTGAAGCAAGTTCAGAGGGTTACAGTGTCCTTCCGTCGCCCTGTATCGAGTTCGCATGCGGTGACATTGACGGAAGCTGCCAAGTCGACATTGGCGATGCCGTCGCACTTATTATGTACATGTTCGCCGGCGGCGCCACGCCAGTTGACACGAGAGCGGGCGACGTAAATTGCGACGGGAAGTGCAACATCGCCGACGCGGTTTACCTGGTTAATTACATATTTAGATCCGGGCAGGAACCCTGCCATGGTTGTTAGTGATTCATTCTGAGCAAATAATGGCTCATGTGCGGCCAAGTCGTTGTGATTCCAGGAAGGCTCATTCAGATCGTGATTGGTTGCAGCGTTTCCGAAGATTGTACAAAGGAAAAAAATTTCCGGAGACTTCTGACATAGTGCCCGTGCGTCTTCTAATGTGACGAGGCGAAAGAGAACTCGACACTTCTTCCCCCGATACAGAATGTTTCAGGGCATTCTTTCGTCAGCAGTGGTTAATTGGCATGGGTTTTCCCTCCTGCCGCCTTTGAGTAGAAATGCTATATTTCAGTATGTTCGGTAAACACAAGAATCCATACTCCAACCGATGGTGCCAGTAGAAGGTTCGAACATCGTGCACTAGGCCGCACCACCGGGCGGAAAAGTTGCTTCTTAGAGTACTTTTTCCTCCCCATTGTGCACAAGTTACGAATTCGTAACTCCCAGAGGGAATCGGTGACCCCGGTTCTTAGCCGTGCAAACCGCTCAGCTGGACATCCTCACCCATCAGGTAGGTGTGGAGCTCAGCTAAGGCTTGCTGCCGCCAACGCTCCTCACCGGCATCGTCCAATTTCCTATGGACGAAGGGGGCAAGCGCATCGAGCTCACTTTCCAAGAAGAGCTCGTCTTGCAGCGGTAGATTCTTCGTCTCGACTAGGCGCTGGAAGACCTGGCAGTAGCGGTGCATGGCATCTCGGGTAGTCCAACGTGCATCACCTCCTTTCTACGGCGAGGTGAACGTGAGGAAGCTCCGCCGCCGTACAGTGCAGCGTACTGTGGACACAGGCGCAGTCAATTGTCGAAATAGGCAACTTTTCCTCCCTGGTTGTGGGGACAAAGAAGCCTATGCCTCGCCGATTGACAAACGTTTCCACTGTCGCTACAGTTCATTCTACCTATGAGTACCCTTACGATAGAGCAGCTTGATGAGCGACTCGACAAACGATTTGCCACACAAACCGAGCAGATTATCGGCTTTGTCAAACGAGGATTCGATGAGATGACGACCCGTATTGACGAACAGGGAAAGGAGATTGCTACGGTTCGAGAGAACTTGGCTACCCTCACGACGTCAGTCGACCGCTTCGCGAAGATTTACACTGATCTCAATCAGGAATTCGTCGTCATGCGTCAGCACCTTCGAGATGTAGAAATGCGCGTCGAGAAACTGGAAATGCGTCTCAAGGCCGCCTGATCAATACTTGACTGTAGTATCTACCGCAATTGCCGTCTCCGGCAATTGTAATATTTTCTTATGCTGGCATCTTGAAGCGCGCTCTTTCTTCACTATATCGAGAAGCTCTTTGAAGGTAGGTGTGGTACGATTATTCTGGTAGAAGGTTCGAACATCGTGCACCAGGCTGCACCAGATGCTAATCGCGGATTTTGGATGCACTTTCTTTCGCTGACTGTAGCTGAAAGGCGTGGGTTCGAGCACGAAGCTTTTCGCACGAGGGGAATCGAGAGTCTTTTTCATCATGATGAACGGTTCTTGCGCGTGAATACTAAGGATTCCGTCGCAAAGCGAAAGGTTCGAACCAAGGTACCGCAAACACGCCCGTTTAACATCATTGTCACCTTCATCGAAGGTCCGTTTGGCAATGGTCGCAAACTCAAATGCTTCGATGCAGCGGTCCACCACCTGGGCGACGTGATCATCGGAATCTGTGAGCAATTCCTTAATCGCCACCCGTTCATTCTCAAGTTCCTGCTTCTTCCCCAAGTATTCATCATCATTAAGCAATCCACGCAGCCGTAGATCAACCAGCGCGGAGAGCTCTTCCTTGCAGGCGGCATAGCGCCGGTTAAGCGAATCAAACGAAGCTTTGTCCTTGGTAATCTCTTCGGCATGGATTTCTCTCGTTAGGTTTATCACCCACTGCGAGAAGTCCGGGTGAATCGTAATTGTTTCTAGAAATGCTGAAATCTGTGCTTCGAGTTTCCTCACCTCTATCACCTTCTGCTTGCACAGTGTGTTCTTCTTGTGCCGTGTACAGTGGTAGTAGACATAGCGGTGACCCTGGCGATTTAGCTTGTGCTCGGCAGTGATCGAAGCGCCACACTCGCCGCACCGGATGAGGCCGGTAAACGCGAAATCGTACTTCTCTGGTCGGGGACTAGTCTCGACGCCCAGAAGCTGTTGCACCCGATCAAACTCCGCCTTTGTTACCATCGGTTCATGCGCTCCCTTAAGGTACTCACCATTGTGGCGGATCATGCCGTAGTAAAACGGATGCTTGAAGGTTTTGTAGATTGTTGACAAGGCAGGCGGCGCGCCACCTAAACGCTTGAACTCTCGAGTCCTTAAGCCCCACTCCTCGTTAGCAAGCTTGAGAATATGCGGGGGTGTGAAGTTGCCGGTGAGCATCAAGTCCCACATTCGACGAATGAGCGGAAAGCGTTCAGGGTCCTTCACAATCGTTCGGTTGTTTCGGTCATTGAGATAACCCAACGGCGGCAAGCCAGACATCCAACCTTGATGCAGCCGTGCCCGAATACCGCGCTTGACATTGTCCGAGAGATCATCGACGTATTTCTTGGCCATACCGAATTCAAGCTGCATCCAGAACTTATCATTGCCGGTATTGCTGAACGACCTTTGCGGCGTCACAAGGTGCTTCAACTTGCGTTCTTCCATTGCCCAAATCAACGCTCCACCGTCTACGGGGTTTCGCGCCAGGCGGTCAAGTTTCCAGCAGACAATGCCGTCAAGTTCGCCATTTTGGATGAGCTTATACAGATCGTTGAACACAGGGCGACCCGGAGCCTTAGCTGATTTGGACTCAGTTAAGACACGATCTACGCGAAGACCCTCGCGGGAAGCGAGCATTTTGAGTTCCCTGACCTGCGAGTCGATGGAGAGGATTTGTCGATCCTCTGATTCCGTTGATTTCCTTGCGTATATTGCGATTCCTGGCATAGTTGTTAATCCATACGCTCCAACGTCGTTCTACTAAGCCAATCCATTTGAGGGCAAATGCTAACAAGTTCAAGCCTTTTTCTCGCGTTCCTGCTCACGCTTGAGAAGGAGTCGGTACAGATTCACGAGCCGGTGCGCCATGGCCCAAGCGTCTTTGTCTGAAAGCCCTTCTGAAAAGTGCTTCTGGTATATCCGTTTCAGTTCCTCAATGTGGCGTTGTTGGATAGGCATGTATTCCATGCTACCCGTCCCACCTCAACTGCGGGAGAGAGGAAAAAGTCTCCTGCTGGCCAACTTCTGTGGATAGTATCAGTTCGTGGGAAAATTCGGCTACAAAAACTGATTGACTTGTCCCGCGAATGTCCTATATTTGCAGAAGTGGGACGTTTCTAGCTGCGCATAACTCCTCCAATTTCAAACATTTACAGTACTTGTTCCTGCTCATCTAGACATTATCACATTCAAGAATCTCGTCAAGACATCAGGTTTCACCACAGTACTAACCGCCTAATCCTCTGAATAGCAGCCAACTTCAGGCAAAACCACGAGGCCGCCCTTCAGAAGGCGTCGTCACCCAATGTCCCACTTCTGCAAGAGTGAGACACTCGACCTCGATCGGCAAGCTCCCGCGCCGGTTGTTTTTGTCATGCGCGAGCACGTACCGTTCATTCGCCAGACGCTTCACTCGTCAGCGCGAACGAGTGACGCACCAACTCTCGAACGCTGAGTACCACCTCTCCCTTGCCGAGTTGGAGCGTTTGATCGCAGCGGCACCCTGCCCGCGCGACCGACTTCTCATACAGCTCTTGGTCGAAACTGGCATGCGTCGCTCCGAAGTAGCTGCCCTGATGGCAAGCGATGTTGATTTTGTGAGGAATCTCATTGTGATTCGAGGATCGAAAGGGAACAAGACGCGTTTGGTCCCAGTCCGGCGGGAACTAGCTCTGGCGCTTGATGCGCTTACACCTGATCGGGAGAACACGCTGTTTCGATCACGCACCGGACAGGCTCTTGGAGCCCGTCAGATCAACCGGATTGTGGCTCAGGCCGGAGTCCGCGCGGATGTACGGAGTCCCAATCCGAAGTACGCGTCCGTGACGTGTCACCTGCTTCGCCACAGCTTCGCACGACATTGGAAGCGGGCAAGCGGCTCTATCGAGACGCTGTCGAAGATTCTTGGTCACGCATCGGTCAAGACGACCTGGGACCTGTACGGTACCGAGAGCCTCACCGACGTGCAGCACAACTACGAGACCACGCTCGGAATCCTTTTTAAGTCACGACAGCCGGTGACAACTGATGCCACCGATATGCGATCAACCAAAGGAGGACGCCATGTCCAACATGATAGCTAAAGCACTTTGCACCGTGACATTCGTACTGTCACTGTGGTCGTTCACCGCCCTCGTGCCAACCTGCGACGCGGCGACGGTGAAGATCTCCGGCTACGTCTACTTGCAGTACCAGAAGAATCACTCAGGCGTTCTCGTAGAGTTTCAGCCAGGACCAGCGCCTGCGGCTTACGCGTCGACTACTACTGATGCAGACGGACACTTCGAGGTTACTATCCAGTCTCCTGGCGGCTACGGGATCGGTGCGTCGAAAGCTGGCTTCGAGACGAAAGGTATCGCCACGATATTTGCGTACAAAGACACTGCGCTCAGCCCTATCACTTTAATTAAGATTCCAACGTTGCTGACGACAGGTTTCCAGCGATCACGGACGCTCCAGCGCGCAGAGAGTCCGTATATCATCCGCGGCGCGCAAGTCGACTGCGATTCTCTCACCATCGAACCAGGTTGTCGAATCTTCTTTGAGTTCCCTTGCCAGGGCTGCCAGCCGCAACTGAATGTCTACAGTTACATAAACGCAGTGGGAACTCCTGACGATTCCATAACGATGGCAAACGGTGCCATCGCGCGGTTCCATGGAACGTCGATTACGCTAAGCTACTGGCAATGCTTGGGGGGTGACATCGACTGCGATCCTCGTCCGCTGAAGGGCATGATGTCGATGCGGCACTCCATTATCAGAGGGCTAGATATTCCCGATTCGGCCATGACAATTAGCGCAGAGGATTGCGATCTTAGATTTGATGGTTCGGATGGATACAAGGAATACATCAAGGGTACGATCGTTCGCAGCAGCGTGTTCTCCTATCAAGCCGACTTCGTACTTTCGTGCTCGACCACAGCAAGTACGATTTCTGCAGTTACACTCTTCCTGCAGAACGGCTCGGTGTTCGAGGGGTGCGACCTTGAGGGGTCAGTGATTGCACTGGCCGGACGTATCCATGGCAGCACTGTTACAGCCAACAAGTCCGCGACGACGGCACCCGGCACCAGCATCACGAACTGCGCTGTCACAATATCACCGTCTCCGCCGGAGCCCGGAACATGGACCTTGGACGCTCGGCGGGTGCACGCCGACAGCAACACGTTCTGCGGTCACGGCAAGTGGACATTCGGAGACAGCAGCAATGTCGGGGCTAACCGCTTCGGCTGCGACTGCCCGCCAGGTTACTGGGGTCTTGGCGCATACATCACCGGTGGTACCGATTGCCACGACAACATCGTCACTGCAGGGTTTGTCGTCTCCGGGGGATCCGTGGTGCGCGGAAATATCCTTAGCGGCGGGATTCAAGTCTACGACGGTGGAACAGTCGCGAATAACCTTGTCGTTGTCAGCGGCGGCTACGGACCCGGAATCCAGGCCACCACACTATCCTCGGTGCACCACAACGACGTTTGGGGAACCTGGCCAGGGTTCGTCGCCTACCAGGGCATTCCGATCCTCGGCCAGATGGTGCAGTTGAATACAAATGGGGACTCCTGCGACTTTTACTTCAACTTGAAAGCCGACCCCGAGTTGATGTACAGCAGTCCTGGTTCTTGCGATGCGGTTCTCGCAAGCTGCGGCTCTCCCCTCATCAGAGCGGGTGACCCAGTATTCGGATCGCGAAACATTTGGTTGCCCGACACCACATGCTCAGCAACGGACGTCCGTGCAATTGACTTCGGGGTACTGCCATCAGACTTCACACTGCAGCAGAACTACCCGAACCCATTCAACGCGTCCACGGCCTTCACTTTCTCCATTCCAAAGCGCGGCCATGTAGTGATTGACGTCGTGAACACCCTCGGGCAGGTCATTGCATTTTTGGTGAACCGCGAGCTCTCAGCCGGAAGCTACGAGGTGGCGTGGGACGGGCAGGGATTGAACGGGGCGACAGCGAGTTCAGGCGTGTACTTCTACCGCGTGACGGCCGACAACCATGCTATTACTCGCAAAATGGTTTTGCTCAAGTAGCGGTTTGGTGTTCGGCACGGGAGATTCCGGAAACCCGCTGGGTTCGCGCCTGCACACAACGGCTCTCTGACTCGCTAAGCTTTGGCTTCAGAGCAGCGGTAGGTGTTCGGTTGTTTTGTCCTGGCCGCATGGCGCGCGATTGCCGTACGGAGTAACGACCTATCCGTCGTGAAACCGCGCAATACAGTCAATCCGCAATCCGACAGCGAGCAGGCCTCGGCTCGCCCGTGACGGATATATTATCTTTCCGCAAGTGCGACAATATAGGCCCATCGTCGCGTCTGTTGCACCGTTATCCACACGCTGTGGCCGAATTCGGCAATTGCGGCCTTTTTATGTGCCGCCTATAGTGCCCGAACTAAACAAAACACATATGCAACACCCACGTCTCGCTCCAGTCCCAAATCAAATTCGCTTCTACCGCCGGAGAAACAATCTCAGACTTTGCGAGGTTGCCAAGCTCGCGGGATTAGGCAGCGTCGCGCACTTAGCCCAGTGGGAAAAGGGTCGGAAACTCCCGAGACTCGAGAATGCCCTGAAACTCTCCGCAATCATCCGCTGCCCTGTCGAGGTTCTCTTTTTCGACTTGTACGACGCAATCCGGAAGGACGTCGCACAGAAGCGACACCTCCTAACGCAAACGCGACATGGGTGAGAGCAAGCCACTTCGTCTCATTCCGCGTAGTGCTGCCGATGCCTTGGCACTGGAGATTGCCACCGCCTTCAACGACGAAGTCCGGCTCCCTTTCTACCGCCAGGTCTGCTGCGCCAACCCGCATGCCATCGTGTACCGGGCCTTCCGCGCGGCGCAGTCTATGCCATCCTGGCGCATCAAGAAGTCTCGTCGTGCACTCTTCATATACCTCCTTCATAAGTATGCTCACCAAGGTTAACCTCATTGCCATCGACCCCGGATACCGTGAGTTCGGCATGGCCCATTTCGTCGGCCGCCAACTCACCGATTTCGCCGTGAAATCGCTCCGCCGTCCACGACGCACGAATTACGCCGTCTTGAAAGACGTCATGCTGCGCTTGCTATGCGAGAAGAAGCCCGATGCCATCGCCATTGAAATCAACAGCCCTACGGGAATTGCATTCGGGAGTCCCGTGATGATCGTCATCCGACGGATTCTGGCCATGACGTCGAAATGCAGCGTCCCTGTTTTCGGTTTTGCAGTGAACACGGTAAGAAAGACCGTGTGCGGCGATGGACGAGCATCTAAGCGAACAATTGCCAAGGTCGTCACCGCCCAATTCCCAGAGTTGCGGGCATATTTCAACTCTGATCGCCGGTGGCGACAACGGTACTACCAGAACATGTTTGACGCTGTCGCTGTCGGACTAACGTACCTGGCAATGGCGAAGGAAAGAAAACTCTTTGACTATGAAGTCTCACAGAAACAAATCGACCAATAAAGTGCGGCCTCTTCAGGTCACTGACCGTGACCGCGAACTCCTTCGCGCATTGGAAGAGTACCGCGTGCTGGCGACCGATCAGGTACATCGTCTATTCTTCCCATCACTGCACCGAACACGCAAGAGACTTGCGCTACTCTGGAGGCATGGCCTCCTCGTCCGTGATGTTCGACCAACTCGACTTGGCGAGGGATCATCGCAGTACCACTACGCACTGTCGCAGACCGGTCGGCGGACGTTCATTGACCATAGTCAAGATCATGGCGTGTCGCGCCGGGCATTGCAGGCCTTCAGTCGACACACTGAACAGATCAATGACTTCCGCATTTGCCTGACTTTGGCAACCCGGTTGGCAGACGATCTTACACTATTGTCGTGGACACAGAGTCGGAAGCTGAGAATGGTTGCGGCGCCGCGATACCCGTTGATGACCCAGCCAATACCAATCATTCCTGACGCGATGTTCACCCTCCTATGCAGAGGTCGTGAGTATAACTACTTCCTGGAATCCGACAGAGGGACGACGGATTTGGGACGAATTGCGAAGAAATGCGCGGGGTACCACTGGCTTTGGCAACAGAAGACCGCTCACCGGCGATTCGGCATCCGGTCGTTTCGGGTCTTGCTTGTAACGACGACACGAAAGCGTCTCGATCACATCATTCAGAAGCTGGTCAATTTCCACAGTCACTCGTCGTGCCCGGATCTCATCGCCTGTGCGGATTTTGGTTTGGTTTCACTCAATCAGCCACATAGACTCTTAGCAGCCAATTGGCAAACTGTTTCTAATACGGGTTCCTCAGTTTCAGCATGGCCATTGCCTGCACCTTCCTTCAACCGCTCCCGACAGCGCCAGGAATACCACCCGTGCGCTGGCCAGAACCCTGATGCTAGCTGCAAGGAGCCTCCGGGCCCGGCGGATGAGGGCGCCTCTCGTCTGCCGGGTAGCGGGAGCGGCACCGACGTCGAAAGATAGCGGCTAGATCGGCGCGGCGAAATAGACCCCTCGCCACGGAGAGTGGAATTACTTGAGCATTTAAGGTATAAAAAAAGCCAAGCTCGCGTAGCGTTCTGCTTGGCTTGCGTACTTAGTCTCGTCGCTTCTTCCGAGATCACCGCGTTTTCCGCTCTTTGGAACTGAATACATCGCGGAGCACCTCAGAAAGAAACTCGCGGTCATACACCGCTTTCGGGTTCATCTCAGCAAACTCTCGGGCTTCCTCGCTATCTTCCCCATACCGGAGAAGAATTACAGAGTAGTCCAGACCACGAAGTAATCTCTCGGTCGACTCCTGCATGAGTTGCGTTAGGCCGCTTTTCTGCGTTTTGTCACTTCTGTCATTTGGCACAGACATTTTCTCCTGTCCTCCTTGAAAAGAGCGAAGACCTACTGTGCCGCTATCTTGACACAGATCATTACTGGTGTCAATGAACTGATAGCGAACGCAATCTCGCAGACCATTCCTCGAGGGAATTTCTCAGCACTATATGAGCCTTATCAAGACTCTTCCTAATCGCATATTCTGTCATCGCAGTAAGCGTCACTATTTCTTTTACTGGCATATCTCGCCAGTAGTATAGATCGAGCAACAGCTTCTCGCGCATTCCGAGTCGCTCTAAGGCTAGCAGAAGTATTGAGCGCCTGAAAACGCTTATATCATCCCTTCTGCCCGGCAGCAACTCTTCCCAAGATCGTTCGGAACCTTCAATCCTGCCCGCGGAAAGACGCTCCTGATTAAGCACTACATCCTCTCCTCCGCGCTTCAGGGCATTGCTTCTCTCGATCGCCGTCGCCAGTTGTTGCATGGCAATTCTGTGGAAGAACGATTTCAATGTCATAAGCGCCGACGCCTGCGGATTATAGCTTTCCGCAGCTTTCATTTGAGCATCCAGTACCGCGTCGTGAATCAGATCCGTATCCAATTTCGGGCTTTTTGCGATTAGTCGCCGTTTCAGCTTTGTTGCAGCCGGCAAGAGTTCAAGCAATCGCCGACTAAATTCCACGTGGTCTCTCTCGGTTCGCTGATGAGAGTCGCAAGCCTTAAGCCTTGGAGGCATAGCGGCTTAGCTCCTTTCTTCCTCATCAGAGGTTGTACTTGACCGTTCAACGGACGAACAAAGTAAACATCAGACCTGAAGTTGCCCAATTGTAAGTCCTTGTCAGGTAAGTTCTAGGTGAGAGACTGACAGGGGTTAACCAGTTGTTTCCCTGTCGGGTACATGCTTTGGGTCTTTAGTTGTCAAAGAGCAACTGGGGATCGATGTTCGACCCGTTTATAATATACCGGAAAGTGCCCAACAAGTTCTGATCTTTTTTTGTCTGCTGCGAAGAAAAATAACCATCAGCAATCGGTATCTCCCAGATGACTGCATTGAAGGGTGTTAGAGACTATGGGTCTTCTTGAACGAAATGTCATCCGCTTAATCGAGCGCTTGACTCAGCTGAAATCGCGGGAGCAGAGGAAAGAACAGCGCCGGGAGCTGCGTCGTGAATTACGTCTCGGCATGGCTTGCTCAGTTTACAGCCACGATAATCACGATGCAGCATTTCTTGGGATTTCTGACCGCCTTCGGCATTTGGCAATCATGGGAAACAGCGGCGGTGGCAAGTCAGTGGCTTTGATGGGGCATCTTCTGCAGACCCTAAGGAATGGCGACGGCGGTTTGGTAATCGATACCCATGATCTTATCGAGAAGCTTCTCAGTCTCATCGTTCGACAGATAGTATCCGGCCGACTCCCTGCTTCCATTATCGAAAATATCTGGTGGATCGATCCGGCGTTTCGTTCCTGGTGTGTGCGGCTCAACCCCATCGACTGTCCCACACCTGAGTTGGCACCAGAACGTGTGGCACGATTCCTGCGCCTCTTGTCAGTGATCTGGGGGGACATCATGGGTGCCCAGACACAGCAATTGACCCAAAATTTGCTCATTCTCATGGCTGAGCGTCGATTTCCTTTAACCAGCGCCGTTGATCTGCTCACCTCCCCTTCGACGCTCCGTGATCACGCACAGCTGCTGCTGAACGCGAGATCAAAAGAGTATTTTTTGAAGCAATTCCTGACTTGGACCCGGCAACGTCAGGCCCAGATCGCCGAGGCCTTTATCAACAAAATTTCGGCGCTTTTGTCGGATCCCCGTATCGCGGCAATGTTGAGTTCGCCGGATAGCGATATCGATTTCCGGCTGGCTATGGATCAGGGGAAGATGGTCTTCATTTCGATCAACCGAGGTCAATTCTTCGATTCCGCCAGTCTCTTGGCGTCAATGATCCTGATCTCGCTCCAGCACGCCACCTTTTCCCGTGCCGATCTACCCGAGAGGGAACGCCGGCCATTTTTTTTGGCCATTGAGGAGTTCCCGAGCTTTGCTGGCTCCGTGTCGGTTGAGCCGTTTCTTAACGAAGCCCGCAAGTTCGGTGTCGGTCTCGCATTGGTCGCCCAGACTTTCGCCTCGCTTGACCGATCTTTGCTCTCCGCGATTCGTGCCAATTGTTCGACTCAGATTCTTTTCCGGCTCTCGCCGGAGGACGCCCAGTTAGCATGCAGCGGGTTAGTCGGAGAGCTGCGCACTTTGGTGGCACAGCGATTGGTTTCTCTTCCCATCGGCACCGCGGTGCTTTTTCGCGCAGGTGAAACACCGCGAATCCTTAAAGTCGATAACGTCGATCTGCCATCGGAACTAACCAACGCGGAATGCCGATTGCTTGAGGAGATTCGCCACAATGTCGGCCATCCCATATCTGGAATCGGAGCCAGTCGATCGTCGATTGCGGTCGCGTCTGCAGCGACAGCGGAGGCTGTAGGACACGATGCAGAGAGAGGTGCCGCGGCGCAAGTTCTTCATAACATTGCAGTCGAATCGACCGGCGAAACCGACAATCAGCAGTTCACGGAGGCAGACGCATGACGCGCAAGCATGTCAAGCGTGCCCGACGGTTGCCGCAGGTCGTCCTCACTGATCGCGACCGTGAGATTCTGAAGCTGGTTTCTGGTTTCGGAGTTATCACCCGACCATTGCTTCAGATCGCACTCTCCTGGAGTTGCGTGTCGGACATCAATCGGCGTTTGCGCAAACTGGTCGCCGCTCGCTTCCTCGATTGCCGCCCGGAACTTCACCTGCCGGGAGTGCCGCCGATATACCGCTTGGGAAAACAGGGGGTGGTGCAGCTGTCGCAGCAGCTCGATATCATTGCCGATATTATCGAGCACCGTCGCCGCCATTATCACGGCCTCTCTGATAGCTTGTTGCGACACGAACTCTTAGTGGCCGAGTTCGGTTGTCGGCTACGTCACGCCTTGATGGCAGCGCCGGAATCGGGGTTGATCGAATGGCGACAAGCTGATGTACTGCCAGCGCTATGCAATCCCGGGGCCGGAATCGGCGACACCGTGCTGAAGCCAGATGCCTATGCTTCCTTTCATGTCGGCCAAATCAGGATCAACGGCTTCCTCGAAGCTGACTGTGGCACGGAATCTCTGCGCCGGATTTCGGAAAAGGTCGCACAATATCGGATCTTCAAGGAAGACGGACTCTTCGCCGAGCGATTCCGCGCCAAGGCGTTTCGTCTCTTAATCCTTACTCTCTCCGAACGTCGTGCTGAGAACATCAGGCGTCAACTGAAGGAAACGCCCGGCGTCAAAACCTTCATAACCAACATTGCAGCGATCACAACCGATCTATTGTTCGCTCCAGTCTGGTTTCTTCTCGACGGCTCAAATTCACATCAACCTCAGTCGCTTGTGAGTGGCATAGGAAGGCTTTGACATGCGTTATTGTCCTGGTTGCCGCCGCATCAACGAAGGCTGGCCCGAGCGGTGTCGCTTCTGTGCCTCGAATTGGGGCGTGCGGATCTGCAAACGTGGTCATTTCAATCCGATCGACGCCATTTTTTGTGGGGAATGTGGCAGTGCGGAGATGTCGGAAGCGGCACGCGGTGGCTGGCTCCAGAACAGGATCTTTGGATTGTTTCGTGGCGAGAGTGGCTGGTTGCGCTACCTTTTGAAGATCGGGTTTCTTGTCTTACTCATCCTGATTCTCCTGAACAATTTTGTATTGCTGGCGACATTTTTGATCGCCATCGGTCTTTTGCTGGCAGCCCTTCGACTCGTCACAGAATATCTTTCCGGATCAATCTTTAGAGTCCTTAGCAGACTTCTACGCTCCCCTTTGCAACACCGACAACGTAATTCCCAATCTCGCGATCGTCGGAGGTGATGGCATGGTGCAAGAGAAGATCGACATCAGGTTCATGCGGCATCCTATCCCTCTCATTCTCATGGGATTCAAGTACCACACAGACCCTGCCGATGCGGTTTCAATCCCTGGTGCAGCCCTGAACCTGCATCTACACCACGTGCAGGCAAGAAAAAAGGGTTGCTAAAATGGCTCGGCCACAGGCAAAAGTCCCGACGAGCTGCTCCACGAAGCTTTCTGGAGCCGGGGGAACATTTGCCGTCTTTTCCGGAAAGGACCGAAAACGATTGACCGTTACATCAATCACGGCGAAGGAGGAAAACACGATGAGAAATCTTAGCGCGGGTAACCAAGCAGCCTCTTCTGACCGGTCTGAGTTTGCCGCCGGCAATTCAGTTGATGTACCGGGAAGATGCCCCTGCAGAGGTTTCGCGATCAGTTTTTTGCCGAACCAGCCACGTTACCAAAAACTCAAACTTCCTCCAACGAAAGGAGTAAGACGATGCTCAAAACATTGCTGATTATCGGTCTGATCACCGGCCTGATGCTGCCGGCGATGGTAAAGACTTCGGGTTTGATACCGAACCAGCAGACTCAGGCGCTAGCTCGCGATCTGACTTCGGTGTCGATAACAAACAATGAGCTTCCCCCGATCAAGGTTGCCGTCGTCGTTGACAAAACCTTATCAACCCTGGACACGGGAGTTCCACAACTGCAGTTGACGGATCTCGACCCCTTGATCGATTTGCTCGCCGCCAGAGGAGGTGAACTGGCCGTCGGTGTCATCGCTCCGGTTGGCAACGAACCGCTCTTTAGGTGGTATTTTACCTCTCCAGCGCTTAAGCCAGTGGACAGTTCTCGCTCGGAAACAAATCTGTTCCGCGTTGGACAGGCACGTGCACGCCACGAAGAGGCGATGTCAAATTACCGTGAAAAGAAAGCCGAGCGGCTTCGTTACATCGCCGACATCGACAGAACAATGCGGCAGAAGCTTGATACCTTGCTATCACTCCCTCCCGCCGCGATGCTTTCAGACGTTGCGGCCGTCGTCCAGCACGTCGACGAGTGTTTGTCAGAACCGGATACGGAATGGGACATCCAACCCCTCAAGTATGCTCTCTTCTGTACCGACGGCCTGCATACCGCGGGGCGGGCTGCCCCTCTCTCCATGAAGAGCCGGGCCCGGATTGTAACCGTGTCTGACGGAACCCTGGGAATCCTGGCTCCCTTCAAACCGATCGAGTTCGAGAATCCCCGGGCCGCGGTCCGCTTTATTGTCGCTGACGCCGAGCGGACTGGTAACAATCAAACGACGTCGGCAGAAAGGTAACCTGCATGTCTGAACAGCACCCATCAGGGCCTCACCGCAGCAGTCTTCTAGTGCTCGAAGAGACCCGCCGCGATCTTACCTATTGGGCGCCGATCTGGGCTCGCTGGCAGGAACGGTTGGAGGCTGCCATTTCCAACCTGCATGGCCTGGAGGAGTCGCATCCCGAGTGGATCCATCCGGACCAGCGTGACGTCGCTACTCACTACTGCGTCGTAATCGGACTGATCTGTGCGATGATTCTGGATACCTTTCTGATTTCCACGGTCGCAGAATTCGCAGCGAGCGTCTTCTTCCCGAACCGGCCTGCGATCATCACCATCGCCCGTCTGCTTATTCCTTCTCTGCTGGTAGGGTTTGAAGTCATGGTGGCGGTGCTGACGATTTCCGCCAAGGATTGGCCGACGTGGCGGGGGATGCTGCCGGAGTACCATTTGTTTGTCCGGATCGGCTGGTTTTTGGTGGCGATTACTCCCTTGATGGTGGTGGCCTCCCTGCTCGCCGGCGGTATGCTCGATCAGCCGGGTCTAATCCTGCTGGCCGTGGCGCAGGCGATTTTGGGTGGAGCCCTCCACACTATTGTTGTCAAGGGTGGCCGCTGGACCCGCGAGGCGTTTGCTTATTTTCGTTTCCGGATCAGTCAGCGTCTGGCACAACGTCGGGTGAATCAGGCGGAGAAGAAAATCGATGAGGCGGGCAAGGAGATCGAGATCGTCTTCCCGGTGTTCGAGAGCTGCTACTTGAGTCTGCGGCGTGCTCTGCCTGAGAGGATGTCGGATGTCGGTCAACTTCCTTTGAGCGTGCTGTCGGCCGTCGAAAGCCTGTTTGGCAAGCAGAGAGCTGATATGTTCCGGCGTCCGCCCGGGAACGAACCGGATAACCGTGAAGAATGAGGGGGACAAGTATGAAACAGATTGATTGTCATTGGCCAAAGCAGAAGCCGTGGCTGCTCAGGAAACTCATCGGCTTCAGGAACCGCCAACGACCTGGACGATTTGCTGGAGAGTAATTGTCTCGAGCCAGAACCGAGGAAGCGATGAACGACGAAAAACAATTCCTGAGTAAGCGTCAGGTCGCTGCGCTCTTGAACTTATCTATTTACACGATCGATTCGTGGGTTTCACAGAGGCGCGAAATTCCGTTCATCCGGATGGGCCGGCGCGTGCTGTTCGATCTTCGGGATGTTCGCGCCTGGATTGAAAACAACAAAGTCAATCCGGACTGACGATCATTATACCGACGCCGGTTGGAAAGACGTTGCCGACCGGCGTCATTTTATGTTTCTTGCGAAGAATTGGACTGGAATGTATGACGATAACGAAGCGCGGAAAGACTTGGTACATAGATTATTATTGCGGCGGCAAACGCTACCGTGAAGCGATTGGCCCCAATCGCAAAGTTGCCGAGCACGTGCTGGCGAAGCGGCATGTCGACATTGCGGAGGGACGTTTCCTGGACGTGAAGAAGTCATCGACCAGTACCTTCGACGATATCGCCGCCTTGTTCTTGGACTACTCACGCAGCAACAAGCTGTCCTTCGAACGTGATGAACGTTGCGTTAAATTGCTGCGCGAATACTTCGGCGGTATGTTCCTTGATCATATCACACCGCTGGAAGTCGAGAAGTACAAATCGGCACGACGTAAACTGGTGGGACCGGCGACGGTAAATAAAGAGCTTGCCTGCTTCAAGACGATGTTTTCGAAGGCGGTTGTCTGGGGAATGACGGCAGATAATCCCGTCAAGAAGGTCTCGATGTTTCGCGAGCCGCCAGGACGAGTCCGGTTTCTTTCGCACGATGAAATTAGGCGCTTGCTGAGCGAATCGGCCGATCACCTGAAGCCGATCCTTATCGTCGCATTGTTTACCGGAATGCGCAAGAGCGAGATTCTCAAGTTGACCTGGAAGGATATTGACTTCGACCATCGACTGATCTACGTAAGAAATTCCAAGAACGGCACCGCTCGGGAAATCCCGATGGCAAGTGAAGTAGTCGCAGTGCTGAGAAACGTGCCAGCGCTACGGAGTCGAGTATTTACCGGCATCGAGAACAAGCCGGTATCAAGCATCAGAACGGGATTCGATAATGCGGTAAAGAGAGCGAAGATTGCAGACTTTTCCTTTCATGATTTGCGCCATACCTTCGCATCGTACTTAATCATGAATGGTGTTGAACTGGTTACAGTGAAAGAGTTACTTGGCCATAAATCAATTAACATGACGCTTCGGTACGCCCACCTTAGCTCAGCGCATAAAGGTCACGCTGTTGAGACGCTTGATTTTCTTGGTAGTCACAAATTGGTCACAAACACTAAGACTGTAGTTGCACCAGTAGGGCTAAATCGTTATCGTACAATGACTGCCGGAGTGGCGAAATTGGTAGACGCAAGGGACTTAAAATCCCTCGTTCAGTAATGGACGTACCGGTTCGATTCCGGTCTCCGGCATTTCCTTTTCCAACCGTCCACCCGAAAGCCCACACGCGCGATTTGTCCTGCTAACTGACCAAAAGAAAAGCCGATGGCATCGCTGCCACCGGCCTATTGTCATCGTCTGATTGACACTACTTGAGCAGACTCATTTTCCGAGTCTCGGTGTAGTCACCGGCCGTCAACTTGTAGAAGTAGACGCCCGAGGCAACTGACGTACCCTGGTCGGTATCAGCTTTCCATTTAATCGTGTAGCTACCCGCAACCTGATAGCCGCTCACCAACGTCTTGATCTTATCACCAAGAATGTTGTAGATCGCTAGTTCAACGTGACCACCCGTGCCGACAACGTAGTCGATTGCGGTCTCAGGGTTGAACGGGTTCGGGTAGTTCTGGTTCAGCGTGAAGGAGGTCGGCAGATTGCCGTTATTCTTGCCCGCCGTTGTCAGTTGGTTGATGCGAATACGATCACCGTTTCCGGTCCAGGTAACCGTCTGTTCGGCAACTTCGCCATTGACCTTCAACGTAATGGCGCTGCCGGCCGATTTGCCGACCGCATCACCATTCAAAGTCTCGGCGCCGTAAACCGGCATAAATCCGAAACTGCCTGCACTGCGAACCACACTTTCACCAACCAACGCACCTGACGCATCGTAGGCCTCGATCACCGTACCAACCGGAAGAGTCTCGCTGTTCAGCTTGACATTGAAGCCGTACAGGTTGACCCACGAGTTGGATAATGCCACGCGCGAGGCAAAGCTCGACTTATGACCCTCCCCTACCGTCTTGGCGTAGAACGGCCCGGGTTCTGGATAGGTCAACGTCGCGGCGCCCGTCGTCTTGATCCAGTAGCCCAGGTCACGCTTCATCTCATCGAGATTGTTAAACTGCGGATAGGCTGGATCGTAGGTCAAAGCGCCTTGATCGTAACCTAACACAACCACAACCTTGTCAAAGATCGAAGCCAGAGCCACTGGGACGGTGTACGGAACCAGCGGCAGATAGCTGACCAGATTCCAGTTCTGTTCCAGATCAATCGGAGTGGAAGCAGCCACCATCGGCCCCTCCACGCACAGCGTGTCTGCGTCGTTCATGCGGAACCAGAAACCGTGGTAGTGATCAGCATACAACAGTGACGAAAATCGCGGCAGCAGTGGATCGTACGTCACCGCGCCCTGCTCGAAACTCAGAATTACATCGACGTTGTCCATCACGTCCTTTGCCAGGATCATGATACTGTCATTCGGCGTGTCGATGTTCCACGAAACCAAATTCCAACCCTGCTTGAGGAGGATGCAATGATACGGAGGAACAGGAATGACGTCAAAACAAGCTTCGTAACGATCGCCGTTCTCGCCCCAGTAGATCGGGCCGTTTGTCATCGTAGCAACGAAACCGTTCACCTTGACCGTGATGAGATCGTCAGGTTCGGCGCCTTCATCAACGTTCGGAGTATAGGGATCGTTGCGGTAGACCGGCATGAAGCCATACGTACCGTGCATGCTCACATCCCACTGACCGCAGAGGACACCCTGAGGGTCATAGGCCTCAACCACGCTGCCGGGCAACACCGGAGCGCCTTGGAACAATGCGAAGTATTTACAATAGAGGTCGACCCACTCATAGGTCGGGGCGACAGCGCCGCCGTTAGGGCGCAAGATAAGTACGAGATCGGTTGCGGGCAGCCCGGTTTCACGGTAATCGGGATAGTAGCCCGCCTTGTATGCGCGCACGGTAAACGTCGCGGGCTTTTCTGGCGGCGGGCAAAACTCGTAAAACCCATCGGTATCAGAGACAGTCGTCGCAATCGGATCTCCACTTGGCGGGAAGACATCGTATAGCTCGACTGTCGCACCCGAGATTGGATTATGACCAACATCCACGATCATGCCACTTACACAAGATGTCGGCGGTTTCGGATTGACAGTCAGGTTAATGGTGATTTCCGCATGTGGCGGAGGATTATTAGGGATAGATTTCGGCATCGGCTCGATCATGATGTGAGCCACATAGTCGCCCGGAGTTAGCAACGTCGTGTTGTATTGGAGAAGTACCTTCGATCCCGGAAGCTGTCCGGCTTGCACCGAACCTGAGATCGGATCGGCCCACACCCAGGGTCTGTCAGAAGCGGCTAACCAAGCCAACGTTCCGCAAGGAGCAGCGTTGGTGACGAAGACAGAGTCATCAGCGAGATTCTGTCCCTCCTCTGCCTGAACATTGAATACGTCCTGGCTAACGACTGGAATCGGAGTCTGCTGACAGGGATTGATAATGAGATAGGCCTTGGTAGTGTGTGGACCAGCTTTAACACCTGCTTCTGTGCCGGTTACCGTCAGCTCGTAGTATCCAGCGGGGGTACCGACAGAGGTGAGCCCAGTCAGCAGCGCCTGTCCCGGAGCCATAACTGTATCGTTAGGGTTGAAGCTGTGCAAAGTAGACGGCGGAAAGCCCGAAGCGCTCAGTACCACCTTGCCGGAGTATCCGGCATTCGAATTGACAAAAACGGAGTAGAAGAACGCAGAGGCTATTCCTTCGGTTGTGACAAAAGTGTCAGGAACAACATCGACTGCGAAATCTGGGTTCAGACCTAGCTTCACTTCGACAGTGAAGCTGCAGGAATCAACCAGTCCGGCAGCGTCCGTGGCTTTTACCACGACCGGAGTGATGCCAAGCGGGAAGAACGACCCGGAAGCCGGAGTCGCTACCACAGTTACCCCCGGACAGTTGTCAGTCGCCTCGACTGCGAATTCGACGATCTTGCCGGCTTCACCCGGAGCAACAGTCTCGACGATATTCGCCGGACAGGTTGCTACCGGTTTTTCCGTGTCGTTGATCGTCACGTTGAAATGACAGCTATCGGCGTTGCCGGTTGCATCCGTGGCGGTCACAGTGACCTGCGTAGTGCCAACATTGAAGAAGGAACCGGACGGAGGATCGGCAACCACTGACAGTCCTTGCGGGCAATTGTCATGCCCGAAGAATTTGAAACCAACAGTGGCGCCACACTGGCCAAGATCATTGGCTCTCACGATATCAATTGGGCAGTCAACTTCCGGCTTCTCTGTATCGTTCACCGTCACGAGGAATTTGCAGGTGTCGGCATTGCCCGATCGATCAGTCCCGATAGCTGTCACTTCGGTCTGGCCGATCGGGAAGAAGGAACCGGACGGAGGCGTCACATAAACGTCCTTGATAGAGAATGTGCAGTTGTCATAACCGGTCACGTTGAAATTGACATACGCCCCACAGTTGCCCGGGTCGTTGTTCTGGATAATATTGGCCGGACAGATCACGTGAGGTCGTTCGGTATCGTTGACCTGCACGTTGAAATAACAAGTGTCGGCGTTTCCGGATGCGTCGGTTGCGGTCGCCATTACCTGACGGGTGCCCACAGACCAATGCGAACCGGAGGGTACGGATAACACGATCACCGGATTCGGATCGCAATTGTCCGTTGCCGTCACTTCGTAGTTTACAACAGCGTCACACTCCCCCGGATCGTTACTCTGGACAATGTCCGCAGGGCAGACGATTGTCGGCTTCTGCATATCGTTGATCGTCACCGTAAACGAGCAACTATCCTGATTTCCGGAAGCGTCTTTGGCCTTCAACCAGACCGTCGTTACACCGACCGGGAAGATTGTGCCGGAGGAATGATCGGATGAAATTGTTACACCCGGGCAATTATCGGAAGCGCTCATAACATAGTTGACAAGCGCGCCACAGACGTCGGGATCGGCACCCTGCACAATATCTGCGGGGCAATTGATCGCGGGGCGCTCGGTGTCCTTGACGATGATCTTGAAGGAGCAGGTGCCCTCGTTACCGGAAGCGTCAGTCACCACCGGCGTAATCGTAGTCACGCCCACAGGATAGAAAGACGCCCGCTGCTTGCCAAGAGGACTGGTGATTGAGCAGTTGTCGGTTGCCGTGATATCGTACGATACGCTGGCTCCACACTGTCCCGGATCATTGCCGACAACTATGTCAGCCGGACAGGTTACGACTGGAGGAGTATTGTCGACGACCGTCACAGTGGCTTCACAGGTATCGGCAAGTCCGTTTGTGGCGACGACGATCAGCTTGACCAGCGTCTCGCCAAGAGGATAAGGACCGGCCGGAACCTGTGTGAATACGAGGGTGTCGCCACTTGGATCATAGGAGCCGTCATTAATACTCGCCATGGCAACACAATTTGCGTCCGCTTCAACGGTCACATCGTTGCACATCGCAAATGGTGGTTCAGCGGCCCAGGCCACCGAACCTAAGCAAGTTGCAGTCCAGAGAACGAACAGAGTCCTTAACATCTGTTTCATGCTTTCCTCCTTAAAGTTAATCAATGCTTCTTTCGAACATGTGTCCAACAGTCGCGATTTCGTTGCCTCAACTCCGGAGAGGTCACAACAACTGTCGCGATAACAGAAGTAAAACGCTTTCGTTACTGCATTCCCTGCCCAAAAGAGTAGAACACCAAGCAGTACCTAAGTTGCAGGCGAAGCTACAGGATTTTTATACATTATGTCAAGAACGAAATCCTTTGTGCGGTTTTGCCGCCCGGACAAATACGACGGATTGTGTCCGCTATGGCATTGCCGGGATGGTAGCCCGCTGCCAATGATAGGCGCATGAAACTCTGACCAGGACAGACTAAACGCTTTGGTCGATACGTCGTCTATCTGGTGTGTACTAGAATTGGGCGGCATCACCGCTCGCATCTGCCCTTGCCTACGGGCGACATGCAATAGTGATCGTTAGAACCAGCCTCTGGAGGTAACTTTGCAGAAACGAGAAAGTTTATCAGTAACGGCAGTTCTCTGTCTTGTGGCGCTTTTCTATGCATCTCTCTTCCCGACCACCCTGGCGATAGGCGACAAGACTGGACAGTCTCTGGCCACCTGCCGTTTACGAGCGGCCACCTATTTCGGCGGCTCAGCCAATGAGCAGGGCTGGCCGTCAACTCCGAGCACAATTGACGCCGACGGAAATATTCTGTTCGCGATTACCGCTACTTCGTCGAGTTTGGCTTCCGGGGGTTTTGACTTGAGCTACAACGGGGGAGGGGACGTCCTCATTGTCAAAATGAATGCTGATTTGACTCAAGTGCTGAGGGCGACCTATCTGGGCGGTTCTGCGGCCGAGACTGCCGATGCCATTTGCATTGACGATGCAGGCCGTGTATACGTAAGTGGTTCAACCTCTTCAGCGAATTTCCCGATAACGCTGGAAGCGTACGATGGAACGCACAGCAGCGCCGAAGATGCATTCGTCGCCGTTCTCAGCGTAGGTCTCGATACGCTTCTGGCATCCACTTTCATCGGTGGCAACGGATCCGATCTGGAGTGTGCCACCGTCATCTCTGCGGATGGTTCCGTATTTGCGGCATTCCGGACAGCGTCGACCGATTTGCCAACCTCGCCCGGCGCTGTGCAGAGTGGCCATAGTCTCGGAGGGGCGGACTTTTACATAATGCGATTGGACAGCGGCCTCACCACCGCCTTGGCATCTACATATTTCGGTGGGAACGGCGATGAGTATCGCCCCAAGCTCGCGATCGATAGCGATGGTGATATCTATGTCACGGGGAGTACTTTCTCCGGCAACCTCCCCGTTAGCCTTGGCGCCTATGACAAACTGAACAACGACGGGTCTCTGGATGCATTTATATCACATATCAGCAAAACATTGGATGTCGTGCTGGCATCAACCTATGTCGGTGGCAACGGTACCGACTGGTCATATGCCATCATATTGGGCGAAAACGAGGATGTCTATATTACAGGGCATGCACATTCGAATTGGCCTGTCACACCCGCATGCTTCGACTCTACATATGGAGGAGGCACGGATGAAGGAAGCGACACTTATCTTTGCCGATTGAGCAGCGATCTGAGCACGCTCAAAGCCTCCACATACCTCGGTGGAAGCGGTTGGGACTGGGGGGTTGACTTGGCGCGAGATAATCAAGGTTTCATATATGTAGTCGGAGAGACTTCTTCGCCCGATTTCCCTGTTACCAAAGGCGCATACGATAGCACCTGCTGTGACGTCAGAGAGATGTTCCTAGCGAAGTTCGACAGCACCATGCAAACACTACACCTGTCAACCTTCATTGGCGGCCTGGGTGACGACCGATGGCCTGACGTCTTGTCCGCCGCGAATAATTGCGTTTACGTCATCGGCTACACGACATCCGCCAGCCTCCAGACTACTGGGGGGGCATATGACGCGAGTTACAACGGGAGTGGTGATATATATGCTGTCAAGTTTTCCTTGGACCCGTTTATGTGCGGCGATGCCAATTCAGATGGCAGCGTCAATATCTCCGACGCCGTCTATCTTATCGCCTACATCTTCTCTGGAGGACCCGCGCCAGAACCACCGCTCTCTGGCGACGCTAACTGTAATAGCACTGTCAACATCTCTGATGCAGTGTATCTGATTGCCTACATTTTCAGCGGCGGACCGGCGCCGTGCGCGGGATGTAAATAGAATTGGCAAATTCCGAAGCAGGGTAGCCCACAGCTTGCTGTGGGTCGGCTCGGCAGAAATACTGTCAGGAGCACAGGGCTCCTTACCTCCTGCACTGCCCCACATTTCAGCAGAGGTCATTATTCCTTGTGGTGGAACGTCTTCTCCTCCGTAGAACCATAAGCAATTGGGGTGAGCGATGTGCAAGGGGTTAATTGTTGCTGTCGCTTGCCCGCAAAGACTAACGCAAGACCGGAGTATCCTATGTCAATAGATTCGAGTCATTCGAACCCGATAGTGAAACCGCGCACGCTCATGTCAGTTGTTGGCCCCTATCAGCGTCCCAGCAACCTGCGCAGCAGTTGGCAATTGGTCAATTCTATCCTTCCCTATCTCGGCCTGATGGTCGCCATGTACCTGAGTCTGGCAATAAGCTACTGGCTGACACTGGCTATCGGTGCCGTCGCAGCAGGATTTGTCGTCCGCATCTTCATCATCTTTCATGATTGCTGTCACCGATCTCTCTTCAAGTCGCGAAAGGCTAATAGTGTATGGGGAGTTATCACCGGAATAATCAGTTTTACCCCCTACCAACTCTGGCAACGCAAGCACAACATCCACCATGAGACCTCCGGCGATTTGGATCTGCGTGGCGAAGGGGATGTTTGGATGATGACAGTCAAGGAGTACAAGGAGGCATCGGTCGGTACACGCCTCAAGTATCGGTTCTATCGCAATCCACTGGTTTTGTTGATCCTCGGACCGTTGCAGATGCTGTTGATTCAGAATCGCTTTTCTCCAAAGAATGCGACACATAGCGATAGAGTTAGCGTCTGGGTTACCAATCTGGGAATGCTCGCGATGTTTGTTACGGCGGCATTTACGATTGGAATCAAGGCCTACATTATGATCCAGTTGCCGGTTTATTGGCTGGCCGGAGCCGGCGGCATCTGGCTGTTTTATGTCCAACACCAGTATGAAGACGTCTATTGGGAACATCATGAAAAGTGGGATCGCATCGCGGCATCGCTGGACGGAAGTTCATTCTACCGGCTACCACTGGTGTTGCGCTGGTTTTCGGGCAATATCGGATTCCATCATGTTCATCACCTGAGTTCGCAAATACCAAATTACTATCTACCTCGTTGCAGTGACGACCTGATGCAACTTCGTCCGGTCAGACCGCTTTCGTTCTGGCGAAGTCTCAAGTCGCTGAGGCATCGACTCTGGGATGAGGACGAGAGGAAATTGGTCAGATTCCGGCACCTCAAAATGCAGGCGACGACGGATCGGTAAATCAGGACTGCTCGGTTCTTGACAATCTGTGGTTGCGAATTTCCGAATCTCGTATTATCGTTCATCATGTCAGGATTATAGGCATGACGCGAGACTGATTGACCTACGGTGCTGAATCATCCAGAGATGGGATCAGTCAGCCGATAGTTCAGACATCGATGCAGGAGTATGACATGATTCGTGAAGTCGAAGAAACCAAGTTCGTCAAACAATTCTACGACTTGATGACAGAGGTCGAATGTGGTTCTCATTTCGATTTCTCCAACCCTCGGCACGACGAGTGGTTGCGCAGGAGAATATCGAGACACTACTACCGCGGAGTCAAGTTCTTTGGGTACTACCTTGAAGACGACAAACCGGTTGGATTCGCAGGATTGCTCGCTGAGGAAAAACTGGAAGGTGTAGCCTGTTTCGGGCAGATGACAGAACTACTGGACATTGGGATTTTCCCCGAGTACCGAGGCAAAGGATATGGCAAAGAGCTATTGAAATACACAGAGAACTACTCCCGGGAATTCGGGGCCTACTGCATGTACATGGCCACCTATGCAAAAAGCCATGAGACCATTGCTTTCTATGGCAGCCACGGATTCGCTCCGGTTGCGACCTTGCCGGATGTCCATGGTCCCGGCGATGAGGGGCGTGTTTACCTTAGAAAAATAATTAGACATTAGTTGAGCAAGTCAGAACCGCTTGGATTTTTGACACAGTCCTGGGGCCCCACTTTCACGGGAATGACACCTGTTAGAAAACAAGCGGATGGCCTTGCGACCATCCGCCCGTGAGTGGAGAGAGCCCTGGAAAGGATGGGTTATTTTACGGGGAAGTATCCTACTTCCCTAACGATCTTCTGGCCAGCCTCTGAGAGAGCGTAGTCGACCAGTTTCTTGATATCGCCGGTCGGCTTTGATGTCAGATACCAGAAGAGATAGCGTGACAGCGGATAGGTTCCGGCTTTGATGTTCTCTTCAGTCGGCAAGTACCCAGTTGATTTGTCGTCCTTCTTGATCTTGCAGTCTCTCACTCCCTTGGCATAGGCGGCGCCGCCGTAACCGATTCCGTTTTTGTCCTTGGCGACGGCATTGACAATGGCCGCCGTGCCCGGAAGCGTCTGCGTTTGAGCGGCAAAATCCTCGCCCATCAGAACATTGTCTTTGAAGAAAGAGTAAGTTCCGGAGCTGTTTTCACGTCCGTAAAGGATAATCTTGGTGTCCGGGCCACCAACATCCTTCCAGTTCGTGACTTCTCCGGTGTAGATGGCTTTGAGTTGCACCATGTTCAGTTCCGTCACCGGATTCTGCTCGTTCATGTAAACCGACAGGCCGTCGCGCGCAACCGGAATCTCTACGCCCGAGCTGTTGAACCGCTCCTTGAGTTTGTCGATTTCCGCAGGCTTAATCGATCGTGAAGCCTCGCAGATATCGGTCGATCCGTTAATCAAGGCTGCGATGCCGACACCGGAACCGCCCCCCGTGACCTGAATCACAACGTTGGGATTCTGAGACATAAACGCTTCGGCCCAACGCTGTCCCAACGGGAGCATGGTATCAGAACCCTTCAAAGTGATAGTCGTCTTGCCGGCAGCCTGAAGACCTACCGTGCTGAAAAGTGTCATGGCGACGACAGCGAGCAGGATCGCCATCAGTTTCGCAAGCGTTGTTGATTTCATCGTTCTCTCCTTTATGTATGTTACGTGAGTCTATATCGTGAACTGGAACTGCAAGGTGAAACGATTGTCTTTGGGATCGTACGATGATTTGGAGAACAGCGAGCCGTCCTTCAGCAAGTGCGGAATGTCGTATGCCGCCGTAACTCGCACCCACGAATCCCAGAAGTAATGAACGGCCAGCGATGTCGTTCCGGTGGCATCGTCTTTCTTCTTCACACTCTTGTCGGTGTAATCGCCATGGACGTTTGGGTCCCAGAAGTCGTAGCGCGCGGCGGCGGCGAACTTTTTGCCGAGTGTCTGCGACAGCCAGAAGTAGAATCCTTTACCAGTCGCCATCTTGTCGTTGGCTGAACTGCTGTAGTCATCACCATAATAGAATTCCGTACGCACCGCGCTCCCCCCTACCGGCAACACATCGAAATACGCCTGTGCATCGATGCCGTATCTGCGCTTGTTGTATTCCGAAGCAGCGACGGCAGCCTTGGCGGCTGTGGTCTTGACTTCGTTCTTCTGCATGATTGAATCGCCGTTTGCGTCGTACCAGGTGGTCGTTGCCGCTACGGCAGCAGAGCCGGCGATGGTCTTCTTGCCGAAGTAGCTTGAAACGCCAACATCCACCATACCCAATTTGGCTTTGGCGCGCAGGATGATGTCCTTCTGCTTGGTCGGATCAAACCATGTGAAGGTTGCGTCGTTGATGCCATACCCTTGGAAGGCGCCGAGGTTGAATTGCAGGTATTTCGGCAGCGCCCAGGTCAGATTGATGCCACGATCGCGTTCGCCGTTGAACAGAACGTTCTCTGCCGCACTTCGCTCAGGAAAATCGCGCTTGGAAGATGAGTATTCGATTTCGTAACCAAAAGGCCAGTTCTGTTGACCGGCGGTCAGCGTGAAGTTGTTCTTCTGGATTCTCTTGTACAACTCGACGTAAGCTTCTTTCAGAGTGACCGTGTTCTTTGACGCGTCAAAGTAAATCACGTACTTGCTTGAAGTGCCGGGCTGGAAGCTGAATTTAATTCGACCACGACGGATATAGAAGTTGCTGTTGGAATTCGGAGCCGTTCCGCCCAGGACCGTGTCGATATACTCATACCGCGCCTGAAGGTAACCCGACACTTTGAGATACTTCAAAATGCCGACATCGGAGTTCAATGTGTTCAGGTTCTCGCCGACTCCGTCCAGTTTTTCGCGCAATGTCTGGACGACTTCTTTAAGACTGTCGGTTTCACTTTGTGCGCGTGCGCATTGACCGATCATCAGTGTCATCACAAACAGCGCTAACAGTATTCTTGCTCTCATTTAGTTCCTCCACAACAGAAAGCATTTTTCGTTTCTTGTCCTCGGCAGATAGAACGAGTGCAGCGTTAGCGGTGAATGTGATGAATGTTAGTTTTTGGTTAGATGCGGATGCTTTGGTAAAGGATGTGAAGGTAAGTGCTTACAGGGTAACGTGACGGTGGCTAAATCGGACATGTGCCGTGCGCCATTATTCGCGCGGCAGTTATGAGATTTTTGGGCTTGCCGTTAGTATTGAGGAATAGCACTGTTGGCGTCGAAAAGCATATCTAACCAGAAAAAGTTGCCAGGAGGTTTAGAATGAGCGCTCTGATAATCCCCGTCATGATCCTAATATTTGTTGCGATTTTTCTCTTTGAAATAATCGCCGTTTGGAGGGTGTTTGCCAAGGCCGGACGCGGCGGCTGGGAATGCCTAATTCCGATCTGGAGTGCTTACGTTCTGCTGAAGATCGCCGGTAAGCCCGGATGGTGGCTACTTCTGCTGCTGATCCCGCTTGTCGACATTGTCATTGCCTTTATTGTTGCTATCAGCTTGGCGAAAGCCTTTGGCAAAGGTACTGGGTTTGGAGTGGGATTAGCACTTCTGTCTATTATCTTTTATCCGATTCTAGGATTCGGCGACGCCAAGTACACAAAACCCTAAAGTTGGTCGGTTTGCTCGGTTTGCGCCGATTCAGGACATTGACGGATTTCGCGTTGCTAATCGGCAACACGCGCGGACTCAGTCCGATATACTCGGTACCCCACCGAGATCGGAGCGGCCGGTGGGTTTCCTTTTTTACCGACGCACGTGATTGGATCAAAAATCCAATGATCGGCTGCGGCAGCCGTCGATCTTGCGGTGCCAATAGGGGATTCGATCTGCGCAATAGGGTTGTCCGGAACGGCCCATTCAAATGACCAAGACGGTGTCAACTGTGCCCCAACTACACCCAAAAAGATCATCCAGCAAATACCCTCTTCAGGGGTTGCGTTCAACTGCGCCTGGTTCATGAATCAGCCGCCAGCGTATATGTCGCGATCCATTTCACGTTCCTTTCCGTAGAACTTATCCCTTTTTGGTCGAACCATCATAGAACGACAACCCACATTACTTTTCGTTATCGGTTCGACCAACATATCTTTTACGCAGATATTGCCGAATGCTCAATTTTAAGTCAACTAATTTCTTTTGGCTCAAATCAATCGCGTATTTTCCCGTCGGCGTCTGCGTGAATTTCCAGTGAGGATTCCACCTTGCGCAGAATTACGCGCGGGAAGGTTGACTCGACTTCAAAATACCAGATATCACGTGATTGCTCAATAACTTCTGTCATTCGATACCGTATTTGATTAACAGATTCCTCTTCTCCCTCGTATTCAGCTAGTTTGAGTCGCAAATAGTCCCAAATCGAAGGTAATGATGCACTTGCGTATGCGAAATCAGCTAGACCCGAGCGTTTCTCCTGCTCTCTGTAGCCCGATCTCAATTGATCGATCCGAGACTTCCTTACGTTTCTCAAATGGATCTTTTCAATCTCCCTAAAAACTTTAAGTATCCACGTGTGTGCCAAGTATATCATCTGGAACTGAGAGGCTATCGGATCAACGCGAAGGTCCTCGTCGACTTCTTGTTTATACGTTTCAGCCCATGTCTTGACCGGACCGAGAATATCCTCAGCTTCCTCTAACTTGCCTAGGGCAATCGAAATCTCAGACTGGTTTAAGTAGAAAGCCAGCACGTTACGATCATATTCATTGTCGACAAACGGCGGCACGCTATCGGCTGCCATCACGCGGGCGGCGTTTTCTTGATACCACAAATAAAGCTTTTCGAGGTCGCCTTGTAGGCCCGAATCGTAGTATTTGAGTGATAGAAGACTTGCCTTTTCCAGTATGGCAGAAAGCCACGGTTCTTTATCAGAACTATACATTGGACTAACTTCAATGGCCTTATCGATCAGCGCCTCTGCTTTTGCAATATTCAGGGCGAAGACTTTCTTATCATTTCTCGTATGAGCCAGGCAAGCCTTCTTGCGCAACATGTGCGACTGAAAAAAATAGGAATATCGCAAGAACTCCCGACCGGTTTCATCCCTGTCACATGCCTCTCTGTGTTTAGAAACCCAGAAGTTGATAGAATCGTCAATGGCTGGGAGTTGCCCGAGCTTATGGTCATGGTAATATGAAAGAAATCGCGCCATTCCGTAGCAGAATTCGGGTGTTTCTATTTCCTGTACACTAGGGTTATCTCCCAACGCCAACACATGCTTTCTCATCGCGTGCAACACCCAAACCAGTTGCTCTAGCGGCACCAATCTTTTCAAGTACTTCTTGCTGAGATAATTGGTTTCGTGGAGGCTAGTCGAGTTGAGGACAGTCCGAGCTGCTTCTACAAAGAGAGTAGCCAACTCAAAATAGAGATACCTGTAATGCTGTTGATAAGTCTCGTTTCCCAATTGCTCTCTCTGCTTCTGGTATATTTGCCAGAAGACGGCAGTGGCCAGACCCAAAAGTGCAATCGATGCAGTGATCAATACTCCAACACTGATACTGATGTCGCTGCCCATTATAGTCAACCCTCCCAAGTTTCGTGTCGAAACTGTTTCAAGACAACTAACTATAACAAGAGTTTGGCTAAGTGTCAACAAAAAAATAGTGTTTCACCAATATACGTCTTCAAATCAATCTGGACTCGTGGTGCTGAAATCTAAGGTTCGGCTTGAGCGGTGGCAATCACTTTTCGGTAGTGCTTCCCAAGAAATCGGAGGTTCAGACCCCGTTGTTGAGCAGGGTCCGAGTCCTGAACGTCTCTTTCATGCCCCGATTGAGATGATGGCGAACATAGCTGACGGCAAACAGCAGTATCCCGTGTCTTCCCTGATCGGACAAAACCCGTGACACAATTTTGACACAATGACAGGTAGGGGGCTTTATGGCATGGGATGATTGCTGAGTTTGCAGACAACAGGTGTAACACGTCCCAAAAAGGTTGAGCCATCCAGAGCAATTCGCGTTGCGAAGATACCGCAACGGTGCACACGGCGCAGACCCACCAGAGAAAATGAAGGCAATCAAGTACCCGGGTGCCCCACCCGCCAGGGTGTGGATCTGTTTCCTGCTCCGTCTGGTCTGAGGTCATTTCTTCCGCTTCAGCACCCGCTTTGCGGCAGCGACAATATCTTCCGACTTCAATCCGAAGGCTCGCAACAGTTCGTCGGGTTGGCCGGATTGACCGAAACGATCCATGACCGCGACGAATTCCTGCGGCACGGGCACGTGGCTGACCAGCACTTCGGCCACCGCGCTCCCCATGCCACCATAGACCTGATGTTCTTCTGCGGTCACGATAGCGCCGCACTCACGGGCAGCGCGAATAATGAGGTCACGGTCAATCGGCTTGATCGTATGCAAATTGATTACGCGGCAGTCGATGCCTTGCTTTCCCAAGACTTCGGCAGCCACCAGCGCTTCATAGACCATCACACCGCAGGCGATAATAGCGACATCACCGCCATCGCGAAGGACAACTCCCTTGCCGAAGTCGAACGGCGTGGATTCGTCGGTCAGTGTTGGTACGGCTTCGCGACCAAAACGGAGGAAAACGGGGCCGTCGATGTAAGCCGCCGCCATCGTGGCGCGCTTGCTTTGCCAGTAATCACAGGGAACTATCACTTTCATATTCGGCAACGAGCGCATCATGGCAATTTCCTCCAGCGCCTGATGAGTGGCGCCGTCGGGGCCAACGGAGATACCGCCGTGCGCGCCGCAGATTTTGACATTGGCGTTGGAGTAACAAATCGAGATGCGAATCTGGTCCATACAGCGGCAGGTGGAAAAAGCGCCATAGGTCGAATAAAAAGGAATCTTTCCGACCAGTGACAGCCCGGTGGCTACGGTGGCCATGTTTTGTTCGGCGATTCCCACTTGCACAAATCGCTCTGGAAAACGACGCGCAAAAAAACCGGCATTGACCGAGTCAGTGACATCAGCAGCCAGTACGACAATCCGTTCGTCCTTTTCGCCGAGATCAACCAGCGCGTGGCCAAACCCTTCGCGGGTTTTTTTCATTTCAAGTCTCGTCAGTTCTTTTAGCATCGTCTCCTACCCTGCCAGCAATCTTGATGACCATTCATCGTACGTCGTACCGAGTTCCCGCAGCGCTTGCTCCCCTTGTTCCATTGTTGGCGGTTTGCCGTGCCACTCGGATTTGCCTTCCATAAACGACACGCCTCTGCCCATTGTCGTGTGGGCGATGATAACTGTCGGACTCCCCTGGTGGTGTAGCATTTCGTCATAGGCAGCCAGTATCTGCTGCATATCATGCCCGTCGATTTCGAGCACATGCCAGTTGAACGCATGCCATTTGTCAGCAAGCGGTGCGATATCCATGATCTTGGGAACTTCGCCGTCGATCTGCCGCTTGTTGTAGTCGACGATCACGCCCAGATTGTCAAGATGATAGTGGCCGGCAAACATGACCGCTTCCCAGCAGGAACCTTCCTGCAACTCGCCATCTCCCATGATACAGAAAACGCGCCGGGGATGCTTGTCGATCTTGGAACCTTTGGCCACGCCGCAGGCGATCGATAAACCCTGTCCCAGTGAACCCGATGATATCTCGATCCCGGGTGTATCCAGACGGTGCGGGTGCCCCTGCAGACGACTGTTCAACTTGCGGAAAGTCATCAGATCTTTCAGAGGAAAATAGCCGCATTCAGCTAGCAAAGAGTAGTTGACGGGCGTCACATGACCAATCGAGTAGAAAACGAAGTCGCGGTCAGCCCAGTGGGGCTCGCTTGGCTTGTGGTTGAGATAGCGAAAGGAGAGCGCCGTCGCGAAATCAGTGCAAGACAGCGGTCCGCCGGTGTGGCCGGATTTGGCTTCCACCAGCATGGTGATGATGTCGCGGCGAACATCCAGAGCCGCAGCCTGAAGTTGTTCAGCCGAGTAGTTAAAGGGATTCAAAAACTCCTCCTGTTCCCCTCTGACAGGTAAACGGACAAAGTCACAGAGATGAATACGTGGGTTGTCAAACCGATTATGCCAGTTTCAAGATGCGCCCGTACAGTCGCGCTGCACGAGCAATCAATTCCTTTTTGGCGCCGTTGTTAGTGAGCACAAAATTGGCGCGGCGACGCTGGATGTATTTGGGAATTTGCCTGCGGATACGATTACGAATCTCCCCATCCGTCAGTCCCCCGGTCTTCAGGCGTGCGCTCTGATTCTTATAGGTGCTCTCCACAACAACGATGTAATCCAATTCCTGCTCCAATCGCCAATTATAAATCAGCGCGGCATCAACAACAAGTACTTTCGACTTCTTAGATTTGCGCGCCTGTGCTATTTCAGTTCGCATCTGTCTAAGCAACCACGGATGCACGATCTTATTTAGGGACTTCGTCTTCGAATCATCCGCAAAAGCGATCTCTCCAAGTTTAGACCGATTAAGATGTCCCGTCTTTGTGAGAATCTGCGAACCGAATTTCGTAACCAGCGCTTTGAGAAGTTTCGGATGCTTGTCGACGACTTCATGCCCAAGTCTGTCCCCTGACACCACAACCGCGCCCAGACGCGCAAATTGGTCGGCGACAACACTCTTGCCACAACCAATCTGCCCGGTGATACCAATTGTGATCATCGTCGGGGCGTGCTCCTACCAGATCGAGTACTGTTGAACGAGCGCGGTACCTTCAGTTCCGGCTCGCAAGTACTCACTTTGCGAGAGCAATCTGAGGAAGCGCATATTCATGTCGGCACCGTAAAGGTTCTTCTTGTTGAATCCGTATTTCCCTGCAAGCGTCGCTGCGACAAGGTAATACTTGCGAGCGTTAAAGTAATCCTTTTGGAGGGAATATGCTCTTGCCAGATCGTTTAGGTTGTCAACGAGATCGCCCTGACGCCGCAATGGCTGCCAGCCAGCCAGTGAACTGTTAAGTCGGGAAATCGCATTTGGCAAGTCACCTTTATCGCGCAAGGCGCGTCCGAGTATCTGGGATGCGAGAGCGGAGACTTCACTGACTCCAGAGTTGGCAAGTGCATTGACCACCGTGACGGCGTAAAAACTCGCGGAGTCATAGTTGCCGGAACGGTGGAAATAGTCCGCCAAGCCCACTTTGCCCATGTTCTCGTATAGGCTACCCCCTGTCGCCGCTTTGGCCAGGATGTCCTCGAAAAAGAGCTTCCCCTTCTCGAGTTTGCCCTGCCGCAGAGTACTGAGTCCGGCGCCGTATTCGGCAAACAGAAGACTGGTCAGATCACCAACGGCATTGCCAAAATCGACGGACTGCTCGGCGTAGATCGCCGCCGAATCGATCAGGTCGGTCTGTCGATAGCATGATTCCAGCACCAGTGACGCTGCTAGTGCGGAAGGAGTATCGTTTGCAGCGACGGCGAATTTCAAAGCTGAATTGGCCTGCGGCATCGCCTGCTTGAGGTTACCAAAGCGACTATAGAGCTGAGCTAGTCCGACATGCGCCACCGTCGATGTCGAGTCGGTCGCGAGCACTTGCGAAGTGGCGTTAAGCGCATGGTCAGTTTGTCCGCCTTGCATCATGTCTGCCCAGGCTCTGGCCATTGCGGTCTCGTCCTTGATTTTCGTGTCGGCCTGATCAGCATTCTCCGCCTGATGGTAGCTTAGCACGGCTCGGTCGGGATAGCCGAGCACGAAATTCTTCCTGGCCTCACGTAAATAGTCAGCTTTGGTGAGTGAGACACCAAGCTTCTTGACGATCACGACCGCAATGATAACAAGGGCGATGGCGCCGGCGGCGATGCCGGCCCAACGGAAGATTTTGTGAAAGGTATCTCTGTAGTGCCGATAGTAACGCCCGAAAGTCGGTTTCGGCCGAGCCGGACGTTTGGCTTTTGCCTGTTGTCTGCGTTTGCCTTTTCGCGACATTGTCGACTATTTACTCTCCAACCAGTTATCCCCCATGCCCATGTCAACCGTGATCGGTACGGTGAGGCTGACACACCCTTCCATCGTGTCACGCACAAGCTGCTTCATGTCTGCTATCTCTGACAGATGTGTATCGAATACGAGTTCGTCATGCACCTGCAGGATCATCTGTGACTTTTTCCCTTGCATGAGACGGTCGATCTCGATCATTGCAATTTTGATCATGTCGGCGGCCGTTCCCTGAATCACGGTATTGACGGCAGTTCGTTCGGCGAATTGGCGTAGCGCCGCGTTCTTCGAGTCAATCTCCGGTAAATAGCGACGGCGACCGAACAGTGTTGTAACATAACCCTGTTGACGCGCCTTTGCAATAGTGTCATCGATAAAGGCGCGAATCATGGGGTAGCGTTTGAAATAGACGTCAATAAACTCTCTGGCCTCAGTCACTGTCATTTCCGACTGCTGTGACAGACCAAAGGCGGTCACACCGTAAATCACGGCAAAATTTGCGGTCTTGGCGACGCGGCGCATTTCGGGTGTGACGGCAGTCAAGTCGACACCGAAAACCTCTGACGCCGTGCGCTTGTGAATGTCCTCGCCGTTGCGGAAGGATTCGATCAGCGGTTGTTCCTCGGCAAAGTGTGCCAGAATGCGCAGTTCAATTTGCGAGTAGTCGGCGGTCAACAATTTGTAGTGTTCGTCTGTTGGGATAAACGCCTTGCGAATCTGGCTGCCCTCCTCGGTACGGATCGGTATATTCTGCAGATTGGGATCTGTCGAGGACAATCTGCCCGTGGTAGCCACCGCCTGATTATACGATGTATGCACGCGTCCGGTGCGGGGTTTAACCAACTTGGGAAGTGCATCCACGTAAGTTGACTTCAGTTTTTGCAGTTTACGGTAGTCGAGCATTCTTTTCGGCAGATCGTGTTGTTTGGCAAGCTCGATCAGCACAGTAACGTCGGTTGAGTAACCGGTTTTCTTCGTTGTCTTGTGCATCGGCTTCAGCCCAAGTTTATTGAAGAGCACGTCAGAGAGTTGCGCGGTGGAGTTGATGTTGAACTCCTGACCGGCAAGTGCATAGATGTCAAACACGATCTTGTCGAGTTCGGTCGTGATCTCTTTGGACATTTTCTCCAGAAATGGCACATCGATCTTCACACCAATAGCTTCCATGTTGGCCAGTACACGCGCCAACGGCAGTTCGATTTCATGTAGCAGCTTCTCTGCGCCGGTGTCCTTAACCATCGGTTCGAGCTTGTGGTAAAGGCGGTAGGTAAAATCAGCATCTTCAGCGGAATAGAACGTGGCCTTGTCAACGGGCACTTCGGCAAACGACTTCTGCTTTTTGCCGGAGCCGATCAGAGCGGTGATCGGCTGCATCGAATAGTTGAAGTGTTTCAACGCCAGAGCATCCAGTCCGTGCTGCCCAGCCGGGTCTATCACGTATGATGCCAACATCGTGTCATAATCGAAGGACGAAATTATGTATCCGTGGCGGGTCATAACCTGATAATCAAACTTGAAGTTCTGTGCGATCTTCTTAATCGCAGAATCGGCGAGTACCGGGTTCAGCAGATTTCTGCAGGTGTCGGCATCAAGATTGTTTGCCCCAAGATCAACATGACCCAGAGGAATGTAATAAGCTTCACCATCCGCGATGGCAATCGAAATGCCGACCAGTCCACAACTCAGAGAATCCAAGCTCGTGGTCTCGGTATCGAAGGCGAACAGTTTAACTGCCTTGATCTTCTCAACGAGCTTCCCCAGTTCAGCGGCTGTGTCGATGGTGCGGTAGTTCTGCTTTGTATCAAAGTGCGTATCCGTAGCTTGTCCCAGAGATTTGGCAAGCGAGACAAATTCAAACTCCATGAATAGCTGACGAAGCGCCGAAGTGTTCAACGTTGGGGCCAACATTCCGTCGAGGCTCATTTCATAGTTGGCTTGGGTCTCCAGCGTCACCAACTGGCGCGACAGATAAGCCTGATCCTTGTGCGTGATTAGCATCTCCCGCAGTTTCTCGCGGGCGACCTTGTCGACATTGGCATACACGCCATCAAACGACCCGAACTGCTCGAGCAACTGCAGCGCCGTCTTGGGGCCAACACCCGTGACGCCGGGAACGTTGTCGGTGCTGTCGCCGGTCAGCGCCATGAGGTCGACGATTTGTTCCGGATAGACGCCCATCTTGGCCTTGACGGCTTCTCGGTCAATCCACTCCCCCGCTTCCGAGACTTTCTTGAGATTCAGTACCCTGGTTTTCTCATCCACCAGTTGAAACAGGTCCTTGTCGCCGGTGACTATGACGACATCCCAGCCCATTTGCTCGGCTTTGACGGCTGCCGTGGCGATAAGATCGTCGGCTTCATAACCGGGTTTGCGTAAGGTTGCGACATCCATCACTCGGAGCAGTTCATCCAGCCTTGGCAACTGCTCCACCATTTCCTCCGGCATTGACGGACGGTTGGCTTTATAATCCGCGTACATCTTATGACGGAAAGTCGGTTCTTTGCTGTCGAGAACTACTGCCAAATGCGATGGCTGTTCTTTCGCGAGGATACGCAGTATCGTGGTGGCAAAGCCATAGACAACGGACGTGTGTTCGCCCCGCTTGGTTTTGAGGGGGTTTTGCGCGAAAGCGTAATATGACCGGTACGCAAGCGCACTACCATCGATCAGAAACAAGCGTTTATCAGACATTGTCAGTTTCGGTACAACGCCGAGCGCGAAATGTATTCTTCCACGGCTGGTGGCACCATAAATCGGATCGGCAGATTTTCGTGTACGCGTCGGCGGATGTCGGACGCGGAGATGTCAATCAACGGCATCTCGATCAACTTCATGACCGCGGCTCGTCCCTTCAGCAACGGTTGATGTCCCGGACGATGCGCTACCACTACAGTTGCCATCGAGAGAATCCGGTCCGGATCGTGCCAAGTGTCAAACTGATCGAGGTTATCGGCGCCCATGATGAAATCGATTTCACTCTCGCAATAGATAGTCTTCAGCAGTTCGAGGGTGTTGACGGTGAATGATTTTCCGGTGAGCCGGCTCTCAACGTCGGAGAGCACCAGGTCGGGTTGGTCCGCGACCGCCAATTTGATCATGGCACAGCGGTGCTCGAAAGACGTCTGTATGGTTTTCTCCTGATGAGCCGAAGCGAATGTTGGCACGATCAGCACCCGATGCAGGTTTAGTTGCCGCTTTGCTTCCGAGGCAAGAATCAGATGCCCGAGATGAATGGGGTCGAACGCCCCACCAAGCACTCCGAGACGTTCACTCACTTTTCTGCTGGGTCACTTTAACGGAGTCTTGACCAACGCCACTTGCGGGTCCGGCGGCAATTCTCTCTTCCATCTTTGCCTTCATCTTGCCTGCCTTGGCGAAAAACTCCGACCGGGGGAAAGTGTTGATTAGATTATTGAGCTTGTCGCGAGCATCGCTGTAGTGCTTTTGCTTCTCGTCGATGTTTGCCAGAAGATACAGCGCTTCCGGAATACATTTGGCATCCGGATGTTCTTTGATCACATCTTCCAGATAGATGCGCGAGGAAACCAGATTGCCCATCCGATAATACTGTCGGCCGGCTCGGAACTCTTTCTCCACTATCTTCTCGATAGCTTGCGACAGCAGAAACTCTCCCTCGTGGCGACGATCCGAGTTGGGATAGTCCTCCAGATACGCGGTCAGTTCTTTGATCGCGTTTTCCGTGTCAGTCTGGTCGAGTCCTACATTCTTGGGCGCAGCGTCGAAATACGACTTGCCGATCATAAAGGCGGCGTCATCAATCAGCTCGCTGTTGGGGAAGTTCGTGATCAACCGCCGAAATTCCGGAATCCCGAGATGATAATCTTCGCGACCGTGATACGACATAGCGAACCAAAACTGGACGCTATCGACATAACTAAGGCCGGGATAATTGTACAAGACCTTCTGAAATTCGAGAATGGCTTCATCATAGTGATGCCGTTCATAAGTTTTCATGGCAAGATCGTACTGTACGCGCGCGCCGCCCGTGCTTACCGTCGCCTGTCTGGCTGCGCATCCCGCAAGCAAAAGTGTCAGTCCCAGAGT
>CAIVAP010000146.1 GCA_903903945.1 uncultured bacterium | reverse complement strand
TTACATTGCCTTTGACTGTCAAGCCGTTAATAAATGACTTGGAACGCCCTCGCGGCGCGCCTATATTGAAATGCTATAGTGATCGGCAGAACTGAGCGAGACTTCAATGAGCGACAACGATAAGTCCTTCAATAGATTAGTGGAGATTCTCAGAGCGTTGCGGGCACCGGGGGGCTGCAACTGGGACAGGGCGCAAACGTCAGAGTCTCTGCTTCCTTACATGATCGAGGAAACCTACGAGGCCGTGGAAGCTGCCGAATCAGAAGATCATGCCAAGCTGAAGGAAGAACTCGGCGATATCTTGCTGCATATCATTTTCCAGGCCGAGATTGCCGAGGAGAAGGGACAATTCAATATTGAGGACGTGGTCGCGACGGTCACGCAAAAGATGATCGAACGCCATCCGCACGTATTTGGCACACGCAAGGACCTGACACCTGAGCAGGTGCGCCAAAATTGGGAAGCAGTCAAGATGCAGAAGCGCCAGCCGGAAGAGAACGGAAAGACGGTCCTGTCCGGTGTGCCGAAGACGATGCCGGCGTTACTGAAGGCCTATCGAGTACAAGAGAAGGCGGCACAGTTTGGCTTCGATTGGGAACGGCCGGAGGAGGTGTTTGCCAAGATCGATGAAGAGTTAGCCGAGTTCAAAGAGGCATTGGCAGACAAGGATACGGCGGCTATCAAGGATGAATTGGGCGACTTGCTGTTTTCATTGGTCAACTTTGCGCGCCATATCCAGGCCGAACCGGAAGGGTGTCTCAACGGGACGATCAGGAAGTTTACCGACCGCTTCGACAAAATGGAAAAAGCGCTACTCGCCGAAGGTCTCACCCTGAAACAGGCGACGCTCGAGAGAATGGAATATCATTGGCAGCAGGCCAAGAAATCGAAGTGACCGCACGAAAAGCGAATCTGTCATGGTGTGATTCGAGTGACAGACCATCGCCATTATCACCATCAGCATGATGGGACTGTTGAAGAAGTCCGTCTAACGATGTCTTGGTGAGCGTGGCAGTTGTGTCAAGGAGAGCAGGTCGCGACTGAAGTCACTCCTACAAGCAGCCTTGGCAGCACGTCTGCTATGGCTGTAGGAGCGGCTTTAGCCGCGACATTCCGCGCGACAAGAGTTTTTCAACACTCCCCTAATACGCTATCAACGGCAGGTATCTACCTAGTTTCCGACAGAAAGCCAATCGAGGCGAGAAGATTTCGCCATCGCCCGCCGATAATGAGAGTAAGGTTGTTGGCGTTGCCTTGAATTCGGGTTGTGGCACGCAGGAATGGATAATGCGGGCGCACAAACGGGGACTTCGTCGTCTCTGGTATCGCAACTTCGTAAGTCGACGATCTGTTGGAAATGAGTCTTTATGGCAGTCTCTTGGCTATCGTGAAATCCTCGCAAACCGTCGAAGGCGCAGTGCCCTACGATGCAAGGGTGTATGCTTTCTGAGGACAACTGACGAGCGTGAAAACAAAATACAAGATCATCGTCCTATCTGTCGCGGCCGTCTTGGTTCTTTGGATAACTGACGCCTTTATTGGCTCAAAGCTTATGGAGGGCACATCGTTCTGGAAGTCACTGATCACGGACATTTCAGCCGACGATTTGTTCAGGCGACTCGTCGTGACGGCGTGTATCGTCTTCCTCGGAGTCCCACTCGCGACGGTCATTACACGCAAACGCCGCCTGCGGACGGCGCTGGATGAGAGTGAAAAGCGGGCACGGCATCTCTTTGCAGAGGCGCCACTACCTTATCAATCACTCGACCAAAACGGTCGGATTATCGAAGTCAATCAGTCTTGGCTATTGACTCTGGGCTATTCCGCCGGCGAGGTCAGCGGTCGGAACTTCGAGCGATTCCTGACCCCCGCCTCTGCTGAGAAGTACCGGAATGTCTTTTCGAAACTCAAGGCTACCGGCCAGTGCACCGGAATTGAACTCGAAATGGCGAGGAAAGATGGCTCGATTGTTGTCACATCATTCAACGGCAAAGTGGTCAGCGATGAAAACGGCAATTTCCAGAGGACACAGTGTTTGTTTGCAGACATCACCGAACGCCGTCGCTCTGAAAAGACGCTGCAAGCTTCCGAGGAAAAATATCGGGTGCTCGTTGAGCACGCCAACGAAGCCATCTTCGTAGCGCAAAACGGCATCGTAAAATTCTGCAATCAGCGGATGTCTGAAATACTGGGCTATTCGGTCGAACGGATTACGTCGGAGCCTTTCGCCGACTACATTTACGCGGATGATCGGGAGGGGGCGTTGGAGCGCCATCATCGACGACTGGCAGGAGAAGAGCTGCCCAGTAACGATCTCCGAGTCATTGCGGCTGATTCGGTCAAGTGGTTAGAGATCAATGGCGTTCTGATCGAATGGGAGGGCAAACCTGCCACTTTGAATTTCGCCAATGATATCACCGAGCGCAAACGGGCGGAAGAGGCGTTGCGGAATTCCGAAATCTTCCTGAACAGCATCTTCGAACAAAGTCCACATGCGATGTGGGTCTCCGATTCACAGGGCACGATGATTCGCCTTAATCAAGCTTTACGCGATCTCTTCCATGTCACCGATGACGATGTCGTAGGGAAATACAACGTTTTCCAGGATACGAATATCGAAGAACAGGGATATATGCCGCTGGTCAAACGCGTGTTCGAAAATGGAGAGACTGTCAGGTCTACACTCGTACACGACACTAAGCAGCTCAGGGCTCTTGACCTCAAAGAGTACGTATCCCTCCTTATGGATGTAACTGTATCACCCGTGCTGGATGTAGACGGACGCGTAGATCACGCCATTTTCCAGCATCTGGACATTACCGAACGCATGCGGACGGAAGAGGCCCTCAAACTGGCCAACTTGGTAGTCGAGAACAGTCCCGTGGTGCTCTTTCGCTGGAAGACTACCGAAGGATGGCCGGTGGACATGGTGTCCGAGAATGTGAGTCAATTCGGCTATGCGCCCGAAGAACTGCTTTCCGGTGCAGTCCCGTTCGCCTCGATGGTGTACCCGGAAGATCTGGATCGAGTGGCCCGCGAAGTACGGGAATATGTCGCGAGCGGCGCGGACCAGTTCCAGCAAGAATACCGAATAGTCACCAAGGATAGCAGAGTGCGCTGGATAGACGATCACACACTGGTGGAGCGAAACATCGAAGGGCAAGTCGTTTTCTTCCAGGGAGTTGTCATCGACATCACCGAGCGCAAAGAGATAGAGCTCAAACTAAGAGAGCAAAGCGAAAAATTCCGGGGAATATTCGATGAATCCGTGGCTGCTATCTACATTTTTGATCAAGAAAAGAACTTCCTTGACTCAAATCAGGCTGGGTTAGACCTGTTGGGTTATTCAAGGGAAGAGCTGCTTGGCTTGAGTATTCCGGACGTGGATGCAGATCCCGTTGTCGTACTGCCAGCACATCAGAAATTGCTCGCAGGAGATCGCATAACCAACTACGAACATCGGTTGGTTCGTAAAGACGGGAGTGTCATCACTGTATTAAATAATTCAAGGCCACTGACCGATTCTCACGGTGCGGTTGTCGGCATGCAGAGCACACTCGTTGACATCACCGAACGCAAGCACGCCGAGTTCACCATTGCCGAAGAGAGACGCCGTCTCAACGATATCATCAAAGGAACCAATGTCGGCACCTGGGAACATACTGTTGCCACGGGCGAAACAGTGATCAGCGACCGCTGGGCGGAGATGCTCGGCTACACTCGGGACGAGCTTGCCCCTTTCACCATGCAGAAGTGGAATGAGATGACTCATTCTGATGATCTGCAGGCATCCAATGAAGCGCTGAGACAGCACTTCGAAGGCGAACGGGACTATTACGAGTGCGAACTGCGGATGCGTCACAAGAACGGCAACTGGGTTTGGATTCTCGACCGAGGACGCATTCACACCTGGAGCGACGACGGCAAGCCGCTTCTGATGTCGGGCACGCATCAGGACATCACCGAGCGCAAGATGGCCGAGGAGGCGTTGCGGGAGAGTGAGGCCAGACTGCAAGCAATCTTCAACAAAGTGGCAACAGGGATTCTTATCATCGATAGAGACACTCAGGCCATTATCGACGCAAATCAGACTGTCGTAGAAATGACCGGGTTGCCCAAAGAAATGATGACCGGACGGACCTGTTGCTCTTTGGTTTGTCCGGCTCAGGCCGGCGAGTGCCCGGTCAAGGACCTCGGTCAAAATATACATCACTCTGAACGGAAACTCGTTCATGCTGACGGACATCAAATTGACATACTGAAAACGGTATACCCCATCAGCATTAACGGAAGAGACTGTTTCCTCGAGAGCTTCGTTGACATCTCTGACCGCATGAGGGTGGAAGAAGCGCTGCGAGAGAGCAAAGAGCGTTACAAACGGCTCCTGCAATCGGTCACTGATTACATCTATACGGTGAAAATTTCAGATGGGAAACCGGTGTCAACCTCACACGGCGAAGGTTGTCTTGCAGTCACCGGCTATACCTCAAAGGAATTCAAGGAAAACCCCTACCTGTGGCTGCAAATGATTGTCGAGGAGGACCGGGCGGTAGTGCAGGAACATGTGCTCTCGGTGATGACCGGAGCGGTTACTCCCCCGCTGGAGCATCGAATTATCCATAAGAATGGTTCAATTCACTGGGTGAGAAATACGCCCTCCGCGCGTTCGGATGAAAGCGGGTCTATTGTATCCTATGAGGGTCTGATCTCCGACATTACCGAGCAAAGGGCGGCAAAAGATGAACTGGCGCTAAGTGAGATCAAGTATCGAACGCTTTTCGAGTCGGCTCAGGATGCGATCTTCTTGATGAAGAATTATCTCTTTGTCGACTGCAACTCGACAACCTGCGAGATGTTCGGCTGTACGCGCGGGCAGATACTGGGAAAACCACCGGATCAATTTTCTCCAGCACTACAACCGTGCGGCAGCAGGTCAAGGGACAAAGCACTGGAGAAGATGAATCAGGCGTTAGCCGGACGACCGCAGTTCTTTGAATGGACACACACGAAACTGGACGGCACTTGCTTCGACGCGGAAGTGAAGCTCAACGGCATTGAGATTGCCGGTGAGCAATACATATTGGCGATCGTCCGCGATATCACGGAGCGCAAGCAGTCGCAGAAAGCGCTGGAGACATCACTCTCATTGCAGCGGGCAACTCTGGAAGCGACGGCGGATGGCATTCTGGTGGTCGACCGAGTCGGCAACGTGTCGAGCTTCAACCGGAAGTTCTTGGAAATGTGGCGAATTCCGGAGTTTCTCGCGGTGCTGAAGGATGATGAGAAACTGCTAAAATACGTGGTGGACCAACTCAATGACCCCCAACGTTATGTCGAACGGGTCAAGCAGCTCTACGCAAACCCCGAGTCACAATCCTATGATACCGTCGAATTTAAGGACGGGCGAGTGTTCGAGCGCTATTCTCAGCCACAGCGGGTAGGTGATGAAGTGGTCGGCAGAGTCTGGAGCTTCCGCGATCTCACCGAGCGCAAGCGCGTGGATATGGAACTGGCGCGGTTGGCAACAGCAACAGAGCAGGCGGCAGAAGCGATAGTTATGACCGACCTAGACGGTCAAATCGAATATGTCAACCCCGCCTTTGAAAAAATCACCGGCTATCGACGTGACGAAACGATTGGCAAGAATATGAGAACAATGTCCTCAAGTGAACAGGACGACGACTTCCATAATAAGATGTGGCTGGTTCTGAGAGAGGGACAGGTCTGGACCGGCCGTCTGCGGAGCTGTCGTAAAGATGGATCAGTTTACGAGGAAGAGTGCAGCATCTCGCCGATTCGAGATCAAAACGGCGTCATCGTCAGTTACGTTGCCGTCAGACGTGATGTCACGCAGGAAGCCGAGCTTGAGAATCGGCTGCGTCAGTCCCAAAAGCTGGAGGCTGTGGGACTGCTCGCCGCGGGAATCGCGCACGACTTCAACAATCTGCTTGCAGGCATCAAGGGGTTTGCCGAGTTATTGACTCTCGACGAAGAAGCCGGGCCCAAGGTTAGCGGCTATGCCGAGGAAATCCTCAAGGCCGCCAGTCGCGCGGCGGATCTGACCGGACAACTGCTTGCCTTCGCGCGCAAGGGCAGATTCCTGTCAATTCTTGTGAATGTCAACGAAGTCATCGATGAGGTCATAGCGATACTCGAACACTCGATTGATCGCCGTGTCGAAATCAAACAGAATTACTATGCAGAAAGGCCGTTCATCAGCGGTGATCCCTCGCAGATTCAGAGTGCGATTCTGAATCTGGCGATCAACGCGCGCGATGCTATGCCGGAAGGAGGACGATTGACGTTTCAGACCGAGAATGTTCACCTGGACGAAACGTATTGTCAGCTTCACTCGTTGGATCTGGGCGCCGGGGACTATCTGGCCGTCTCTCTGGTCGACACCGGTATCGGTATGGATGAGGCAGTCATGGCTCATATTTTTGATCCCTTTTTTACAACCAAGGCATTGGGGCAGGGCACCGGGTTAGGTCTTCCGGGAGTCTATGGATGTCTTAGAGATCATCATGGAAGCGTCGAAGTCACCAGCCAACCCGGAAGCGGTTCGACGTTCAGGTTATTGTTCCCCGTCACCGCTGAAGAGCAAAAGCAGGCACTCCCAAGCGAACGGAGACTGAAGCTTACCGGCGAGGAACGCCTATTACTTGTAGAAGATGAAGAAGTAGTTCGCAATCTGGCAATCAATATTCTCACCAATGCGGGCTACCGCGTCACCGCCTGCGCCGACGGACCGGAAGCAGTTGCGCTATACAGAGACAAAGCCGCAGAATTCGATCTGGTGCTTTTGGACATGATGATGCCGAATATGCACGGAAAGGATGTCTTCGCGGCAATGAGACAGATTGACCCGCATGTATGTGTACTGTTGACGTCGGGCTATAGTGACAGCAACGTGCAGGAAGCATTGGATCGAGGAATCAAGGGATTCATTCCCAAGCCATTCAGCTCGAGGCAACTGTTGCAAAAGATTCGGGAAGTGCTCGATACCACGACATCGCCGGTCGAGAGACAGTCACAGCCCAAATAGACCCACCGACCATTGACAATTTCCAATTTGCCGAAACCATAGCTGCATAGTATGGTTGAAACCTAAGACGGGTGTGACATTATGTTCATACCTGTTTCGTGACTGGCAAGCAGCCGACGAGTTGGCGGAAGGATTTTGATGAGCATAAGTGGTGAGAGAAAGAATACCGATCTCTGGTGGAAGATCGTCGTGCTCGCAGTCGTTATCGCCATCACCGTGTCGATTCACTACGGTTGGATTCTGGTGCCCCTGTTCGGACATGCCGGCTGGGTGCACGCCATTCACAGCCGATTGTGTTATATCCCGATTGTCATGGCGGCGGCATGGTTTGGTTTGCGCGGCGGTCTGATCACTGCCGCCACAATTTCCCTGATGATACAACCGTTTATTCTGTGGTCGAACAATCCCCACATGGAACCATCCAGCGAGTGGGTGGAAATCGTCTTCTATTTCGTGATCGGCGGACTAATCGGTTTACTGGTTGATCGGGAGAGACGAATCCGGGCGCGACAGGAAGAGACGGCCTTACAGCTTGAACGGTCCCAACGGTTGTCGCAGATGGGACAGATGGCGGCCAGCGTAGCGCATGAAATTAAGAATCCGCTGGCGTCGATCAAAGGCGCGGTGGAGATCATCAACTCGCCGGCAACGTCGACAGACGAACGTCGGGAGTTCGAAGGAATTGTCGCCTCCGAGATTGGCAGAATCGACCGCACCGTGCGGGAGTTTCTCGATTTCGGTCGCCCACGGGAAATAGCGCTGCAGCGGGCTGATTTGAGCGCAGCCGTAACGACAGCGGCGAAACAAATGGAAAGACAGGTCAACGACAAAGGGCTGGAACTGGTCACGATGATTGAGAGCGACATGATCGCGGAAATCGACAGCGAGAGTATACATCAGCTTGTTCTCAACCTGCTGCTTAATGCCATCGAAGCGTCCGACAGTGGCGGAGCAATAGAAGTTAGACTTGAACGGACATCCGACAGTTCGGCGATCATCTCCGTGAGAGACCGGGGCAAGGGTATCACTGGAGAGGAAATCGTCCGAGTATTTGAACCGTTCTATACTTCAAAATCATCCGGCACCGGTTTGGGACTGGCTATCGCTCAGTCGATTGTGGCCAAACACAAGGGCAAGATCGAAGTAGATAGCGAGCCGAGGCGAGGAACAACGTTTAGAGTGATCCTGCCTTTGACGGGAGAAGCGAAATGACTATTCGAATACTGATCGCCGATGATGACGCAAGTCTGAGGCGGGTCATCGAAGTCAAACTGAAGCAGAAGGGTTATGACGTGAAGGTGGTCGGCGACGGAGAAACTGCACTCGTAGAACTCAAACGCGGCAAATTCGATCTTCTGCTCACTGACATGAAGATGCCGAATATGGATGGAATCACGTTGTTGGAGCTTGCCCGGCAAGCAGCGCCGGACTTGCAGTTGATTATGATGACCGCGTTTGCCACGGTTTCGCAGGCGGTGCAGGCGGTCAAGCTGGGGGCGTTCGACTACTTGACCAAGCCGTTTGAAGATGAGCAACTCTTCGTCGCGATTGAGAAAGCTGTGCGGTTCCGACGGCTGGAAGAAGAAAATCGGGCACTGAGAGAGCAGGTAGGCGATAAGTATCTCAAGCACTTCGTCGGCGCTTCGCGCGCGTTCAAGGAGATGTTGGGACTGATCGAGAAAGTTGCGCCGACCGAGGCAACGATCTTGATCACCGGCGAGTCCGGGTCGGGCAAGGAACTTACGGCACATGCCATCCATCTTAAGAGTCCGCGCGCCAACGGTCCCTTTGTGCCGGTCAATTGCGCGGCGATACCGAGGGAACTGATTGAGTCGGAATTGTTTGGCCATGTCAAAGGTGCATTTACCGGCGCGATCAAAGATAAGAAGGGGAAGTTCCAACTAGCGGACGGCGGAACGCTGTTTCTTGACGAGGTCAGCGAGTTGGGAATCGAATTGCAGGCGAAATTGCTCCGCACGCTGCAAAGCCGGATCGTCGAGCCCGTCGGATCGGAGACGCCGCTCGAAGTTGATGTGCGAATCGTCGCCGCGACAAATGTGTCATTGAAGGAGCGAGTAGCGGATGGCAATTTTCGCGAGGACTTGTTCTATCGGCTGAATGTGATACCGATCGATGTCCCCGCCCTGCGGAATCGACGGGATGATATCCCGGTATTGGTGAAGGAATTCCTGCAAAAACAGGACGCCCTGACGGTCGAGATTGCGCCGGAG
>CAIVAP010000145.1 GCA_903903945.1 uncultured bacterium | reverse complement strand
TCGCAGAGATTGCCAGAAGCGAAATGACAACCAATGGCAGCAGAATCCATTCTGAACTACGTAGGTACATATTTTTCATATCGGCGGGAATATATCTCTGCTAAAACCGCCCCGCAAGTTTTTTGATAAAATATGTCTGTGGTCACAACCCGAAGCGCGACCGAACTTCTGTCTTACATGCCGCGACAGCCGAGTACGACGCCGATTGTCTTGGCCATAATCGTCAGATCCTTGCGGATGCTGCGCGACCTAATATAGCGGAGGTCACAGTCAATCTTTGACCGGACATCCTCAATCGTCCCGTCGTAGCCTCTTTCTACCTGTGCTAGTCCGGTGATGCCGGGAAGTACATCGAGGCGGCGGCTATATGAATCGATCTGTCTCGTTAATTGCTGTATGAAGTATGGGCGTTCTGGTCGCGGTCCAACCAATGACATTTCGCCCCTAATAACGTTTAGAAGCTGTGGTAGCTCATCCAACCTTACTCTCCGCAGGAATCTGCCAATCCGCGTTGTGCGAGGATCATTCTTTGTAGCCCAAACCGGACCGCACCGCTTTTCGGCATCCACAACCATAGTACGGAATTTGTAGACCATAAACGGCTTGCCAAAGGAGTTCTCCTTGCGCCGATCTTCCCCCTGCCGACGACAATGCAACAGAGCATCGCCGCTGGAGCGGCGGTTGTGACGGCGACGGTTGATTCCGACACGCTGTTGCTTGTAGAGAATCGGTCCCGTGGAGTCAAATTTGATCGCCAGACCGATCAGCCCCATTAACGGCAAAAGACAGATTAGCGCAACCAGCGCGCAAATCCAATTGAACGCAAACTGAACACGGTCTATCGGGGTTGCATATTGCCCAGAAGCCTCAGCGGCTCGGCTTCTGGTCTTGGCAACAAACGCAAATACAAAGGCATTGGAAATGGCGTATTCGCCAAACACGTATCGAGTCTTTCTCAGAAGTAAGTTCCAACCATCCTTGAGATGGATTCTCTTTCCGAAACTCCAACGCGGAGTCTCAAAAGCTATATCCGAGCGATAACTCGCCACGGAGGTGGCTTTGAGATACTTCTGTGAGTTTCCCAACTCTTTGAGAGTACGCATAACTAAATCGCTCCTTGGTTACTTGGCCAGCACCTTGCAGCTATATAGCAGATAATTAAGCAAAATCACTGCCAGTTCAGTGTGCTTTGTCACTCATGATTAGTCACCCGTCAACCCCCTTCGCCGCAAAGACCTATCTGGCTTCTCAATAGAGATTTATCGTAATTCCATTAACCTTAACTTGAAGTTTCGAATTTGCATGCGCCTCTGCCAGTTCGGGAATGACCAAGAATCGCCGTCCTATCGTGTCATATTTAGTGCAATTGATTGCGCAATCGCTGACTACAGACCACTAAGTCAAAGCTTAACTTAATGTTAGGTATGGTACGCTGGTATGGGTTGGTCTGTTTGCGGTTTTCTGGAGCTACCTGCCGAAACGATAGGAAGCCGTTATCTGATGCACACCGTCCAGCGATCCGGAAGGACAATAGGAGTAGTCAACGCCAATAGACTGCATGTTAAGTCCGACGCCGAAGCTGATGCCATCGCCTGCATTGCTCTGGTTCTGCAGAGTCGAGCTATAGCCGGTACGTAGAGTCAGATTCTGGCTGTAATGATACTCAATCCCGGAACTGAGTGCGTAGAGGCCTTCACTATCACGTGAGCCGCCCAGCGAGACCACCGAACTGGCGCCGAGTGTTCGATAGGCGATACCGACGCGGAAAGCGGTCGGGAGACTGATCTTGTCGTCAATGAACTTGACAGAGCCGCCCCAGTTGACAACCTGTGCGCCAAAAGAAAACTGCCCCAGATCGGCGATCAGCCCAATGTCGGTTGTGACCGTATGTGCTGAGTAACCGCCCAAGCGCTCGAATACTGGCTTGATCACCACACCCACTGACAAATTGCTACTTACCCGCTGCGAGAACCCGACAGCCAGCAGCAGCGAATAGGCGCTGACATCACCTGTGGCGTTGCCGGAGACATCGTAGCCGGCGATTGAGCCATAGCCAAGGTAAGAGACGCCCAAACCAACACCGGATCCGTTGCGTAGCGGATAGGCAATACTGAAGTTTTCCAGCTTCAGGTCTTGGAGAAGCTCGGAATGAGAAACGGACAACTCCCCAACGCCCTTTCGGCCGATACCTGCCGGATTATAGTAAAGCGCGCCAGTACCTTCAGCCACGGCGACCCAAGCCCCACCCATAGCCATCCCGCGCGAATAGGCTGAGATTTTCAGGAAATCACCGCTGGATGCCCCCGTTTCGGCGATCAGACTGGAACCAAAGAACATACAGAACAAGGTCACCAGCAACCAAGCTGCACGAACACCAAGCCACTTCGTCATCCGTTTGCCACTCCTCACAAAAAGAGCTGTTACTCGACTTCCACTGAAGCAATGGCAACCCCTATGCCGGCGGCGAAAATTCGTCGAAGTATGTTCGTGTCCGTACTCGGTCAGTCTCGAATCCAATTCGATCCCTATGTCTTTCAACAGCTTCCCAGTCGCGCCCAAAAGCCAAAGATCCCGCGCGCCAGTCTAACTGTCTCTCCAAAAAAGTGAAGTAGACTACGGCTGCTTGTTCCAATTGAGCACACTCGCGCGATCGCGAGAGTGTTTCGGCGAGGCATCATCTTGTCCGTCAGGGAATTAGCATTACCTGTGCAGACACTGGACACCTGTAAACATTGTCGGCAACAACCGCCAAGACTCAAGCAAATGAAGTAGTATGGACAGCTGCCTCTATATATTGCTGTCCTCTTTATACTACACCACAAGTTATGGTATGGCACCAGAAACCGTCAACAAAAAATAGTTAGAATTTGTGCAAGAAATGAGCAGCGAATTGCTCGACAGGGATGGTTGGATTTGGGATTCCTGCTAGTCATAGTCGGGAGCGGCTGTGTTACATAGTACCGTCTATTGATATAAAGATGTCAAAGAACAAGCGAACCTCGACCAGCGTTTTCCGGTGGCGGATGAATGGTCTGTGCGGTCTCGCGGTGTCGTTCGAGGATTGTCCGGGGTCGCCGTTTTCGCGGGAATGGCCGGTGCCGCTGACACGCACTCCTGGATAAAAGCCCAAGGCACGGACAGGACAAGAGATTCTTTCGGCACAGTCTGAGCGACTCATCCGAAAGCAGACCCACCCTTGCGGGTGGGGTACCACTCGGAAACGCGGAACGGGTTGCGGGGAAAAGGGGACGCTCCTCCATAAAGTCATCGACATCGCAGACGTCCGCTATTGTAGCGAGGTCGATCGGACTCACGGTTGCCACGATACGCTCTATTACTGGGTTCCGGATGACGGTGTAAACTATTCTTGCGAAGCTTTCGTCGTGACGGGTTTGACCCAAATCGAAGACGATCGCAACGGAAGACATACGAGACCCATCAAAAGTAGATGGGGCACCGTTGCTTTGATGTGGCGAGCAATCCCACCGCAAGCGGATGGGGCACCCATGCGATGCGCGTAGGGGCCAGGTTTCCTTGCC
>CAIVAP010000144.1 GCA_903903945.1 uncultured bacterium | reverse complement strand
TCTACTAACTGGGGTGCGCGAGATTTATCTACAATGGCGCTACAAAAATGGGGGGATGTGTCAAGGCGAGGGAAGACAAAGATGTCAAAACCGAAGCGGTTTTGACCTACAAAACTTTTGGAGTGAGGCGCTACAATAATGGTGGTGGGTTAATTGGTGGGGGAGTGTCGGGTTCGGCGCTTCGCTGCGAACCCGACTACGAGACTACAAAAATCGAGGCCGGGACAAGAAGGAAGTGTCGAAACCCCGACAGAGGTGTGCCGGTGAAGCCAGGTATTGTACCACAACGGGGTTTCGACCTACGGAACTCACCCTCGATCCCTCTCCCAAAGGGAAAGGGAGGGTAAAACGTTGTCAAGACCCCGTTGGAGGGAGTCAGTACAGGGATACTACAAGGGGTTTCGAGCTATGGAACTACTTGGTCAAGAATCCCTTTGGTGGACGTTTTAGATCGCGCGAGGTGATGAAATACTCCTTTTCAATTCTTCTGGCCGGAGAATTGATGGAATATGGAAAAGCGAGACTTCTCTGTATGAACGATTTGTACATCCTCTTGACCTCTGGGTCTCTATCATAGCTTAGGATCCACTTATGCCTCAATTGTTTTAACTTTCGGCTCAGGGCTAGGTGTGTTTTCAACTCGTCAAAATAGTGCCTGTAGAGTTTATCTGCTTTATTGTAAAAGGGTGGATCCAAATAGATAAATTTCTCCAACCCGGTACTTTGTTTCAGCGCATAGTCAATGGTGCGGCTCCAATCATAGGGAAGCACAGTTACTCTTGGGGCGAATGAGGAGATGCGCTTCATTCGTTCTACTAAAAGTTCTCTATTGAACCGACAATCAATCTTGTATTGCGACTCTTGTTTTCTACCACCTATGGCACCGGCATTCGCAGCCAAGATTCCCGAAAAACTTGTACGATTCAGAAAGAGGCAAGCTTCAGCAAGTGTCCGTCCTTCGTTGTGAGATTCATCGGCTGCTATGGACTTGTATAGTCTAAACGTCTCAAGGTCGACACGTACCTTCTCTGTGAATCTTATCAAATAGCTGGGATCTTCAAACAGCACCTTCCAAAACGAGTATATCAATGGGTCTCGGTCGCCGATTATTGCTTTCTCAACCCAATCATTCTCCAGGAAATTAATAAAGACGCTGCCCCCTCCAACAAATGGCTCAACGAGGACATCGGGTTGGCACTTGTTGAACTCCAAGACTTTGCCCATGTACCTGACAAGCCGTATCTTCGAACCGGGGTATCTCAATGGGCTCACAATTATCTTCATAGTTCCATCCGCTATTCTAAAGGGCTTTGCGGTACGCTCGAAGACGATTCAGAATCGTCTGTAGTTGCCCCTCGAATCCCGTTCCATCCCATTCCTGAGCATAGAAGGATATCCTACTTCTGTCAAACGCAATACCTACATCGGGAGTGTAGAAATCAAACCAGTCGGTGTCGTCAACCTCGTGAGGCATGAAGAATGAACAAATGATTCCAACCTCAAGAGTGTAGTATTGGAAGAACTCCTTCAACTCCCGTTTCTTCTTCCTAACGTCAGTTCCAGCTGCACACTGACCCAAAAGGAATAATTTGCTCATTCTCTTGTCTGGGAAAGCACGCCACGCAATTACATCTAATCCGGCGTCCTTTCTCCCATTCGCTGTCGGGTTGATTTTAACTGACCCTTCACAGATTTCTGCCCGCAAAAAGTCCAAAGCTTTCTTAAATGACCTGTGCTCTCGCTTCCATGTCGACCGCGGGAATCCGAACTGCAAGGAACTTGCTTCCGTCTTATCGGATGAAAGAAACTTACGTGCGACCAAAGTACAAATCCCTTCGAAGACTTTGGTCATGTCCCGCACTTTCCACACTTTCAATTCCTTAGCTCCTCGGTCCAGGCCAATATAAGAGACGAGAAGACAGAAGAGGTACGCCCATTGGTCCTTATAGGATTCTGCGTCTTTCACACTTATCAGTCTGCCATTGAAGCTGAATGGATATGCGTTGCCAACCTTTTGTACTCGTCGCCTAAGTTCGCTTGAGACGTCTGTCGGGATGTCCTTGACTGGCTTACTCTCGTACCCCACCTTAAGTTCAGAAGTAAGATCTTCAATACTAGAGGAACAGTCCCTATCGAGTAGCGCGTTTATCTCCAGCCAATCGGATAACTTGATTATATTCAAACGATCCTTCGGCAGATCGAGACTAACCGGCATATTAAATCTTCTTCTTATTGTGTGTCGCGCTCATTCGATTCAACACATCATTTGCTACTTCAATGATTTCCTGCATCTCTCTATATATTCGGTCATCCCCCTTGTATCGATTGAGATATCCTGAGACCTTGCGAACATTGTTCAGCGCTCTAGATACGAAGTCCTCTAGTTTGAAATCTTCAGTGTCGGTAAGAGCTAATGCATTTTCGAGTGCCGAAGATTCTTGAGAGTACTCTTTCAAATAATTGGTAGCTGATTTGCTGCCCAATATGCTATCAAGGTACCTTAGGTCAGGGTTTTGGGACTTAATGATTGGTTTCTTTGTACCGTCCGGTGCTCCAAAAAGGAGTTCGATGAGTAATTTCAATTCTCGAACCTTGTTTTTCGGAACCGGATTCTCCTTAAATATTTCCTTGGGCTTGTCTTTGATCCCTAAGAACTTTCTCGTATTGTCATAGCCGAGAATAGTGTACAAGTGCGAGAAGTAGAATCTTCGGAGATCTCCTTCTCCGCGCTCGAAATAGCCTGATTTCATTGCCTGTTCCAAGGCTCGGAGTCCGTTACACATCTTTACCACCGTCAAATGCCGATCCCCAATGCTTTCTGCGATCTTGTCTATCGGGACTCCATAATCCTTGTGGACGCGAAGGGCGTATACCGCCTTGCTATAAGAGTCCCATTCTTGCGGACCGTTTATGTGACGAAAACCAAGGTATGTCCAAAGAGTTTCTCTATTGGGATAGAGCACTATTGGGATTTGATCGGACAGTTGCCTTTGGAGGCCTGGCTTCAATTTCTTGCCGGATTTTAGAAGTGTTTTAATTGCTGCCAAACGCCGGTTGCCCTCAATAACTATGAATTTGCCTTTGTGTGAGTTCGATTTCACAACCAAGAGAGGCTCAGTGCTATAATAACCATTCTTTTCAAACGAATCCATGAGTTCATCAAGATGTGTCTCCCTCTGCAACTTGATCAAGATCTCCTTCTCCGGAACATCCTTTGATAATCCTGCAAATCGAGGATTCTCGCTGTCAAGGAGCAAACGATCTAGCGAGACATAGTTGATCTGAATGGGATCCTGAAGGGTTTTGGTCTCGAGTTCGGGCATATTTCCGTTCCTTTTCAAAGTCGGAGATTGTGGCGATATCGATCTTTCTTGTTTGATATTCACTGTCCCTCTAACTCAGAAGCCTCTGGCTAGGGAAATGTTCTCACGTACAAAGCGATCTTCTATCAAACTGGAAGTTAGGGGATCATTCAATCAGTTACAAGCAAAAACTAGCTTGTTAGGTCAAAGCCCTTCGGCTCTGACTTGCGAGACTCCATCACAGCCGCTTCAAACGTCTTCGTCCACCACCGGGTCGGCGGATCCGGCCAGCACGGCTGCCGGGGGGTCGGTGTTGTGGTTTTGGCTCGTGTTGTGGAGGAGGTGGAGGCGTTGGCCTGTTCGTCTGAGGAAGCTGACGCCCCGGCGGTAATGTCGGGACTGTCCTCACCGTCAATGCGCCTCTTATCAAGTGCTCGATGTTCTTCACTTCGCCGCGCTGATCAAGTGTGGCAAATGAGATTGCCCGTCCGGCGCGTCCCGCTCGTGCGGTCCTGCCAATACGGTGAACATAATCCTCCGAAGTCCCCGGCAGGTCATAGTTGATGACAATTTCTATCCCGGTAACATCGATGCCACGCGCGGCAATATCAGTAGCCACCAAGACCCGGAATTTCCCCGATTTGAAGCCTTCCAAAGCCCCCCGGCGTTGCGCCAGACTGCGGTCGGAGTGAATCTCGGCGGCAGCATGGCCGATAAGCCGTACCTGACGAGCCAGTCGGCGTGCTCCGTGCTTGGTACGTGTGAAGACCAAAACCGGACCGGGGTACTGATGAAGGATAACTTCAAGTAATCGGGTCTTGGCATCCTTGCCAATGAAGAACACCTCCTGTACCACTTTATCCACAGTCGTGCCCGGGGGAGCGATTTCCACCCGGATCGGAATTTCCATGTGCTTTTGTGCGATCGCCACGATCTCCTTGGGCATGGTGGCAGAGAAGAGCATCGTTTGACGTTTCTTCGGCACGGCGGCAAGGATCTTATTGATCTGCGGCGCAAAACCCATATCCAGCATGCGGTCAGCTTCGTCGAGAACCAGAATCTCCGTTTCTGAAAGAGAAACCGTTCGGTGTTCGAGAAGATCGAGAAGCCGTCCAGGCGTGGCGATGATAATTCTGGGATTTTTCTCCAACGCATGACGCTGGATCGACACCGATTCGCCGCCAATCAACACCGCCGTCCGCATACCAACGGCCCGACAAAAGGGATGGAGTGCTTCGTCAACCTGAATCGCCAACTCGCGCGTCGGTAGCAATACCAATCCGTTTCCTTTGATTTGGGCTAACCGCTGAATCATTGGGATGCCAAAGGCAAGGGTTTTGCCGGTTCCGGTTTGCGCAATGGCAATTAGGTCCTTCCCTTCGATGCCGGTTGGTATCGATCTCTGTTGAATAGGAGTCGGATCGCTGAAATTGAGGGAATCAACAACATCAAGCAAGCGCGGCGCGATCCCCAAGCCTGTGAAGCCACTATGAAATTGTTTGTTCATCATTCTATCAAGATAAGGTATTTCGATTTCAAAACATCGCGTAAAAAGATTCCGTCACGTCACACGCCGCGAACAAATTGTGCGCGGCACACGTCCACATGTCACTATTCCCCCTTAGCAAAGGGGGACAAAGGGGGTTGTAAGCGCCTATCCATCAAAGAGCAAGACAACCCCCTGAATCCCCCTTTAGTAAGGGGGAATAATCTATCGTCATTCTAGTGTCCCTGCGACGCTACTTGTAGGACAACCTCTGGACATCGCCGCCCACGCAATCAAGCAAAGGACCCGCCCTACAACTACTTGCGCTTCGAGTATTTGGCCATGCCCCAGGTCATCCAGGTCTTGCCGCCGTCGGTAGACATTTCACCTTTCCAATCGAAGCTGGTAGGAGTCTGTTTGGAGGAGGTCATACGATAGATGGAAACTACGCCATTGACCAGTTCGCTTCCTTCAAACACTGATCCGTCTGCCGTGCGAGTTCCCGTATACAGGGAAATCTTAGCGGACATGTTGTCAGTCCAGGTCATCTGCCACTTCTTCATCTCACGGTCGTAGCATATCAGTCCACCCGCGATAAACGGCATTCCCATCATATCTTGTGAATTGGTAAATTGCAGCGCTGCGCCACCATAGACCGACTCATACTTGTCGGTTCCCTTGCTCTCCATCCAGAAGGTGTCCGTCGGAGTCATTTTCATCTTCATGGAGTAATCCCAGGTACCGATCAGATACTCGACCTGCTTCATTTCTGCCGGCGGTCCCATCTGTGGCATTCCCTGCGGTTGCGTCCCCTTGGTATCCTCGGCGAAAGCCTGAACCGAAAGGACAAGCAGTCCAACAAGAATCATCGCTGTTCTTGACTTCCTCATCTTGCAATTTCCTCCTGGCGTGAAATCTTCACGCGGGTTTGTAACTATGATTAATCGCTTTTGCTGTGTCCCTACACCATAATTAATCATACGTCAGATCATCTTCCGTGGTTGGCGATCACCGCTCCAGTCGCCGGTCACTCAAATCCTCAGCATCCTGAAACTCATTACCCCCCAGCAAATCCCACATTCCCTGTTCTCTGTTGCGTCAGGTCTTAGGACGCCCTGCGTCCGTGACCTGACGCGCCCCCTAATTGTAGGTCAGGCCTTCTTGAGGCCTGATGACGATCGTCGAGCTACTTCTGGACTATTCGGTACCCCACCCGCAAGGGACTGTTGAAAAAGCCCAAACCGTGTCATTGCAAGGAGTGTTGGGTGCTGATGTGGGGCGGGGAACACGACGAAGCAATCTCGATTTGCGCTCTTCCGATGCAGGCGCGCAGATTGCTTCGTCGTCATTACCCCTCCACTCTTCCACTCACCATGACTCATCGCAATGACAACTCCGAGGTTTTTCAACAATCCCGCTTGCCGTGGATCTGGTATGTCTTGGAAAGCGAACGTCTCTGATTTGGCTAACCCCTGTCAAGACGAACGCTTCGCAAGAATAGTTCACACCGCCGACCGGAACCAACTTGTTTTCCGTTCCCTCAGATCACGCTTCCCCCTACCGCTCCGGCCCCGTCCGCTAAAACCCGCCGCAATATGAAATACCGGCCGGTCTGGACGCCATGCTATTTGGCGTCTCCCGGTGGCGTGGCAGTACTAAGTATATTGACCGACATCGCCACCATGATTGCCGGAACTGACCCGGAGGCATGACGAGCGTAAACGAGAATCGCTGCGAAGCCAGTCGGTGACCGTCTCTATTTCTTGATTCTAATCTCGCGCCAACTGGTCAGGAATTTGCGGCTGGAGGCATCCTGCGCTGAGATAACCAAATAATACTTGCCTGCCGGCATCGTCTTCGGCAGAACCATCGGCGCCTGAAACATAACTTCGGGGTTGGTCGTTGAACGCGTGGTCGAATAGATCAGCGCTTCGCCCTTTTGTTGGGGCTTTCTCAGAAACTGCTTGGAGGGTGTATTGTCTACCGTGTCATAGCTTACTTCGAATACGTCGCCGATCTCAGTCACCGGTTTGCCGAATGTCTCTTTGGCGCGATAGATGCTGGCGAGAATGGTGTAATCGTACGTCCCTGGCCGACTCGACTTGAAATCGCGGAGGTCAATTTCAAGATAGGGGTAAATCGTGTCGCCGCGATGGTAGTAGGCAGGATTTCCCATCAGAGTATAGTCCCCTCGGACGATGCGATTGGCAGTCCCCTCGAAAGCCCGCCCTGCCGGCTGCAGCGCGACGAGAATCTCACTGATGCCTTTGGAAGTGCGCGGTGATGGAAGAGTCACGGTCGTGCGGTAGGCGCCGACATGGTTCGGAGCGTGATCATCGTACAACGTCAGGTAGATGTCATACTCGCCTGCCAGTAGTCGGCAACCGCCAAGACAGACCGGGAACCAGTAATCATCGAGTCTGGTAGTCGAATCAGGCAACGGCAGCGACATCACAGGAGTGCTGTCGGAGAAGACCAACTGCGGCTTGTCTCCCAGCCGACTGGCAGTCAACTGCTGGTGGAACTTGATCGTTTTCGCGGAATCGGGCACGTATTCATCGACTCCAACGCCGGAACTCAGCCAGAGTGTGAAGTTGTTACCTTCTGGGAAGGAAACGATATCGACGGCAGCTTTGATCTGCTTGGTGACAAGGCCGAAAGGATTGACCTTTTCCATGTGTTCGATGAAGGCTTCAGAGAACTTCGACGGAGATGGAGGCGACAGGCACAAATCACTGGAGGTGTACTGCCCGTTGGCGACGCCATCACCAACATTGCTAATAAATACAAAACAGAGATTCCATCTGGGCCAACTCATGTAGTAGAGTTCGCAAATCTCCATGGACGGGCAGGGGGTCCAGTACTCCTCTCCGGGCAGACCGAAAATGATCACCGGTCGCGCGCGCATGTCCCAGCCATCTCGAAAGTAGGGAGTGCGATAAAACGAATCGCAATGTGCGGCGCGGACGTTCCAGATTTCCTCCCACCATTCGTTGCGATCGGGGGTGTCCGGGCGCGTTTCGAAGTCCTTTCGCCTTTTGAAATCGTCCACAAGACTGTCGATTGTGGCGCTGTCTTCTTCAATATCAAGATATTGGAGTCGCTTTGACAGCGTGTCATTGACGATCTCTATAATCCGGTACAATTTGAGCCAGTAGGTCCGCGTAGAATCTTTCGGCAGACCCTCTATGTAGGTTTCGGAACGATAGTCGTAGCCGAGTCCCTGAATTTCCAATTGAGCACAGGAAAGCCAGAGGGAAATCACTCCCGGCAATATCGACAGCGCTAATACGAGCGCAATGGACTTTGTCTTGGTTGATGGCAATGCCCTTCCCTTGGGAGTTGCCCGAGTGTGGTTGCCGGGCGACTTCACAGACTCGTCAGAAAACTCCATGCGCCTTGAGAGTATCGAGGAACTGCTGCATCGTGCTCTCCAGAATCTGCTCGTAGTCGGTGTCCTCATATTTGTATACCGGCTCGATGACCTCGATGTACGGCCCCTGGGCTTTGGCAAGGCTATCAAGTGTAGTCGTCACTTGCGGCGTGAATATGTCGTAGTCGTCATGGCTGACGTACTCATAGCCGACGCGCAGAGAGTCATTGTAGCTGTCGATCACCAACTGAGCGGAGTCACTGCCACCAAGACTTAGAGCGAGCGGAGCGTCGTCTTGCCACGTGATGCCGTTGTTTTGCAGCACACGATTGACGATTGAGCGCGCTTCGGTCTCGGTAACCATGTCGGGTAATACAGGGGGTGGACCAGTCTGTCCCCCTCCCGAACAGGATTCGACCAGCAACATCATTCCAACCACCATGGCGCTGTCTCTCAGAAACTCGGGCAATAGATGCTCCGGCGGTCCCTGATAATTGCCGGAGGGATATTTGGCGAGGGAGTACTTTCTAACCTGTTTGATTTTCAGCACGGTTCTTCCTCCTGCTGATTAGACAATCTTCAATATAAGATGACACCGGGAAAGTCCGTTCATAGAACTTCCTTTTGAACAGGGTCACATTGTTCTTCCAAAGCTTATTTGCCAGCTTATCGACAATGGGCATCAACATCCGTTCGTGTTCGCAAACAATCGGCGGAACCTGGCTCAAACTTCCCGTGGCGCGCCAGTTGACGCAGCCGCAGTAGGTGGCGCAACGGCCATACAGCGGGCAGCCTCGGCAGGATTCTTTGTCACGATAGTTCTCGGCAATAAAATACTCCCGTCTTTGCGCATCGAAACCGTCGTGGACGGTGCCGATGGCGTTCTGCTGGAAGGTTCCATCGTCCGTGCTAATGAACTGCACGCAGGGGTAGATACGTCCGGAAGCGGCGATCGCGATCTGGGAGTTGGCCAGATCACAGAGGTCGCCAGGGCCGTACGGTTTCTGAGCCCAGGTCTTGATGCGTTCGTCGAAGGGGCTGTAATAGATTTTCTTGCCGGCGCGAAGCTTAGCGAAGTAGTATTCCGCCAGAAGCGTATACTGCTCTCGCAACGCCGAGATATCAGCCGAGGTCCAACCGGCGGAGTAGTCAAGCGTCTGAAGGACATAGCGAAATCGCCGAGCAAAGAGGTCTTGGACGCCGGACGCGAGATAGGTTACGGTTTCCGGTACTATCACCGACACAGCAATCGTGTAGGGATTAAATTCCAGAATCTCCGGCAACTTCGCTGCGATGCGGTCATACGAGCCACGTTCGTCGGCAAAACGGCGAATGGCGTCATGCTGCTCGCGGCTGCCATCGACGCTCACGGCAAAATAAGTCCCAGTCTCCTTGAAAAAGGCGAGCACTTCGGGCTTGATTAGCGTGCCATTAGTGTTCATCCGAAATTCGATCTTGTTGCCATGTTCGCGGCGGCTGTATTCAACAACTTCCCTGATTAGAGGAAATTCCAGAAGCGGTTCGCCTCCGAAGAAAGTCACGATGCACTTATCGTGTGCCTGTGCTGCGAGGAAGTCAACTGAATGCTTTGCCGTCTGAAGCGTCATCCTGCGATCAACCTTGGCGCCGGCATAACAATAGCGACAGCGCAGGTTGCAGTTGTGGGTGACACAAAGAGCAGCGTATTTGACGGGTCCGGTTTGCATCAGTTCGTCGTCTCAGATTTGTGCACCCAAGATAGGCTATCTCAAACAAAAGTACATTTGGAGAGGGAAAATACCTCAAGGTCATGACGTCGGAGAGGTCATTGCGTTTAATGGCACAAACAGAGGGGGGCAATGCTGGTTTTTGGCAGAGAAAATGGAACTGTTGAAAGCGCCCAGACCGTGTCATTGCGAGGAGTGCGGAACGGTGATGTATGGTGTGGAGCACGACGAAGCAATCTCGATTTGTGCTCTTCCGATGCAGTTTTGACAGCTTTGCTTATCAGATCACATTTATTGGCAGTGTGGCGTGGCGCCACCTGCGAAAATGTAAGCGATTAAGAACACCGCGTCACCAATATTAATCTTGACATCGCCACTGGCGTCTCCCATGCCGTTTGGATAATTGCAGTCTCCCGGAGGTGTGCCACCTGCGAAAATGTAAGCGATTAAGAACACCGCATCGGCAATATTAATCGTGCCGTCGCTGTTGGCATTACCGCACGAAGTGCAACCGAAATCGATAGTGTTGTTTTTGATAGACTGGAGGCCGAGTGCAATCTGCTGGGTGTTCAATTCGTTGTTGCGCAGGTAACTCCAGAACTCCCAGAACGTGCTGTCGCGTTGGTACTGCAAACCCCATGTGTATAGGGTCTCAAAGCTGACAGGATTGCCAGAATTTTGATCGAGATTGTCGTTGTTGGTGTCCCAGAGGTCGAGGAGAGCAGCAGCAACACGCCCTTCGACGGCAGGCCCTTGCTGGAAACCCGGATCGGTGTTATTCTCGAGCTCGACGTGATTTGGAAAGCCTGAGCCGACGGGTGTGTAGTCGATTTTGCCGTCTGGCGTTACAACGAGAGGGAAGAAATCGGCCCATCCCTCCGTCCAAGCCAGACAATCGCAAGATGAATTGAGGATTTGGTGGCCCGATCCGCTACACGCATGAGGTAGATGGTGTGCATATCCCTGGCCCTGATACATTAGTGCATGAGCATACTCGTGATTCACAACATCAATTGCGTCTGCGTAAGTCCAACTGATATATATATTTCCTCCGGTAAAATAAGCACTGTCTGAGGGGTAGTAACACCACACAGGGTCGGGATAAGGGCCAACGGACTGAGCAGTATTCCATCCAAGATTAATGTACTGAAAACACCACATAGCTTGCACATCCGCCGTGTTGTCGTCAAAGAAGTCATCACCAAAATCCACCGTAAAGTCATCCCGGACGTCTCTGATGATCATCGAGGAATACCACTGATAAATTGTGCCCGGGATGGGGCGAGTCACAGTCCAACTGTCGTTTTGTGTCCTCCAAATCAGATATGGATCAGCGGTGCCGTCTTCGTCGTAATTATCCAACCCCCAGAGGGAGAAACAGCCCCACGAATCTGTCACAGTGGTGCCTAGAAGCTCGTCCGAAGAAGAAGGATTGTCATACTCATTATCATTCCATACTTCGACTGATACTGAAACTGCAGGCCGGGTCCAGCCGCTGGGGTCTCGAGGATCATGATAGTAGATCGAACCAATCAAATTGAAACTGCCGCTTCGTTTGCCCCGACCGGTGCGGTGCTTGTTCAGGCTGTCGCGGACTGCTGGTTTAGGTGTCTTTAGTCCAGGGGTATAGATTACAGAGTCGGGTTTTGACCCCTTGCGCAGGAAGACCTTTCCATGCGGCAGAGCCGCCTCTTCGGTCGCCGTCAGCCATCGATTTAGCGAATCGCTTACTTGAATGTAGAAGATATTATCTCCTGTGACTTCCTTTTTGCCGGACCAAGTGCCAACTCCCTCCACTTTAACCCGCCAGATGCCCCGAGATGTCGCTCGTATTACACCCCTAAATACCATCGTCTCATCATCCTTTGGTTTTGCCACTATCTCCTTTGGCTGGCTAATGATTTCGAAACCGCTGTCAGGAACGATTCTGGCAGTCACATTCGTGAACTGCTTTGGCCAGCACAAGACGCTGATTGATACCGTAGAATTGGTCGTCAAGCCGACGGTGTCGACACTCATCCCCACTACTTCAATCGGGCCCTGAATGTCACCCGCTGCCCAACCGGAGTGTGACATCAGGACGCAGCAGGCAACTATGCCTGCCAATGCGGCGCATAATCTACTCATCGAAACCTTCTTTCCTTCAAAGATGTTTGTTTCTCTTCACTATTAGAGCAGTCACGATTAGAGAATTATTCTGCTGTAGTTCACCTCCTCAAGACCCAGATGGCGTCTTGCGAATGTGTTTCCTAACCGATGTAATCAATAAGCGCGCGGTGGGATGACGGATGCGACAAACCGCATCTCGTCCTGGCAATATCCCTGCCGCTTAATGCTACCACCCTTGAATACCATCTGTCAAGCGATTTATTCCAATCGGAAGCTCATCTTCTTTTTCGAAGATATTGCATCAGGAAGATCTGGCCCCCAGAGGGAGAAACAGGAGAGTAGATCAAGCCCTCTTGGGGCTTGACGTTCTCCGTCGGACCGCAAGACGGCCTGACCTACTCTTGCTGTAACCTGAATGGAAGTCGGAACCGCGGGGGGTTGGACCTGCTGAACTGACTCCTCGCAATGACAATTCCGAGGTCTTTCAACAGTCCCCAAGTGATTGGGTGAAACTTAGACAGGTTCCGGGCGTTATAAAAGCTGATTGATTCAAATGCCACGGCAGCGTATGCTTCAGAGGTTATGACCATAGGCAGCAGTCAGACAGAATACAAAGCCACTTGGGGACGGGCAGGCAAGCGCACAAGCGAGCATGGTTTATGGTACTACGCACGGCTCTTGCTCCTGGCGCTGGTACTTGCCTTTGTGATCAAAGAGTCGGTCGTTGAGGCCTATCGCATCCCTTCGGAGTCGATGGAGAATACACTGTTAGTGGGCGATTTTCTAATGGCGAACAAGTTCATCTACGGCGCCTACATACCGTTCACACACTGGCGACTGCCAGCATTGCGTGATCCGAAGCCGGGGGATGTGGTCGTTTTCCGTTTTCCCGAGGACAGGCGCAAAAATTTTATCAAGCGGATTGTCGCCAGTGGCGGGGATACGGTTGAAATCATTGCCAAGAGGGTGTTCGTCAATCATGCCGAAGTGGCCGAACCTTCTTCTGCGGTCCATTTCGACCGGATCACTATTCCCAGGGGCGTCGGTCAGCCGCGTGACAACTTCGGGCCGCTTCTAGTGCCGCAAGGGGAATATTTCGTGCTGGGGGATAACCGCGACAATTCGGCCGATTCCCGCTATTGGGGTTGTGTGCCGAGGGAGCTAGTCACGGCTCAGGCGTTTCTTATCCACTGGTCGTGGTGTCCGGATGATAACGCTCCGGCGGTCATTTTGACAAAACCGCTTTCGATATTGAACAGCTTCGGGTATAATATTCGTCACCTGTCCACACGGGTCAGGTGGAATAGACTGTTCAGCGTTGTGAATTAGGAGAACAGATGTCGCCATCTTCGAACAGGAAAACCAAGGGAGCTTTCGTGCGGAAAGCTGCGGATAGATCTGATGACAGCACTATCATTCGGCTAATTAAGGCTTTGGTGCGGAGCCCAGCGTTCAGATCCGCTCTCAGCTTGATCAAATCGCTCGCGATCGCCCTTGCCGGCGCTCTCTTGATCAAGTATTCGGTAATCGAAGCCTACAACGTGCCTACCGGTTCGATGGAGGACACGATTCTGGTCGGCGATTTCTTACTGGCGAACAAGTTTATATACAACATCAAGCTGCCGATGATCGGCTTCTCTTCCCATGGTCTCCGTATGACCAACATTTCCTTCCAAGGGTTACGTAACCCTCGACCCGGCGATATTGTCGTATTCAAGTTTCCGGGCGATTCGTCCACAAATTACGTAAAGCGTTGTATCGCGGTCGGCGGGCAGGTGATAGAAGTACGGGACAAGAAAGTGTTCGTGGATGGCGTCGAGTTTAAGGAATATCCATTCGGAAAGCATGTTGATCCTAACCTTGACAAGCGTCGTGACAACTTTGGGCCGTACAAAGTGCCGCCAGCCACTTACTTCATGATGGGTGATAACCGCGATGATTCCTATGATTCACGATTTTGGGGACCGGTGCCGCAGCGTTTTATTCTCGGCAAGGCATTAGTTGTACACTGGTCTTGGGGTCCGCCGCCGACCGGCAATTATCCACGCTGGGATTGGTTGAATCCGTTGACGTGGCCTCCATATCTATGGTATAATATGATTCATTTCCATGAGCGCGTGCGCTGGGAAAGACTGGGGCAGGCGCTGACTTAGCTGGCCGCTTCCATCGGACGGCACCGACAAGCCCGAACGGATTTGTGAGAGGAATCTCATAAATAGGTTGCTCTTCTCCTATTCCTGCTAATATTAGTGACTGGTAACTAACGCTACCGGTTGGTGTGAATACACTAGGCAGCTCTTATCAAGGGAATTGCGGTGGCACTTTCGTTAACAGTCGAAAAATTGAGCAAGAGCTTCGGCGCCCGTAAGGTAATCAAAGACCTGAGCTTCACGGTCAGCATCCCCGGTTCGCTCGGCATCACCGGCCGCAATGGTTCCGGCAAGACCACTCTGATGAAAATCCTCTGTCAACTGGTTCCCCCCACCAATGGCAAAGTTGCGATTCGCGAAGGTGAAGCAGAGATCGCTTCGACCGACTGCTTCAACTATCTCAAGATGATCACGCCGGAAATGGCGCTCTACGAGATGCTGACCGGTTACGAGAATCTCAAGTTCTTCTCCACGTTGGCGGGAGTGCGTTTGGATCACACCGAGCAGGATGAGTTGTTGGAGCGCGTCGGGCTGATTGAGCGTGGTGATGATCTGGTCTTGGCATATTCGTCGGGCATGAAGCAGCGGCTTAAATACGCGGTGGCGCTGTTGGCAAAACCGGCGATTTTGCTCTTGGACGAACCGACATCGAATCTGGATGACGCCGGCAAGGCAATTGTTCGGGAGATTATCGCGAGACAGAGGTCAGAGGGGATGCTGATCATCGCAACCAATGAAGCCGAGGACTTAAAGCAGGTTGAGCATGTCATCCGGCTGGACAACTAAAGCGCTGGCGGTGCTGGCAAAAGACATCCGCACCGAACTGCGCACGCGCTATTCGCTCAATGCACTCTTTATGTTCGCCTTTACCACTCTGGTTGTCGTCAGCTTCTCGCTGGGGCAGCTATCACTGGGCGTGCAAGTGTTGTCGGCGCTTTACTGGATAATCATCTTTTTTGCTTCGATGTCGGCATTATCTGGCGTTTTTGTCAAAGAGGAGGACGCTAAGACCGCGCAAACTTTGCGACTTTTCGCACGACCGTCAGTGATTTATGCCGGCAAGCTGATCTATAACATGCTCTTGTTGGCGATTCTGTGTGCGTTGTTAACACCGCTTTACGTAGTATTCATGAACGTGACGGTGCCGGATTGGCCGCTCTTTCTGGTAGTGGTACTTCTGGGGATAATCGGGCTTTCCGGCGCGACCACGATCATCGGCGCTATCGTAGCCAAGGCGAATGTCCGAGGGGCGCTGTTTGCGGTGTTGTCGTTTCCGGTTTTGCTGCCTTTGTTGGTGGCGGCGATTGGCGGCACCGATGCGGCGCTCGTGGGAGCGGGTTGGGCCGGCGCCGAAAATCACGTCAAATTTTTGGTCGCCTACGCGGTTATTATGATAACGACTTCGGCGGTACTCTTTGATTTTGTGTGGAATGGTTAGAAAGTATCTGCAAATAGGTTTGTTCGTTTTGCTGGCGGGAGTGATCTACTTCAGTTTCATTACGCCCGCGCCACAGCAGATCATCGGTGAGGCATCGCGAATCTTCTACTATCATATACCGATGGCCTGGCTGACGGTGGTTGCCTATGCCGTGAATCTGATATATGCCATTCGTTTTCTAAAGACCCGTTCGGAACTTGATGATTTCCGCTCGCTCTGGTCGGCGGAATTGGGCACAATGTTTTGCGTGCTGGCGACGATTTCCGGATCGTTGTTCGCCAAAGTGACATGGGGGGTTTATTGGACCTGGAGCGAGCCCCGCATGCTATCAATCTTCATTTTGCTACTGATTTACGGTGCCTATCTATCGCTCAGGGCTGCCATTCCGACTCCGGAACGCAAAGGAATAATCAGTGCCGCCTACTCGATCTTAGCGTTCCCGACGGTACCCTTTTTCATTTTCATCATGCCGCGAATGATGTTGTCGTTGCATCCTGCCGATTCGGTAGTTGGCAAGAATTTGCATTTTACGATGGGGGGGACGGTATTGGCGATCTTTTTAGTCTCTCTTTTCTCGTTCACAGTGTTATATTTCTGGTTGTTCGGATTGGGCATCCGCTTGTACAAAGTACAATTGTCACGCTCTGAAGAAGCGTAGGAAGATAGTATGGGCAGTAATTACACGGTGATGTTTGCGAATCTGGTTATCTGGGTGGGGATATTTCTGTTTCTGTTCCGGCTCGACAAGAAGGTTTCCGATCTGGAGAAGAGGAAATGAAAGTGAAGCTGATCGTTGCGGTGGTGATCGTTGTGGTCGTTGCCGTCTGGGCGTTTTCGTCCTTCACCAAATCAATGACCTCCTATGTTTCATTTGGCGAGGCGCAGAAGCGGCCGCAGCGAGTGCAGGTGATGGGGGCGATTGACCATGAAAAGGTCGTCTGGGATGTGGATCACAAGCAACTGACGTTTCCAATTACCGACACTGCCGGTGTCACAATGCTCGTCCGGTATACGGGCACGATGCCGGGCAATTTTGGTCAGGCAACTCATGCCGTTTGCGTGGGCAAATATAGCGGCCAGTTTTTTGAAGCTGAGCAATTGCTGATTAAGTGCCCTTCCAAGTATCAGGGAGAATCCTAAGACATGCCGATAGGAAACACGTTCTTGGCGATTGCCTGCGCGACGGCGGCTATCGCCACGGTGGGTTATGGTATGACCCTTTTCAATCGGGACAGCCTCGTATCGCTGGCGCGCAAAGCATATTACGTTTTCGCGGCGGCTGTTGTCCTGATGTGCGTCTATTTTCTGCAACAAATTCTTAACCATAATTTCTCGCTGATCTATGTGCATGATTATTCGTCGCGCGATCTGGGTCTGGGTTTTCTGATTTCGACATTCTGGGCGGGACAGGTCGGCTCATTTACGTTCTGGCTGCTTTGTATCGCCGTCATCGGTGTCTTATTGGTTAGGCGGGAGAGCGAAAATCACTCGGCGGTAATGTTCTTCTATATGTTGGTGGTGTCGTTTTTCCTGACTTTGTTAGTTGCCAAATCGCCGTTTCTGAGGTTTGCGCCTGAGGTTTTGGCGCAGTTTCCCGGCGGCGCGCCACCCGACGGGCAGGGGCTGAATCCGCTTCTGCAGAACTACTGGATGGTGATTCATCCACCGATTGTTTTCATCGGTTTTTCACTTCTGGCGGTTCCATTCGCCTATGCGCTTGGAGCACTGGCGCGCAACAACTACCGCGACTGGGTCAAGAATTCGTTCCCTTGGACGGCGGTGGCGTCATTTTTCTTGGGGACAGGCATTTTTCTGGGCGGCTATTGGGCATACGAGACACTCGGTTGGGGCGGTTACTGGGCGTGGGATCCGGTAGAAAATGCCTCGCTGATTCCGTGGTTACTCAATTTGGCGTTGATGCACGGGCTATTGATAGAACGTAGCAGAGGTGTTTTCCGGCGCTCGAACCTAATGCTGGCGATGTTCTCATTTCTGCTGGTAATATACGGCACATTCTTAACCAGATCAGGAGTGCTCGCTGACTTCTCGGTGCATTCGTTCACCGATCTCGGTATTTCCGGTTATCTGATCTTCTTCATGGTATTTTTCGTGGCATTGTCGGTATTGCTGCTTATTGCCCGGGCTAAACACGCCAAGACCGGCGCGGATATCAAGGATCCCTACTCGGTTGACTTCGCGATTGTCATAGGGATTTTTTTCTTGGTGCTGTTGTCAGCCCTGACTTTGGTCGGGACTTCAGCGCCGTTGATCACGCGCATATTCGGCGAGCCCTCCAGTGTTTCGGCACAGTTCTATAACACGACTACGCTGCCGATGGCGATTATCATCGCTCTGCTGGCCGGATTGTCGCCCTTTCTCGTTGCAAAGGACCAGTCTTTCGGGGATGTTATGAAGCGCCTGTGGGCGCCGTTGGCTCTGTCGCTTGTGGCTACGGTGTTTTCGATCTTTTTTGGTGTTACGAATTTCCTCTACCTGCTGATGATTTTCTTCGCCTGTTTTGCTCTCTTCGGCAACATCGCGGCAGTCTATTATCAGCCGGGCAGAGTTGGTTTGCGGATTGGGGGTTTCGTCACCCACATGGGTTTTGGCATCATGATGATCGGCATTGTAGTCTCGTCGGCTTTCTCGGAGACGGAAAAGATCAATCTATATGCGGGTCAGGAACCGGTCGACGCCTTCCAATATAAAATCAGCTACAAAGGCATGGCCGGTGATGTTACGACCAAAGACAATTACGCTCGACTGGAAGTTGATGACCAAGGGCAGCGTTTTCAGGCAGACCCAAAGTTGTTTATCGCCAAGGAAAATCAGGGGATGATGCGCAAGCCGTACATCCGCAAGCATCTGCTTTATGATCTCTACTTGTCGCCACAGGATCAACAGATCATGGGCGAGGGTAATCAGTTGGTGCTGGGCAAAGGCGAAACGGGTAAGATCGGCGACTACGGTGTTAAGTTTGCCAATTTCGACATGGGCAGTCATGGCGATTCGGGCGATATACGGGTTGGCGCAGTGTTGGAGGTTACTCGCGGTTCGGAAACCAAAGAAGTAGTGCCGCGCATGGCATTTACGCGCGGTGGCAAGCAGTTTATCAGAGCCGATATGCCAAACGGCGACGGCAGTATCACTCTACAGGACATTCAGGCGGATGCCGGCAAGGTGTCGTTAGCGTTTTCCGGCGTACCGGGAATGGATGTCATGGACCTATTGGTGCTGGAAGTATCCAAGAAGCCGCTTATTAATCTGGTGTGGCTTGGAGTAGTCATGGTTTGTGGCGGGACGTTCATTTCTTACGTCCGCCGGCGGCGACTTCAGGCGCAGCAGGTATAACTCATTGTTAGTTATTGCGATACAGTTAAGGCGAATCCAGAAAGCGGGGGGCAACATTACGGCTCGAAACTGTTTGCGAGACAGCTTAAATCTGATATCATACCGCATTTGCTGAGGCCAGAATGACCGAGTTCCAGAAGTTAGCCGACCGAATTATCAAATACTACCTCGAGACTTCCCCTGTATATGCTACCTCAGTCGGAAACCACGATTATGATCATTTGCTCGATCGTCTTGACCCCGACTTTCGTACCCAGAGAGCGGCAAAGCTCCGTGGGTTTGTCAACAGTCTTGAAAAGCTTGCGACACATGCGGACCGGTCGCCGGATGAACAAGTGGATCTGCAAGTTCTTGAAGGCGCCCTTCGAACCGATATACTGCTTGAGCAGGATTATTGCCGCTGGAAGCGCGATCCATCCTTTCCGATTGAACTGGCAATGTATGGCTGCTACGTGCTCGTGCTGCGTGAGTTTGCACCACTTTCGCAACGAGCCGCCGCTCTTGCGCATCGACTACGCCAAGTGCCGCGTCTGCTAAGCGACGCGAAGAAGAACCTGGCCGATCAACCGGAAGTCCCGAAGATCTGGGCTGAAATGGGGGAAGAGCTTGCCAAGTCGGGGGTGGAGTTTTTCCGGGATCTCGGCTCTTCATCAGCCGAACAAATACCGCGGATCGGGAGTGACCTTATTCAGGCCGGCAAGTTGGCCTCTGCGGCCTGCCATGATTATCACCGTTTTCTACACGAGTCGATTGTCAAACGCAGTTCTGATGGCTATAGCTTGGGCGCGAAAGCCTTCGATGAGTTGCTGCTACACCAGCATGGATTGTCGTACAAAGGTGTTGAGTTACGGAAGCTCGGCAGGGAAGTGATAGCGCAGACTCTGTCCGAAATGGACAAGGTTGCGGCGCAGATCAACCCCAATTCGAGCGTGGCAGAAATCATTGCCAACCTGAAAAAGCAGATGCCAAAATCAGAGCAATTGATTGACTATTACAGAGCCTTTGTTCTTGGCGCCCGCCAGCACTTGATCGACCACAATTTGGTTACGGTTCCCGAAAGTGACGATCTCACGCTCGTAGATACACCAATCTTTGCCAGACCGACGTTCCCCTATGCCGGCTATCTTCCCGCGGCGCCGTTTGACACTGATCAACAAGGCTTCTTTTGGGTGACGCCGATCGATGAGAAGGCGCCGCCGGAGTCTCAGGAGCAGCAACAGCGCGGACACAACAGGTATCAGGCATTAGTCGTGTCTTTGCATGAGGCCTATCCGGGGCATCACTTACAATTGCAGCGCGCAAATCAGGTTTCGTCCAACGTGCGCAAGCTGTTTGGCACTTCTGTGTTCGTCGAAGGATGGGCGCTTTATTGCGAAGAGATGATGTACGAGACCGGTTACTATCCCGACGCTCAGACGCGGCTGATACAGTTGGCGATGCAGTTATGGCGCGCCTGTCGGGTGGTTATTGATGTCGGTTTGCATGATGGAACCATGAGTTTCGACGATGCGGTCAGTCTGCTTTGCGATACGGCCAAGCTGGAACGGGTTAATGCCGAGGCCGAGGTCAAGCGTTACACGCAGTCGCCAACTCAGCCCATGAGCTACATTGTCGGCAAAATGGAAATTCTACGCCTGCGGGATGACTACCGCAAGCAGCAGGGTGGCGAGTACAATCTGAAGGAATTCCATGATCACCTGTTGTCGTACGGAAGCATTCCGATTGGACTCGTACGCAGCCTGATGTTGGAACAAAAGTAAAGCGCGGTCGTTCTATGCATTTGGTAAGTGTTAACAGTTGATTGATAGAAAGCGAGGAGAAGATTCATGTCCAATGCCACAGCGGTTTCTGATGCGACTTTTGCTTCCGAGGTAGTCCAAAGCGATCTTCCCGTGATCGTTGATTTTTGGGCGGAATGGTGCGGTCCTTGCAAGATGATTGCTCCGGTTCTTGACCAAATCGCAGCCGAGTATACCGGGAAATTGAAGGTCGTCAAGGTGGATGTTGATTCCAACAGTAAAACGGCTTCTCAGTACAGCGTCATGTCGATTCCGACGTTGCTGTTTTTCAAGGGAGGTAAGGTGCAGGATCAGGTAATCGGCGCGGTACCGAAGAAGATGTTACAAGATAAGGTCGATAAGTTTCTGGCGTAAATATATGAGTTTCCAGAATCCTTCTCAGGCAGAGATAGGCGACCTGTTGCGGCGTTCGCGGCGGATTGCGGTGGTCGGTCTTTCGGGAAATCCCGATCGGCCCGCTTATCGAGTGTCCCAATATCTGATCGACCGGGGCTACGAGATCATTCCGGTAAATCCGAAGGAAAGTGAGATTCTGGGGCGAAAGGCCTATCCAAGTTTGGGCGCGATCGGCGGAGACATTGATATCGTCGATGTTTTCCGTCGGTCCGATCAGACTGACCTCATTATTGATGAGACGATCAAAGTCGGCGCAAAAGCTATCTGGCTGCAGGAAGGCGTCGTCAACGAAGCGGGCGCGCTAAGAGCGCAGGTGGCAGGTCTGGTGATGGTGCAGGACCGTTGCATCAAGAAGGAGCTGGCGAAGCTCTGACATTGTCGGAAGTCGTCGGGGTGAGATTGCTTAACCGTTTGTCTGGGGTATCGTGTTGCCTTCGACAGGGAAGATGTTTCCGGTCTTCTTGTAACGACGCGTTTTCGGTTTGCGCGCGAGGCCGACGGAACGGGATAAACCGCTCGACCGCAATAATTTTGCTTCTTTCTTGTCAAACCGTCGGCAGATGCTTATAATGTAGGCACTGGACTACCGATATTACTTAAAGATGGCGCGCATGTATCGAAATCAGCAATCTTACAATAGCAGTGGGTCAACCTTCGGGATGCAGCAGAGAATCACCCCGGGCATTATGTATCTGCTGATTGCCAACACCGCGATTTTCATCCTCCAGATGGCGATGCCGAACGCCGGATTGGCACGCACTTTTGGGTTGGTGCCCTACGACATTACTCACCGGTTCACTTTCTGGCAGCCGCTGACTTACATGTTCCTGCATGGCGGGTTCTTCCACATTTTCTTCAACATGTTGACTCTCTGGATGTTCGGCAGCGATTTGGAACGGCAATGGGGAACAAGGGAATTCCTCAAGTTCTATTTCATCGCGGGTATTGGCGCAGGGATAATCACGTTCCTGCTGACGCTCAACAGCGCCGTGCCGACCATTGGTGCTTCGGGTGCGATTTTTGCGGTGCTGGTAGCGTTCGCCGTGCTCTACCCGAATCGTGTCGTGTACGTCTGGTTCTTGTTTCCGGTCAAGGTCAAGTACCTGGTGATGGCGATGATCGGCATCGGTGTATTTGCCGCCTGGAGTCAGTCGCATGATGGCATCGCGCATTTTACTCATCTTGGCGGCGCGGCAATCGGCTATTTGTATCTCAAACAAGACTGGCGCTTGTCGTTCTTGCGGCGACCATTCTCGCAGTGGCGATTCAAACGGCGGGTTCAAGTCGCGGCCAAACAGAATCGACGTTCTACCCAACTGATGGATGAAGTTGATCGCATTCTCG
>CAIVAP010000143.1 GCA_903903945.1 uncultured bacterium | reverse complement strand
TTTTAAGGGCCACGGTGATCTGGGAATCATCTATGCTGGCTTGGGCCGCAAAGATGACGCGATCCGCGCAGGCGAGCGGGCGGTCAAGCTCCTCCCGGTTGCAAAGGATGCCTATAATGGACCTGAGTCGGTCGGGAATCTTGCCCTGATCTACGTCGATGTTGGCGACTATGACGCGGCGTTAAACCAGATCGAGTGTTTGCTGTCGATTCCTAATTACATATTATCTGTGTCGTTGCTTCGCCTTGATCCCAGGTACGATCCTCTTCGCAATCTGCCGCGCTATCAGAAGCTCTTGGAGAAATATGGCACCTGACGACGACAAGACACAGGCAGTGACGGTGCTGTCCAAAGGCACGCTCATCGGGCACTACCGGATCGTCGAGAAGATCGGCGCCGGCGGGATGGGAGAGGTGTATCTGGCGGACGATACCGAACTCAATCGTCAAGTCGCGCTCAAATTCCTGTCCCTCCATCTCTGTCAAGACGCCGATTGCCGGGCACGCTTCAAGCGAGAAGCACAAGCCGCGGCGAAGCTGAATCATCCCAACATCGTCACGATTTACGAAGTCAGCGAATTTAATAGCCGCCCCTTCTTTGCGATGGAGCTTGTCGCAGGGCAATCGCTGCGGGAGTTGATCAAGGCAAAAGAGTTGCCTATTGAACGGGTGATCGAACTTGCCATTCAAATCTGCGATGGGCTTCACAAGGCGCATCAATCCGGCATCGTTCATCGCGACGTCAAACCTGCGAACATACTGATCGATGCCGATGGCCGCGCCAAGATTCTTGATTTCGGACTGGCATCAGTTGCTGGAACCGATCACCTGACGAAGACCGGCTCGACACTCGGGACGATTGGCTACATGTCACCGGAGCAGGCCAAGGGCGAAGAAGTCGACCAGCGGTCGGATATCTTTTCGCTGGGTGTAGTGCTTTATGAGATGATCACAAGCAAGTCGCCATTTAAGACAGACAACGACGCCGCGACACTGCGCAACATCATCGATCATGATCCGGAACCCTTAGCAAGGTATAAATCGGGGATCAATGCCGAATTTCAAAGAGTGATTAGCAAAGCACTGGCGAAAGACAAGAGCATACGCTACCAACATGCTGACGAGATGCTGGCAGATCTCCGAGCCATTTTGCAGATGGCAAGTCCGGTTGCAAAGTCGAAGAGGCCGACAAGGAATCTTCTTCTTGCAGGGGGTGGAATACTCATCATCGCCGCGGTGGTTTTCGGCTATTTCCAGCGACTGCCGAAGCCGGCTTCCGAGATTCTGAAATCCATTGCCGTGTTGCCGTTTGAGGACATGAGTCCGCAGAAGGATCAGGAGTACTTCTGCGACGGCATGACTGAAGAGCTCATCGGGCGTTTAAGCAACATTCGAGATCTAAGGGTGCCGTCCAGGACGTCTGTCTTCCTATTTAAGGGACGAACGCTTGATATACGCGAAATCGGTGACAAGCTCAAGGTGCAGACAGTACTCGAGGGAAGCATCCGCAAATCAGGCAACCAATTGCGGATAACCACGCAGCTTATCAATGTCGCTGACGGTTACCACATCTGGTCTGAGACCTTTGACCGTGAACTGAAAGACGTCTTTGCAATCCAGGACGAGATCGCGATGGCGATAGCAGACAGGTTGAAGCTCACTCCATTGGGTGAAGAAAAGGCCAAGCTCTTCAAGCGGCCTACCGCAAACGTTGAAGCCTACAATTTGTATCTGCTTGGACAGTACTTCCTTAACAAATTCAATAAGGGAAGTTATGGCAAAAGCCTCGCATACTTTCAGCAAGCAGTAGCGAAAGACCCAAGCTTTGCTCTTGGCTATGTGGGTCTGGCAAATTGTCAATATTATCTTTATATAGATGGTTTCGTGAATTACAAAGACAGCTATCCAGAAGCTAAAGCCGCGGTAACGAAGGCGCTTGAGCTCGACGACAATCTCGGAGAGGCTCACGCCGCGCTCGGCGGGCTTAAACTCTTTTTTGAATGGGACATGGTGGGCGCTGAGAGGGAGTTTAAGCGTGCCCTTGAGCTCAGCCCTGACAACAGCGAATGCCTAACCTCCTACGCGAATTATTTAACCGTTGCCGGGAGGTGTGATGAAGCCATAGGTGGCTATAAGCGAGCTGTTGACTTGGATCCAGTATCACCGGCTGCCCATTGCTGGCTCGGCTCGTGGGGGTATTTGTGTGCCGGCCGTTTCGATGAGGGAATTGCTGAGATCAAGAAGGCACTTAGTCTGTATCCCGGCTTCGGGTTTGGTTCAACGTTCCTTTCTCAGCTATATGTTTTCAAAGGTATGCACTCCGAAGCTGTTTCTTTAGCCGATAGCTTGATGTCCGCACATCATACTCTGGAAAACGATCCTTGGACGGTCTTAACTCTCGCTTGGGTCTACGCAGAATCAGGAAGAGAGAAAAACGCTCGGGACATTCTGCGGCAAGCACTGGATTATAGGACAAGCAAATACCTTGATGCCTATGTGGTGGCATGTGTATATGCTGGGCTGGGAGATAAAGACAAAGCCTTCGAGTGGCTCACCAAGGGGTATGAAGAACGCGCCTCTCAGATGATCTTTCTTAAAGTTGACCGTGCGTTCACCGACCTGCGCTCTGACCCAAGGTTCAGTGATCTACTCAGAAAAATGAAGCTTGAGCAGTGACAATGAGAACTAGATATGCTCAAACCTGACGACGACAAAACCCAAGCAGTGACAGTGCTTTCCAAAGGCACGGTCATCAACCACTACCGGATTATCGAAAAGATCGGAGCCGGCGGGATGGGTGAGGTCTACCTTGCCGAGGACACTGAACTTAATCGTAAGGTCGCTCTTAAGTTTCTATCTCCTCATCTCTGTCAGGATGCCGACTGTCGGGCACGCTTCAAGCGAGAAGCACAAGCCGCGGCTAAATTGAATCATCCCAACATTGTCACCATCCACGAAGTCAGTGAGCACAACGGTCGTCCGTTCTTTGCGATGGAGTACGTCGAGGGACAACCTCTTTGCGAACTGATCAAGCAGGGTGATTGTCCGCTCGACAAGGTGATCGATCTGTCGCTGCAGATCTGCGAGGGATTGCAGGAAGCACACAAGGCGGGCATCACCCATCGCGACATCAAACCCGCCAACATCCTCGTCAGTCAGACGGGACGCGCCAAGCTGGTCGACTTTGGACTGGCCTCGGTTGCCGGTGCCGACAAGCTGACGAAAGAGGGTTCGACGCTCGGCACTATCGGCTACATGTCACCGGAACAGGTACAAGGCAAGCCGACGGATCATCGCTCCGACCTCTTCTCGTTTGGTGTCGTGCTGTATGAGTTGATCAGCTGCAAATCGCCATTCAAGGGTGAAACTGCGGCTGCAACGATGAATGCGATAGCGCAGCAGACTCCCGATCCACTGGTACGATACAAGACAGGAGTACCCGATGAATTGCAGCGGATCGTGTCCAAGCTGCTACGGAAAGACCCGGCTCTGAGATATCAGACAGCTGCGGATGTCATCAGCGACCTGATGGGATCGCTGACGCACATTCCTGCCAAGAAGAACCGTACACGACGAATCTTGGTTGGTGCAGCCGCTCTCGTGCTTCTCGCCGTGGCTGCTTTCGGCATATTCAAGTCCCGCATTTTCACAAGCGAACAGCCGACCGCTCAACGCAAGATGCTGGCAGTGTTGCCGTTTGAGAATCTTGGATCGTCCGATGATGAGTACTTTGCTGATGGCATCACTGATGAGATAACCGGCAAGCTTGCGACCATTCGTGATCTGGGCGTGATTTCGCGCACGAGCACGATGCAGTACAAGAAGACAACGAAGAATCTGCGGCAAATCGCCAAAGAACTGGGCGTCGACTACATCCTGGAAGGGTCAATCCGCTGGGAAAAGAGCGGTGACACAAATCGAGTCCGAATTCTGCCGCAGTTGATCCGGGTGTCCGACGATACGCACCTATGGGTAGAAACGTACGAGCGTCCGATGACCGGCGTTTTCGCTGTTCAGGCGGATATTGCAACGCAGATCGTTGCAGCAATGAATCTCACCCTACGCGCACCCGAGGTCGCAGCTCTGAGCGAAATGTCGACGGAGAATGTTGAAGCTTATCAGGCGTACTTGCGCGGGGTCGATTACTTCTATTCGCCTGACTATACACTCGCAAGGGGTCAATTGG
>CAIVAP010000142.1 GCA_903903945.1 uncultured bacterium | reverse complement strand
CTATCGCAACAAGCTTAACGCCAAGGTATGGACGCAGGAGGAACTGGTTCGGTTCTTTACGGACATCTGGGAGAAGCAAAAATCGGAGGATCTTTTTATCGTCAACAAACAGTTTTGTCTCGACGACTACTACCACCAGGGGGTCAAGGCGCTTGAAGACTACTGGAACCGTTACCACCCTTTCGACGGCGAAAAGACTATTGCGCTCGAACATCGAATCGAACTCTATCTCGATGATACCAAGCAGTACAAACTGCAAGGGTTTATCGACCGCATCTCGAAAACTGCTTCCGGTGTTTGGCAAATTCGCGACTACAAAACCAAAAGAGCGCTGCCCACTCTGCAGGAAGCTCGTCTGGATCGGCAGTTGGCGCTCTATCAGATCGGCCTGCAATACATGTGGGACGGCACCGAGAATGTCGAGTTGATCTGGCACTACCTGCTTTTTGACGAAGAAATCAAATCGACGCGGGAAAAAAGCGACCTCGAAAAACTCAAGATCGAAACCATTCACCTGATCCAGCAAGTCGAGAAGGCGATTGACGAAAACGATTTTCCATACAGGGAATCCAGACTCTGTGACTGGTGTGACTATTTCGATATCTGTCCGGCAAAGAAACACCTCGCGCAGGTACGGAAGTTGCCGCCGCGCGAATTCAAAGAGGATGAGGGAGTACAACTGGTCGACGGCTACTCGCATCTTCTGGTAGAAAAGAGCCGGCTCACTTTGGAGCTGAAAGATCTTCAGGTTAGACTCGACGAACTCGAGGAAGAGATTTTCGAGTTCGCCCGTCAATTTGGCGCTGAGCGACTTATCGGTTCCGACCGTCAGTTGCGCGTCACGGCCAAGGAAAGTTTTCGGGCGCCTTCGGCAACTGACAAAGCTGAAAAGGAACTTCGTGAGCAATTGGAAGCGCTCCTAAAGCGCGCCAATTTCTGGGAACCGGTTTCTCAGCTAAATAGCCAGCGGCTGATCAAGCTTTACGAGGACGGGGAACTGCCGCAGTTCATCCGTACGCAAGTCGAGCGTTTCTTGACCCCCGACACGAAACGCCGCGTATATCCTTCCAAACTAAAAGACTACGACGATAACTTCGAGGGCTGACAGGCCTCGGGCTTCGTGCAGTTGCCTTGGAAAAGGTGTTCGATCCGGCTCCCAATGTGCGAAACCGTTTGCACTTACGCTGCCAGGTTTTCTTCCCTTGCGGCTGCCGAAAGAGTAACTTTCGTGATCTCGCATACCGGACGGATCTTCTGGGATGGCAGAGAACTCATTGCCGTACACAACCTTAAGTGATGTATAGTTTTGGCACACTCAAAACGGGGGAAAAAACCTTGACTTTTCCACACCTGGCTTATATATTGCACACGTCTGCGTTAGAGTACTTCTCGCTGTGCTTTTGTGCTTGAAGACTTGTTGAACTGGAAGCAAATGAGGCATTAGAGACCATTCGATCAAGCTAAGAATGCGCAAAGCCTTGCCGCACAGCGCGACTTTGTATCAGAAGAACCCACGCTTTTCGGAGAGTGAATGTGAAAACATTAAGAATCCTCGCCAGTTTAGCTCTCTACTTGGCACTCATAACCCAGACTGCTCATGCCGCCGGTGGAGCGCATCCTTGGAGCGATTCGCTTAAGGCGCAAGCGCTCTTTAGCGGGCCTTCTCTGCAGGAAGTGTTGAACGGTCTCGGTTACTCAATCAATGTAGCGAGCGACGAGGTACCTTTACAAGTGTTTGCCCCGCCATCTAATGGAACATCGGGTGAAGCAACACTGAAGTACAAGAACTCGGCCTCCAATGCCAACTTCGGCTGGTATTCCAATGGCACGCCCGCCAGCAAGACGCAGCTTTTTGCCGCGAGTGCTCCAGTTGGTTCGCACGCGAATATCACGATACCGCTTGGCGGCTCCATTGGTTTCTATCTTGGGCCAACGCTTTATGACGACATCTGGTATACCCAGACCGTTTTGAACTGGGATGCCTATAGGCATATCAAAGTGTTCTCCACTGGCTCGCCTAACAAGTATGTTATCGCCTGGGAGGATCTCCCTGACGGTGGCGATCAGGATTTCCAGGACTGCATCGTTGAAGTCCGTTTTCAGGATCCTAACCAGTTGTTCCTGACTTTCGAGGGTTCGAACAATATCTCCGTTTGTAATCCCGACACAATCTGTTTCCTGATTCATGCGGCTGGTGGTGTGGGCAATCTGACTCTTTCGAAGATGGTCAACGGCGTGCCACAGGCACTCGCTACCGGCCCGTCTCCGCTGACCTATCGCTTCTGCTTCCTGCCAACCTCCTACGCTATCACCGATTACCGCTTCATCTTCCGTTTGAATGATCAGGCTTCCAATCAGGTGCTCGACACGTTCGATATTCATCTCGCGTTCCAGAACCTGCCGGTACTTACGGTTAACCCTGACTTTATTGATACTTTGATTTGCCGACGCGACACGATCTGCTTCGATTTTGTTTCGGCGGTTGATCCGGATGGCGACCCGATTAAGTATAGCCTTCTGTCGGGACCAGGCGTCATTGATTCACTTACCGGCAAGATTTGCTTCCTGCCCAATGATGTGGACTCGGTCGATTATCAGTTCATCATAATGGCTTCCGATCCCTGCTGCTATTCGCTGCCGCTTCCCAGGACGGAATTGCCCTGTCCGCGCGACACAATTACCTACCGAGTGTTGTTGCATAAGCCACCTGTGATTGTCTCAATACCCGACACGACCATGCGACTCTGTAAACTCGACCCGATCTGTTTCCCCGTTTCCGCCGTTACTCCGAGCGGCGCGCATCCTCCGGTCATCAAGGATTGTGGCCCGGGTATTGTCGCCAACGGTCAGCTTTGTTTCACTCCGACCGGAGTAGGCTTGTATACTTTCTGTTTTTACGCCAATGACGATTGCGGCGGAGTCGTACGAGACACAGTTAAGATTACGATTACTCTAAATAATCCGCCGGTTGCCAATGCCGGCAGAGACTCGACCCTCTCACAGTGTACACCGGCGCCGATTTGTTGGTCGGCAAACTGCAGCGACCCTGATGGTAATCTGCAATCGTGCGCTCTTCTGTCCGGCCCCGGCACATATAACGGTTCGCAGATCTGTTTTACACCGACTGGCGCGGGTACTTACACGTTCATTCTAAAAGCCACGGATTTATGCGGTGAAACGGATGTTGATACGGCTGTGATTGACGTTCACCTTGGCCGTCCACCGGTGGCTTTAGTACGCGATACAACGGCAACTCTTTGCGCGGCAAACCAAATCTGTTTGCCGGCATCATGTAGCGATCCCGACAACGATTTGGCCTCTTGTACGCTGTTCTCCGGTCCCGGTGTCTATAACGGCACAGCTATTTGCTTCACTCCCACCGTCTCTGGCACTTATGTGTTTATCCTGAAGGCAACTGACGCTTGTGGCCACGTAGCGTATGACACCGGTACAGCGATACTCCGAGTCAATCGTCGTCCCGACGTCGTCGCCGGTGGAGGCAGCTTCACTCTCTGCCGCCCGGAGTCGATCTGTGTAGCCATTAACGCCTCTGATCCTGATAACGACAACCTGACCTTCACTACCACGATGGGTAAGATTGTGGGAAACAACATCTGCCTCTGGTCCGGTGGTGAGGGAAGACGGCAGTTAGCATATAACGTCATCGCTACTGATCCGTGCGGCACCAAGGATACCGCGTTGTATCTGGTCAATGTTCTTGTCAACATGGTTCCGGTCATTCAAGTGCCAACACCGACTCCACAGACCATGTGCGATCCTACGCAGCTCTGCTTCACTGTCACCGCTGTTGACTCCATTATGGGAAAACTAACTTACTCGATACTCTCCGGCCCCGGCACGATCAACGTTACTACCGGCCAGGTTTGTTTTACACCGCAGAATGCGGCCACATTCAATTGGCAGATTGTCGTCACCGATAGTTGTGGAAAGGCTGACACCGGCAGTGTTAGCTGGCAGGTTGATCTCATTCCCAAGCCAAGCGCTGTCATCGTACCCCCGGCAGGGGATACAGTCGTCTGTTTCGGCGATACCATTGGCTCTCTCTGCAGGACCGTAACCTATACAAACCCCACGCAAAGCACTACGATCACCGTAGTCCCGGGCGATCCCGGCATTTCGTGGTCATTTAACCATAGTAATGGCAGCGGACAACTCTGCTTTACGCCGCGCGTGGATGTCACCAAGACATACGAATTCACGTTCCACCGGGTGAACCAATGCAATGACACCTCTACGAGCGTCTATAGCTACAATGTCAAATACGATCGCTGCGATTCGGCCTGTATGATTATCTCGCTCGAGCAAACCCCCTGTATCAATATCGGATCAATCACCACGGTCAGAATCTCGCTCACCGACGGCAAGATTCCAATCGGCGGTTTTGATCTTCTGGTGCAGTACGACGCCTCGGCTTTCACCTTCCAGTCGGCTTCTCTGGGAGCGGCAATCAACGCGTGGGAGTATTTCACCTACCGACTTGGCCCATTTGGCAATTGTGGTTCCAGTTGTCCTTCAGGATTGGTCAGGTTCGTAGCTTTAGCCGACGCCAACAATGGCGCCCACCATCCTCCCGTAAGTCAACTCGATCCTGATGGTGTGATTGTGGGTATGACATTCCGTGTCACGCAGAACGCCACCTTTGAAGGACTGGTCTATCCCTTGAGCTTCTACTGGTTTGACTGCGGCGACAACGGCATCTCGTCGGTCAGCGGCGATACGCTGCTAGTTGACAGGATCATTTATAACCCCGAAGCGCTTCTCTGGGACGAGTTTGACGAAGTTGGTTTCCCGGAATCTCATCGTCTCGACGGTGTCGGCGTGCCTGATACATGCCTCGTCGGAGGCAAGGAGATTCCGTTGCGTTGTGTCGAATTCCACAATGGCTCGATCTGCAT
>CAIVAP010000141.1 GCA_903903945.1 uncultured bacterium | reverse complement strand
GTCGCCATTGTTGCTTTGGAGAGCAAGATACCCGGTTGCCGTGTTCCACTGGCCGGTAGTGTTAAATTCGAGCGCACTCCTCCCGCCGGCGGTGTTTTCATTGCCGGTAGTGTTCGCCAGGAGCGCACGGTTTCCAGTCGCGGTGTTGTTGTCGCCATTGTTGCTTTGGAGAGCAAAATACCCGGTTGCCGTGTTCCACTGACCGGTAGTGTTAAATTCGAGCGCACTCCTCCCGCCGGCGGTGTTTTCATTGCCGGTGGTGTTCGCCTGGAGCGCATGGTTTCCAGTCGCCGTATTGTCGTTGCCGTTGTTATTGGCAAGTGCAACAAAACCTGTGGCGGTGTTGGCGTTGCCGGTGCTGTTATTACGGAGCGCGTTCGACCCGCTGGCGGTGTTTTCTCCGCCAGTCATCGTCAGGTTACCGGCATTTTGGCCTACAAAAGTGTTTTCAGTTCCGGAATTATGAATGAAGAGATCGCTACCCTTGTAAATGTTGCCCGCCGTCGCGGTGGAATTCTCAAGACTGATATTCCCGCTGACAGCGCCGCCCGAGGAACCGTCAACCGTGCTCACTCGGTACGCATACGGCACTGCCACCAAAGCGACGCGTGGAGTCATCTCCGGGTCGGCTCCCACTTTAGTACTCAAATAACGTGTGGTACCGACAAAAACGGTATCACTTATAGGGGAAACCGTTCCGAGTAGAACGTCAAAGAGGCCACCAAACGTGGTGATCGATTGCGTTTCGGTCCACTTGCTTGTGCCTCCGGTGGCAGCATCGTAGATCGTGAACACGACTGAGTAGCTGCCGTCAGGCACCGCCGCGCCGGCCGGTGTGGTAAGACGCGCTTGATAGTTGATCATCATCGGAGCGGCGGCCATGAGCCGGCCGCACAGCAAAAGCAACATGGCTGCGAGCAAATAGTTACGTTTCATGAACTGAACCTCTCAATCGTTAATTTAATTTCTGTTCTTACGTATGTGCGACTTGGATAAGTATCACGAGTCACAAAGTATTAGGTCCTACCGATAAGAAGCTGGAATGGCTGGCAGGGCCACTCGGATAAGGTACAATGAAAATGCATATTGTCAATGAGTTTCGTAGGTTGGATCTCTGTCGCGGGCAAGGGTACGCTGACCTCCATTCTCAGTAGTCCCTTTTCCACTTCCACCTTCTGCCCAGTGAGTGCGTTCTCCTTTGCCACCGCATGTTGCCACACGCAAAGGGTTAGCACCGCAATGACCACAATAACGCTTCTGTTCATTTTCGCTCCCAAGGTTATGAACCAGTTTACTGCCCCTCAGTAGTATTGTTATGCAGAATCAGCATAGCGATCGTTGACCCTAAAGTCAAGGAAAATCATCTTTTCGTCCCACGTAGCACCCTCCTGTATCGCTGGGTGCCCCTGGCCATGCGATTGAACGACTCCGCCTATCGTTTCGCTCCCCCCTTGCGTATTGGATTGTAGTGTATGAAATTGCCCACGCTTAATTCGCACGGAGGACGTATGTCGGACAAATCCCGGGGCTTGATATCTCCAATTTTCCTGATCGCCGTATCACTGGCGTTGGCAACAGCGATCACTCTGTCACCAATTCACCGCTCGAATGTCGGCGCCGCTCAACTCGCAGGCAACAGTTCGTCTCTCGCGCTTTCGGACACGGCCGCAACGAGCCAGGACTCTCTTTACGCCGACATCAACCGCAGTTTCGCGGCTCTGGAACCGATCTTCGTCAAGGGCTGCTTCGACTGCCACACCGATCGCACCCGTTTCCCATGGTATCACAAACTACCGGTGATAAGAGGCTTGATCGACAGCGACATCCGCAGTGCCCAAAAGCGCCTGAACATGTCCTCTGGCTTTCCCTTTAGCAAGCGCGGCAATGTTGCCGACGATCTGGTAAGCATTCATGATGAACTAAGTGGTGGCGATATGCCTCCGCTTTCGTACCGCTTTATGCACTGGGATGCCAAACCGTCTCAAGCCGAAGCCGACTCGATTTACAACTGGATCAACCTCAGTTTGAAAGCGCTTTCAGCACACGGCATTGAACCGACGAGCCCGCCTGAAGAAGAGCAACAGTAGTGGCGCACGGCATGCGCCTGCCTGATGGGACTGTTGAAACAACCTCACTAACACTGTTGCGCTGAATGTCGCAGTTGTGTCAGAGAAAGTAGGTCGCGACTGAAGTCGCTCCTACAAGCCACGTTAGCAACCCGTGTGAAATAGCTGTAGGAGCGACTTCAGTCGCGACATTCACGGCGACAACAGTTTTTCAACAGTCTCTTGATGTGGTTCGCGCGACCATAGCACGGTGCAATCTATCGCGAGCGATATGCTTTGATAAAATAGATAATTATCGTCCCGAAGACGACCACCAGAAATACCGGCAAAAACCAGCCCGTCAAATCCCCTGCGTTGCCACGGGCTATGCTGATCGTCTGCCACGTTATGAAGACAAATAGACACACCTGTTCGGCCTTCAGCGCCGTCATCATTTGCCGCGCCAGAAGGTATTGCCGCTGACGGTTTTCATCTGTGATCGCAAACGGATAATTATAGATGTGTGGGAATCGCGATAAAATTGACAGTCCCAGATAAAGCCCGAATGTAACGCCCAATAAGAGCAACAATGAGTATTTGCTCCCCCATTGGTCTGGTGTGCCGGCAAAATTGAAATGCGTGGGTACCTTATCGGGCAACGTCGTCCACGTCGCGGACAGATAAATGATTACGAACGCAACCGTCGCCGCTGCGACCACTTCGCAGTAGATCTCCAACCGTGTTCGTGGTATCTCCAGCTTTATCTGCTTCAGCTTCGCCATCGCTCTGCCGGCACTCCTCTTGCCGATCATCATGTCTGCAATATAGTTTTGTAGCTCAAAACCGCTTCGGTTTTGACATTATTTCTGCTGCCTCTACTTGATACTCCTGTCCGGAAACGCCGGTCGTGCCGGGTATTTCCTCGGCTCCTCGACAATCTTCTTTAGGAGATACTGAATCGCGAAGTCCAACTGCGGATCCTTGCCCGCCATTATCGAGCCCGGATCTTCAGTCACTTCAATATCCGGAACTGATCCCCAACCTTCGATAATCCACTTGCCATTTAATCCCCAGCCCGGCTGTTCCGGCAGGGTCACCATTCCCTGATCGGCCAGTGGTTTGTCGGAGCGGATACCGACCCAACCTCCCCATGTTCGTTCACCGATAACCGGCCCTAACTTGAGCGCTTTCGTTCCTTCCGTAAAGGTTTCTCCATCCGAGAAGGTCTCGCCGTTACAAACCACCGCCATGTATCCAAAGAACGCATCCGTTGGGAATGGCGATACCACTCCGTATCTACCGGGAGGTCCAAACGACCATACTTTGCGAGCCAGATGTGACAGAATCATCTCCGCCACAAAACCGCCGCCGTTGTAACGCACATCCAGAATCAGCCCTTCCTTCGCAAACTGCGGCGGATACTGCCAGCCAAACTGCGACAGACCGGCGGCATCCATATCCGTCATGTGAATGTACCCGATCCTGCCGCCGGATGCCTTTTCTACATACGCCCGCCTGCCTTCCACCCAGTCTGTGTAACGAAGCTGATCCTCTGACGCCATCGGCTTGACAATCACCTGTCTGGCGCCGGTCAGCGTCGGCTTATCATTCACCGTCAACTGCACGAGCTTGTCGGCCTTATTGACGAGATACTTCAGGTAGTAATCTGCTCCATCCACCGGTTGGTTGTCGATGGCCAACAAGAAGTCGCCAACCTTTACATCGATCCCCGGTTCCGCCAAGGGGGAGCATTCGCCTGGCGTGCCCGGATGTGGCGCCAGTATTCTCGCGATCCGATACTTGCCGCTTGCCTTGTCTACCGTGATATCGGCTCCGAGCAACCCCACCGGTATCGGCTTGGCCGCGCGCTTGTCGCCCCCCGAGACGTAAGTGTGACCTGCCGACAGCTCAGAAATCGTCTCACCGATTAGGTCATTCAATTCCTCGCGCGTGGAAATGCGGTCAATCAAACCACCATACTGCTCTCTGACCTTGGACCAATCAATTCCATGCATATTCGGATCGTAGAAGAAATCCCGCTCCAGCCGCCACGCCTCGTTATACATCTGCTTCCATTCATTGCGGGGATTGATCTCAAGCGTCACTTCGTCGAGATTGACGATCGCATCCTTGTCTTCTTCCTTCGGCGCTTCGGCAGCTCCCGCATCCATTCGTATGAACTGATCTTCCTTTTTCACTACGACAACACTGTTGTCATCGGAAATGTCGTAACTGGCGATTCCCTCAATCACGATCGTGTCCTTTTTCTCCTTCAGATCATACAGATGAAGCGCATGCGGTCCTTCTCCCTCCTCCACGTGTCCCTCCGGCATCATGCCGCGATCTACATTCGACAGGAAATAGATCTTATCCTCAATCGCACGTAATTGGCTGTAGTTACCGGCCGGAACCTCGATACCTACCTTGCGACTGATGATATTCGCAAAATCGATCTGCACCTTCACCGTATCTGCTTTCTTCCCTTTATCCTTATCCTTGCCTTTGTCCTTCTTCTCGCTGTCAGCGCTGCTTTCCTCATCCCCCTTCTCATCTTCCTTGCCCTCCGCATTCGCGATAAACGGCGATTTGTCGGTAGACTTCAGAACCACTAAGAACGGCTTGGCTACTTCGTCGAAGATGAATCGCGCCTCGACATGACAGAGCTTCGGATTGAATGTGGCATCCTGCAGGAAGTAGAGAAACTTCCCATCCGGATCCCACGATGGCGAAAAGCTGTTGAACAACGGCTCGGTGACGATTTGTGGCTGCTTGGTTGTCAGGTCATACACCTTGATGACTTTGTATCCGGCGGCCGTCGTTGCGCCATACGAAACATATCCTGTGGAGAGCGAAGTGGCATAGGCAAGATACCGGCTGTCGGGGGACCAGCTATACTGTCTGATTTCCGATCCACCGCTATCGATCGGCGCCGCCGTCTTACTCGCGACATTGAATAGATAAAGCAGACACTTGTTGTCGGAGTAGGCAATCCACTTGCCATCCGGTGACCAGATCGGATCGTACGGATATCCCTGCTTTGAATTCGTGAGCTGCACTGGCGCTTTGGCTCCCGTGGCATCATACAACCAGAAATCCTCTTCACCGGCGGCATCAGAAACCGCGAGCACATCTTTGCCGTCCGGCGAGAACGATGCCTTCCTCTCTCGCGCCACCGGCGAGAAACTCAGTCGCCGCGTCAAACCGTCTTTGCGAGTTGAAACCGAGAACAACTCGCCGCGCGCCGTCACCACCATCCGTTTGCCGTCAGGTGACAAATCAAAATCATCAATACTGGTCTTGGCGTCGACAAACTTCGTGCGTCGCTGTAGACGATCACTCGGCAGCGTGATATCGACCTTGGCTGTCTTGCCACTCTTAAGATCAAGCACCCAGATATCCATCGCGAGTTGATACACGATTTTGTCCCCGGAGGCGCTCGGCCAGCGGATATCATAGTCGGTATGCGTTGTGATCTGCCGAAGGTCCGACCCGTCCGGCTTCATCGACCAGATATTTGCGCGACCTGTTGAATCCGACAGATAGAAGATCCGGTCGCCGACCCACATCGGAAACTGATCATTGCCTGTGTACGTGGTGACCTTCTTGAATTCACGCGTCTGCCAATTGCCCACCCAGATATCTTCCGCCCAACCACCGTGATATCTCTTCCAGGTGCGAAACGCCAACATTGCTCTGGTGAACGCCACCCGCGGTCCGTTTGGCTCGTAAGTTAACGTCGCCCCCTGATCCAATGGCAATCTCTCAGGGAATCCCCCCTTCGGCGATATCGCGAACAGCTTGTAAACATAGTTCCCCGATTCCATAAACGACCGGTAGATGATCTTGCCGTCGGGCGACCAGCCGACCACATGATCACCCCACGGATGGTAGGTCAATCGCATCGGCTCGCCACCTGCTAGCGGCATTACATAGACATCAGAGTTGCCGTCATATTCCCCCGTAAACGCGATCCATTTGCCATCCGGCGAGAACTTGGCAAATCGTTCTTCCCCCTCTGCCGTTGTCATTCGCAGCGCCGTGCCGCCGTTCGCTGAAACCATCCAGAGGTCCCCCTCCGATGTAAAAACGATTTTGTCCTGATAGATATCCGGATACCGGAAGAATCCCTGTTGCTCACCGACGGCACTTCCAACTTGCGTCGCTGAAAACGCGGCCGCTGCCATCGCCAGAATCATGATCATCATGATCGTTGTCTTTCGCAAATTCATCGCCTATTCTCCTAAAAGTGAAATTATCTCATACGCTAAAATACTCCGAGTCCACGCCCGAAGTTGCACGAACACAATCTCGCGCCGACACCGCTTTCGTGCAACCCCTTTGTGACACTTGCAGGGTGCCCCACCGCTTGCGGTGGGTTTTGGTTCAGTTCAGTAGGTCGAAACCCACAATGGAAAAACGCCTTGCCTACCAACGCGCCTCTATGGGGGTTTCGACATTCCTATTTTGATGTGGATTTCGGGAGAAGGAGCGGTGTCGAAACCCCGACGAAAGTGTGCGAACAATCCGAGCTTCTTCCCCTCGGGGTTTCGACCTACAGAACTTAAGAGAAATCTGGTGGCCTACAGGGTATCCTTCAGTTTTGTAGGTCAAAACCGCTTCGGTTTTGACACCCTCTGTTATCAGCTAGACTCGTTTCTCGGATCCGCCGGTGTTTGTTCGAATCCGACACGACCGATAACAATGTCGGCGCGGTTGTAGCTTTCGCCTTTCATCGGCGAACCATGAAGGCGACGGAGCATCGCCAGTTGTCCGGTGTGAGTCAAAGCATCAGCGATAGGACCCTGAAACATGCGGGTCAATTCGTAGCGGATGGGGTTACCCGAAGCGAGGGTTTCGTCGAATTTTTCCAACGCGGCAAAGAATCTCGCGCATTCCTTATGCCATTCCTGCGGAGTTGCCGTATTCCATTTGGTCTGGCCGGCGATCATGGTATAGGCCCAGTCGAATAGGTCACCCATGTGAGCGACGATTTCGACCGGCGTTTGCGAGGTCGGCGTCAAGCGGAATGTGGCGAATGATTCTGGCGCGCCGCGTATGGTCTTTGCAGCTCGATAGGCCAACGTGGCAACCGTGTGTCTGATGATTTCAATATCGGTCATAGATTCTCAGCTTCGTAGGTCACGCCGACTCGCGGCGTGACGTCAAGCTGACCTACTTGCCTAATACAACCTCGATCTCTTATTCAAAAACGCCAGCAACGACAAATCATATCCCATCGCCGTGTCAATCGGCACATAATCGATATTCGACATCCGGCACTCCCGCGAAAACCGATCCAACACCGCGCCGATAATCCGCTGGTAGTCTCTCTTGATCTGCCACGGCAACGTGTTGATTTGCTCGCCGGTCTCCATGTCTTTGAAAATCGCCTCCAACGGAAACGAAAAATCGCGCTCTTTGGGATCGAGCACATGGAATACGATTACTTCATGCTTGCGATGCCGGAAATGCTTGAGCCCCGCCAGTATCTGATTTGGCTCATCCAGTAGATCGGAAATCAGTATCACCAATCCGCGTCGCTTGATGCGCTCCGCCATTTCGTGAAGTGTGCTCGCGATATTGGTTTTCTCCGTGGCCGCGAATCCCTCCATCTCGCGCAACAACACATGTAGATGCGATGCCGCCGACCGTGGTGGCACATAGGTATTGATCTTTTCATCAAAACCCACCAACCCGACCGCGTCCCGTTGTTTGAGCATCAAAAACGACAGCGCGGCGGCAAGCTGCAAACCGTAGGTCAACTTGTCAATCCGTCCGTCCGCCGCAAACGCCATCGACCGTGAGCAATCAACCAGTAGGTATGCCTTGAGGTTGGTCTCTTCTTCATACTCCTTGATGAAGAACTTGTCCGACTTGGCGTAAACTTTCCAATCGATGTTGCGAATCGGGTCCCCCGGCATATACTGCCGGTGTTCGGCAAACTCGACCGAAAACCCGTGATACGGCGACCGGTGCAACCCCGCAATAAACCCCTCTACCACCAATCGCGCTTTGATCTCCAGTCCCTTGAGACGGCTGACCACTTCCGGGCTGAGGTACTTGGTTTGCGAGGGTTTTGACATACTCTATTTATACACAACATTGCCTGCATCCGTCAAGAAAAGATGTTGCCGCTTTTGGCGCCCGACTCAGCATTGGAATCTCCTTTAGGATTTGCCCCTTTCTTTCGATAGATTGCTCTATGAACCCTTTCGGAGCATTTCGATTCTTGCACACGACATATCGCCTCGGTCGCGATGATCGGCAACGATTTGGCGTCAGCTATCTGTCTCAACTTAAGGAGCTCTACACGCTTCGCCGTCTCAATGGACTGGAACCCTATGAGTATTTCCAGTATCGTCTTTCCGATCCTGCCTTGACCTGGGAGGCAAAGAAAGCCTATCTCAGTTACAATCAGGCCTGTGCCCTCCACCGCGAACTCTCGCCGCTCGATGATCGGGCCATCACTTCCAAGTTCCTTTCCGAAAGATTCTTCGATTGGTTCGATATCCCCATGCCCCGGACTTACGGGATTTATGATCCCCGTTTTGGACGAACGGCTGATGGAAAATCGCTGAAAAATGCTCAGGAGTTTTGCGAGTTCATCAAAAACCTTGAAGCTGACAAATTTGTTTTGAAACCGATCGCCAGCAGCAAAGGAGCTGGGATCACCGTCATTCTGGGGCGCGAAGAGTCGGTCTTTATCTCTGCGGCCGGGGAGCGATATTCACCGGTGCAACTCTTTGAGAAGTGCCTTGAAGGTTGGAAATTGACGTACTCCCACACATCGTATGGCTTATTGATTCAGGAGTTTATCCAACAACACGACGTCCTGCATAAGATCAATCCACACAGTCTTAACACTCTTCGTGTCATCACCTTCATCAATGATCGCGACGAAGTCGAGGTTCTGGCCACTGAGGTTAAGTTTGGAGTTGGGTCAAGCATGACCGACAACGTGTCGCAAGGGGGATTTGCCGCTCGTGTCGATGAGAACGGCATCCTTAGAGAAGCGTTTCCCGAAAACAGTGATTCCTATCAGCCTATCGAAAAACACCCTACCTCAGGTCTTCAAATAGCCGGGATCAAACTGCCCTATTTCGCCGAGGGAGTCGCTCTGGCCAAGCGGGCGCAGTTGCACATCCCCCAAAACCGCACTCTGGCCTGGGACATCGCCATCACCGACAAAGGCCCGGTTATTATCGAAGCAAACGTCTTCTGGGGACACACCATTCAGATCGCCATCGGCAGAGGTCTAATTACCCCCGGTTTGCGAGAAGTTCTCGACAGGATCACTTGGTAGAAGTACCCAGTGTGAACTGGTGAGTCTGTCGATGACTTACTGAATAGGCTGCGACCTGCCTGCTCGCTTAAATCCTCAGCAGCGCCGAAATCCCGTTTGGTCCAAGATACTTCTGGGGCAATCGATACACACTGTCAGCGAGCGCTTCTTTGGGAGAAATAAACTGCCAGCCCTGGTTTGTATACCAGGTCAGCAGGCTATCAAGATAGTCCGCGTTGAGTAGCGTCATATGTATCAGCAGGATATGATTGACCGACCTGCCAACTTTGGCCATCGAAACTGAATCGAAATACGCAGTCCTCTCACGCATGTGCCCCAGATAAACCGCGCCAATGGAATCTGCCTGGCTCTTATGATGCAACTTCACCGCTTGGCCATACTCACCTTTGTACAACCAGTCATCGTTATCAATGGTAACCAGCACGGATACGAGATTGTTCTTACTCAGGTAATCTGCAATTGCTGATCGCTTGGTCTCAGTTGGTCCCTCATGCAGGTAGGGATAGCGAAAGTACTTGGTCTCACCAACCCAGGGAGCAATCTCCGCTTGACCGCTGGCAATATCCTTCTCATACCAATCCACTGTCGTGGTGTTTAAGTCGGGATGAGTGCTGGTATGATTGCCGATTACATGCCCCGCGGTGACGAATTCGTCAAGAAGTTCTCTGTGATACGCCTTGATCCTGCTGCCGTTGACAAATCCGAATGCCTGGACGTCGTGCTTTTTCAGTGCTGCCATCACCTTGCGAAACGCTTGTGATTCCTGTTCAGGTGTCAGGTAGATATTGCCCCACAGAAACGGCAAGTCGTCAATTGTAATTGCGACTTTCTTCTGCGGTATCGGCGCCATCGCCGCCAGTATTGTAAGTGTTATTGCTATGAAGAAATGCATGTCGCAAACCTTACGCTGTGAGTCGCTATCACAATCACCACTTCTCCCACCGCACATTCTCCGGTCGCCACTTATCAATCGGCGGTTCGTTATCTGCCGGCACACCGATCGGAATCACATTTAGCGGAATCACATCCTCCGGAATGCTCAGAATCTTTCTGACAACCTTGACCAATCCCATATCCGCATACACCGCTGTCCATACCGCGCCATATCCCAGCGCATGCGTCGCCAGCAGGATATTCTCCGTCGCCGCCGAGCAATCCATCATCCAGTATCTTTCGGCATACTGTGTGTCCTTATGGGGCAGCCCACATACCACTATCGCTGCGCCCGCTTTGTCGAGCATTTTCGCGTATGGCAGCGCCGCGCAAAGAGCGTCCATCGTTTCGCGTTTTGTCACAGCCACAAACGCCCACGGTTGCACATTGACTGCCGATGGCGCCGCCATGCCTGCTTTAAGTATTGCCATCAGATCATCACGTGAGACCGCGCCGCCGGTAAACGCCCGCACACTCCGCCTCGTAGCGATTACCTCAAGTATCTCCGTTCTCTTGTCACTCATATTCTTCTCTTTCCATCGTGTACTTCATCGTTGTGTTTTCAGGCGTCGTCAGGAATCTCTTCCTGACGACCTTGATTAGTTCGCTGATCCGGCAGGAAAGGAGAGGTTGTCCCATAAGTTTCGCCTTGGGCATACAAGCCAAGGATAGCGTGCAATGTGTAGGGATCGCCCTTGCGGCGACCCGCATGAACATTGGACCAAACGACGAACCCGAAGGCGCACGCTATGCGCCGCTACCAGAAATGCTTCTCTTGTCGGCAAAAACCACGCTTATGGGACAACCTCAGGATTCCTGCCGGCGCGTTCTATCAATCCGACTTAACGCATCTGCCCCAGAATCTCACCTGTTGTCGTCACATTGGCAAACCCAAATGCGAGATTGAGCAGACTGGCAACGTGCATCTCTTCATTGATACTACCGGTACCGTCGGCTGGAAAGAACACTCGATAATCCCGATAGTAGGCGTCTCGCGCCGTCGATTCGCAGCACATGTTGGTCATGATTCCCGCTATGACAAGATCCTCAATGTGCTGGCAGCGCAGTACCGTCTCCAGATCCGTGTTGTAGAATGCCGAATAACGATGCTTGAAAATCACCTTCTCATTCGGTAGCGGCGCGATTTCGTCATGCACTTCGCTCTCGGCGCTCCCTTCGAGACACATTCCTTCCCACCACCATCCCATAATGCCGGCATCAATGCGGTCCGGATGATGAACATGGCAAGTATAGATCACCGGGCAGTTGTTCTGACGAAATGCCTCGATCAGCTTCTTAACATTCGGTAGAATACCTAACCCGCCACAGGTGAAAGTCGGCGATGCCGGATCGAGGAAGAATTTCTGCATGTCAACGATCAGCAGCGCCGCTCGCTCTTTGTTGAGCTTCATCCGATGCTGGTTGAACGGCTCGATTGTCTTCAGCCACTCTCGCGCCTTCTCGTCTATCGAATCAGCCCGCACATACGGTTCCATTCAAATCCTCCTCGCTCCTAACTTGATCTAATACCCCATCCCTTGATGCGCCGTCAGGAATCCTTTCCCGATGGCAGTCAAACTGCCGTGCAGCGTTCGCCCTGAGCCTGTCGAAGGGTGCGCCGCGAGTCATTTGATCTCTCACCCCGCAAGCCCGATTCTTCTGATTGATTCAATCCGTCCTTCTGCGTAACGGACAATCTCAACCGCTGTGATTAGCCCCGCAATCTCGAGCCCTTCTCGGTTCACTTCCGCCGTCAAGTTCTTGCACTCCTGACAGTCTTCCAACATCGCTACCGTCACATGTGGAATATAGGGAATCTTCATCAGCCACTTGTCGGCGAGAATCCCCGTGTACAAGTTGTCGTGCAATTTCGACAGTCTGCCGTTTCCTTCGTCGGGAATCAGAAACACTAGCCAGCGATCTTCGAACTGATCGTAGATAGTGGACGCACTCCGCAACACAAAGGGAATCGGCGGTACCGTCCTTACACACGCCTCAACGTGGTCTATGAGGTCATTCTCAGCGATGCCTTCGGCCGGAAAGACAAGCGTGAAGTGCGGGCGAACGATGTTGTAGTTCGCTTGATCATATTTGACCCGCAGCGACTCAATCCAATCGTAATTGCGTTGTTCAATCTCTGGGTAAGCAACCACCAACAGTGACAATCATTTCTCCTTCGCAAGTACGCCACAGCTTGCTGTGGGTTCTATGTTGCGTCAGATTTGTAGGTCCAAACCCTCGACTTCGGCGAGCTCCCTTCGGGTCTGAGCCTCGGAGCCGAAGACAGCCGAGCCGTGGTTTCGACATCGCGCTCCTCCAACCTTCTCCCGGTCGATTGAGTCAGTGCGCCGCCCGCTATACTGCGACGAGCCTGGTAGACCTGTCACTGCCGCCGAAGACAGGCATTCGCGCTGTCGCGCATCCCAACTGCACTTGCCGAACTGGGATCATAGAATAATGCGCTATCGCAGGAATTCACAGCTTCCTTACACCGACCCAGCCGCCAAAGCGCCAGACCCCTGTTTATCCAAGCCCTAGACAGATTGGTTTCACCAAAAGCGAATTTACGATAGGTCAACGCGCTGTCCGCATTGTTCAGAGCCTGCTGATATTGCTTGGAAATGTTTAAGAAAATACTCTTGTTGACCCATGCTTCATGCAGATCATGTTGGTAGAAAAGAGCAGTATCATAGTAGGGCAAGGCTTTCTCAATGCCAAATACTGAAGCGACGCAAGCGCCCTTCGTGACCCAGGCCTCTGCGTAATCGGGTTGGTAAGCCAGGGCTGAATCAACGCTCCAGAGAGCCTCCTGATTTCTGCGAAGTCGCCGAAGTGTTGTCGCGCGACAACGCCATGCCTCCGGGAAGTCTCTTCTCTTAGCAATGGCGCTATCATAACATACAACTGCCGAGTCAAATTTCGACTGCTCGTACAAAGCATTGGCAAGTATCAACCAAATCGTGGCCAAATCAAATCCGTATGCCGCCGCGCTGTCGAGGCTCCTCATTCCCAACACATAAAAAGTGTCTGCTTCTTTCCCGACTCCCAAAACAGCCCGACTCTGAGACATGCCGAAATAGCAATTGGCGCGAAAGAAGAAAGCGGAGCTTTTAACGGTCACGTTACTAGTCGACATGATCACTCGGTCAAATTGCGGGACAGCTCTACCATATTCGCCAAGGGACATGTACACGATCCCAGAGTCAATTGGATTCAGTTGCTGGTAGCTCTCAAGTACGCAATTGGCACTGTTGCCCAATGTGGTTTTGTTCCCCTCCAGACTCCCGCTTTTCAATAGCAGATCCAGCACCCCCTGCCTGAGCGAATCGGGATTACAGAGTGGCTCTTTCACAGAATATGCAGATGATGAATTGACACATCCCATCAAGACGACAACAAGTAATGCCAGCTTCTTCATGCCTGTTGTGACCTCCTCTTACGCTTTCTATGTTGCGTCAGGTCTCCTTTTGCAAGGTAACATGGTCTGGTAGATCAAGCCCTCTTGGGGCTTGAGGTCACACCGCAAGTCGGCGTGACCTACGCCCTGAATCCTCCTACTTCTCCTTCACATCCACCATCAACTTCTCAATAATCTCCATCGTCCCCACGCCATCCGCCTCAGCATTAAACGACGTCACAATTCTGTGTCGTAGCACCGGCTTGGCAACCGCCTTGACATCCTCCACCGATGGCGTATACCGTCCGTCCAGAATCGCCCGCGTCTTGGCCCCCAAAATCAAATACTGCGACGCCCTCGGTCCGGCCCCCCAGGTCACCCAATTGGTAATATAGTCAGCCACCCCCGCTTCGTTACGTCGCGTCGCCCGCACCAGTTGGATCGCATAGTCAACCACATGATCCGATACCGGCACCTTGCGCACCAACTGTTGCAGCGCGCTGATTTCCTTGCCGGTCATCACTTTGTTAACATCGTAATGCAACACAGCTGTCGTCGACTTGACAATTTGGTGTTCTTCTTTGTAGGATGGATAGTCCACGAAGATATTGAACATAAACCGGTCAAGCTGTGCTTCCGGCAACGGGTAGGTCCCCTCCTGCTCGATCGGGTTTTGCGTCGCCAGCACAAAAAACGGCTCTTCCAACGTGTGGGTCTGCCCTGCCGCCGTTACCTCATGCTCCTGCATTGCCTGCAGCAACGCCGCCTGTGTTTTGGGGGGGGTACGGTTGATTTCATCTGCCAGCACGATATTCGCAAACACCGGCCCTTTGACAAACTTGAAATCGCGTTGTCCGGTCGACTTGTTTTCTTCCAGAATCTCGGTGCCGGTAATATCCGACGGCATCAAATCGGGCGTAAACTGGATGCGGGAGAATTTTAGGTCCAGCACCCGCGCCAGCGTCGATATCAAAAGCGTCTTCGCCAATCCGGGCACCCCGACCAGCAAACAATGACCGTTCGACAGCAGGGCGATCAGTAATTCCTCGATCACCTGATCCTGCCCGATAATCACCTTGGCGATCTCCGCTTTTATCCGGCTGCGCGCTTCTTTGAGTCGTTCCACCGCCTGCAAATCGGCGGCATCCTTCATATTCTCCGTCATCAAATCCTCCGAGGGTCAGTAAGCCAAATAATGAATTTATACCGATGAACGTTGCGCCAGCCGCAATTGTTTTCGGATTGTTGTAACCACCGCAATTGAGATCTTGCAGCGGGTGTCCCGCCGCTTGCGGTGGGTTTCTTCAATCACTACTTAGAATAACTTGCTACCGGCTTATTGTCAACCGTGTGGCTGGAATAGATCGTGGTAGGACTTATCTGAAGAAAATACTCTGCCTTAGCATTTGCTATAAACGGCTCCGACATCAGGAATTTCAAATCCCCCGGCACTATCTTGCTCAACAGGCCCGTGACCGACATAAATCCGGAAGGTCCGCCGTTTAACGCATAGTCTGGAATCTGATACCCAGTTGGTGCGCTTACGGTGCCTGTGTCTCTGTAGTAGATGCCATTGACATGGTAGCAGTCTTTCAACCCTAACATCCGCCCAAACCGTCCCCACATCAGCGTCTCCACACCGATCATGGCGCTGTCCCCTTCCAGCGGCACCATTTGCGCGCCGAACTGCAGATTCTGATCGGTCGACTGCACTATCATGCGCGGCGTGCGGAACTCCTCATACAGGAACCCGATTCGCACCTCCGGAACCGACTCGTCAAACGGCATAAACTTCTCGATCTCCGTGCAGAACCAGTAGAAACCTTGCGAACTGATAATAAGTGCGATGCCTGCTCCGGCGAGGATGGCGTCACGATAGGAACCTTTGGAGCGAAAGTAGACCGACGAACTCACGGATGTTTTTAGTCGTCCAGCCGCCGAAGCGAAGACCAAGATCAAGCATCCCAGTCCTGCAAGGAACAACACCGTACCGCCAAGTAGGAAAAAAGCGCCCAAAATCCCGCCTCTTTCTGAAAGATTAAGCACGCTAAGATCAAGCTGTTGTGGATAACCCTTAAATCAACCACTTAAGTTGACGCCTTATTGTGTTGCCAGTAAACGG
>CAIVAP010000140.1 GCA_903903945.1 uncultured bacterium | reverse complement strand
ACTTCCGTTCAAGAGGTCAACCGGCTGTTGCGGCAGTTTGAGCAGATGCAGAAGATGATCAAGCAGATGCGCGGCGGCAAGTTCAACAAGAAGATGATGCCCGGGCTGTTTCCCGGTTAGTGTGAATACAAACAACAATTTGCTTTACTCTTATGGAGGAATACATTGGCGGTAACGATTAGACTGAGACGCATGGGAGCCAAAAAGCGCCCGATGTACCGGTTTGTGGCGATTGACTCGCGCCGCGCCCGCGAAGGACGCTTTGTTGACATGCTCGGCCATTACAACCCGATTGTCAGGCCGGCGACGATCTCGATTGACGAGGAAAAGGTATACCACTGGTTGAAAGAAGGCGCGACGCCCTCCGAGACCGTGCATACGCTCTTTTCACAGATCGGCATCAATGAGAAGTGGGAATTGCTCAAGCAGGGCAAGGATGCATCCGGCGTGGAAATCAAGACCATGATATCGGAGCGCAAGAAGAGATCGCGGAAGGCGAAAAAGGCTTCCGTGACTGAAGAGGAAAAAGCGGCGAAATAGTAGAAGCGTGAGTGGGGAATCGCGTTGATCGGCAAGAAGCCGTAACACCCGATTCCAAATGGCTGGAGATGTTTTCGAGGCACGCATTTAGGGATGAACACTGAAAAACGGGAGAAGAATCTGTGAAGGAATTTGTCGAAACCATCATCAAGGCGCTTGTGGACAATCCTGAGGCAGTAGTACTCAACGAAATCGAAGGAGAGCGAACCACGGTATTCGAAGTGCGGGTCGGTCCCGGTGACATGGGCAAGGTAATCGGTAAAGGCGGTCAGACGGCCAAGGCTATCCGCACGATCATTATGGCGATCTCAGCCAAGAAGGGCAAGCGGGCCCAGTTGGAGATTCTGGAATAGGTCAAGAGCTTTACGCCATCGGCAAGATTGTCCGAGTCCGCGGCCTTGAAGGCGAAGTGGTCGTCCAGCCACTGACCGATTTTGTCGATCGTTTCCACGATCTAAGTGAAGTTTTCCTTGAGGGCGAGACGGCTAACCTTTTTACTGTCAAGTCAGTAAGGATTCATCAAAACAGTGTTCTGATGCGGTTTGACGGGATAGATTCCCGTACCGTTGCAGAGGAGTTGGTTGGCAGGTTTGTCTCGGTCGCGAAGGCCGATTTGGTTGATCTGCCGGAAAGTACGTTCTTTCAGTTCGACATCATCGGTATGCAAGTATACACCGAGGATGGTCGGTTGCTCGGCACAATCGCCGAAATAATCCCGATGCCGGCGAATGATCTCTGGCGCGTGGAAGGTGAAGTAGAATTTCTGCTTCCGGCAATTGCGCAGGTGATTGTGAAGGTGGACACGAAGGAACGCAAAGTGATAGTGCGCTTGATGGAAGGTTTGATCGAAAGTCAATCGTTGCGAAAATGAAGATCACGATACTGACCATATTCCCGGAGTTTTTCGTGTCACCGCTTGAGCAGTCACTGCTTAAGAAGGCAATTGATTCCGGCACCATTGAGATCGAGATGGTCGATATCCGGGATTATGCGCACGACAAACACAAAACGGTTGATGACACTCCGTTTGGCGGCGGTGGTGGTATGGTGATGAAGATCGAACCCCTGTACGATTGCCTGAATGATGTTGTCAGCAGGAGTGCGCCGCAGAAGCGACGCATCATGTTGACCTCGGCATCGGGGCGGAAGTTTGATCAGAAAACGGCGGTGGAGTATTCGCTACTCGATCATCTGATTATCATCTGCGGCAGATACAAAGGCGTGGATGAGCGCATCATAAAGTTCTCTGAGATTGAGGAAGTCTCCATCGGAGATTATATCATCAACGGCGGCGAGACCGCGTCGCTGGTAGTGTTGGAGTCGGTATTTCGGTTGATTCCGGGCGCTATCGGCAGTATTGAATCGGCCATGAGCGACTCGTTCAGCGAGGATCTGCTGGGTGCGCCGGTATACACGCGTCCCGCCGAATTTCACGGCACCAAGGTGCCGCAGGTGCTGATTGAAGGGAATCACGCGCGACAGCAGCAATATCAGCGCTGGGCGGCGCTACAACGGACAATGAATAATCGTCCCGATCTGCTCTGGCATTCAGAACTGACGGATGAAGATAGATCGATGATGCAGCATATTGCTGCTGGTAATGAATTTGATAATTGCTTTTAGGAGGATACAATGAATCTGGTAGACAAATTCGAAAAAAAATACTTGAAGGAGCAGAAGGTGAATTTTGCTCCGGGTGATACAATTGCCGTGCACCAGACGATCGAGGAAGGGGACAAGACCCGTATTCAGGTCTTCCAGGGGGTGGTGATCGGCAAGCGTGGCAGTGGCACCGGCGCGACGTTTACCGTCCGCAAGATGACCGCCGGTATTGCGGTCGAGAAGATCTATCCGGTGCATTCGCCGAACATTGCCAAGATCGAAAGAATTCGCGAAGGCAAGGTGCATCGCGCCAAGTTGAACTACCTTCGTCAGCGCGCCGGCAAGTCAGCTCGTATCGACGAGAAACGCAGAGACCAGAAAGAGCAGTAGTGCCGATACTCTGTGAATCTGATTTTAGGGCGACCGGCGAGTCGCCCTTTTTTTGTTGCGCCAGTTCTTACGTCAGCTACATCCGGTCGTTCCTTAATAAAAGGGAGCGTAGCGCTACGCGTAGCGAAGTCACCGGAGCGAAGGTGCGAGCAGGCAACCCACAGCAAGCTGTGGGGTGCCAACCTTCCACAACACATCTGATAGACCCGAAGCCAATTTACCATGCCGTGCCCAGAGTTGGGATGGATCGGGAAGCCCATTGGGTGGTTCGCGTTGAACACACCCACACGGTTTTCTTTGCGCAAAGTTGGCGACTATCCGACACGTTGCGGCGCGGCTACAACCGCACTTCCGCAAGATTGGTGACAACGCCCTCTTACTAACTGGTTTGGGGAATGTTTTTGCAGTGATGCGCTACAAATAGGTGCATACGAATCAGGCAGGATGGTGGAGGGCGAGAGGTGAGGGAACGGAGAAAGGTCGCGTCAAGACCGAAGCAGCTTTGACCTGCCTCACCCTAATACTTTCGAGCGACCTGATTGACGCACCTTACGGGTACAGGCCTATCGGGGTGAAATCCTTGTTCATGATAGAGATCACAAGTAGCCTTGGTATGGAGTGTGTTGACATCAATTCCGACTTTCCGAATGAGTAGACTGTGGCTCGACCACGAATAGCAGGTTGTAAAGACTTCTGTCGGACAAAATATCAACCTAACCCAGGAGAAAATATAGGTATGCACTCTCACAAAACCCTTGACCCTTATCATAGCAGGAGCGGCTTTAGCCGCGACCGATTTCGATGGAGGACCCTCTTAGGGGATTACCTGGAGGAAAAAGAAGGGCGCATTGGTGCGCCCTTGGAAAATGCGATGGAATAGGATTTACTCTTCGCCTTTGCGAGTCGCCTGATAGGCTGCCATTACCTTCTCGGAATACTCCTTTGGAACCGGCTCGTAGTGGCTAAACTTCTGACTGTGTCGTCCACGTCCACCGGTCATGGAACGCAGTGAAGTTGAATACTTGAATAACTCTGCCAATGGTGCTTGCGCCTTGATCCGCTGGTATTTGCCGGCTGGCTCCATACCCATTATTTTGCCGCGCCGGGAAGACATGTCTCCCATAACGTCGCCGGTGTTGGCGTCGGGCACTATGATTTCGAGATCGTAAATCGGCTCTAACAGCACCGGATTACATTCCAGGAAGCCGCTCTTGAAGGCGATTGAACCGGCGATTTTGAAGGCCATGTCGGAGGAGTCGACCGTGTGGTACGAACCATAGTATAGAGTAACGCGCAGATCGACAACTTGATTGCCGGAAAGAGCACCCTCGATCATTGACTCGATAATGCCCTTTTCGACCGAAGGCACAAACTTTGCCGGAATCGCGCCGCCGGTGATGGCATCGACAAACTCAAAACCCTTGCCGCGCGGCAGCGGTTCAATACGAATCGAAACATCGCCATACTGTCCGCGACCACCGCTCTGTTTCTTATAGCGATGCTGGATTTCGGTTTTCTTGCTGATTGTCTCGCGATACGGGATTTTGGGTTGCTCTAGTTCAACGTCTATGCCATAGGCGTTCTTTAGCTTCTTAATGATGACATCCAGATGCAGTTCGCCTTGGCCGTGCAGGATGGTCTGCTTCAATTCCGGGTTAACATCCACTACAAAGGTCGGATCTTCAGTGCGAATCGTCGCCAAGCCGGTAGCCATCTTTTCCTCGTCACCTTTGGATGTGGTGTGAATGGCGAAGTCAATGGTGGGCGCCGGAAATTCCACCGGAGGTACTTGCACTACTTCTTTTCTGTCGCAGAGCGTGTCGCCGGTGTGAGT
>CAIVAP010000139.1 GCA_903903945.1 uncultured bacterium | reverse complement strand
TGCGCCGGCAACGTTGTCAACCGTATTCAAACAGACAATGCCCCCGTAGCTCATGTGGATAGAGCATCTGCCTTCTAAGCAGAGGGTAACAGGTTCGAGTCCTGTCGGGGGTATTTGAATGGACGATCTGGAATGTCAATACCGAAGCGGTTTTGACCTACCGAACTGTACTCTCAAAGACCTAACTTTTTACCCCACATACAAGAAACCCTTCGATTTGATCGTCGAAGGGGGCGAATCTGATTCTTGGCTGGGAGACAGGGATTCGAACCCCGAACGACTGATCCAGAGTCAGTAGTGATACCATTTCACCATCTCCCAGTGATTTGGTGGCTCCAATATAGATCGGCAGGATGCCGCTGTCAATGAACAAAATCAATTCTCTATATCCACCAGTGCAACGTTCTCCAGAAATGCGCAGGAGACAGGTTCATGTATCGTGTGCTACGTTCCATCTTCTTTGCGGACATAGTTTTCGTGCAGCCCTTCGTCGTTTTTGCGCGACCAGACCTTATGACCCTGCTTTTTCACCAGATCGAGCAGCGGCGCCGGCAAGAATGGCGTAATCAGCGAGTAGATACTGCCGGCGGGCAATTCCTTCAATTCCCTCAGCACTTGTTCCAACGGATGGCCGCCACCCGCGATAACCGGTCGGGCATCGAGCGACTTGGCTACAGTCGCATTCTGCATCCAGTTGGGCGCGCCTTCTGTCGCGCCCGCAACACCCCCCTCGCTCCATTCTTCTTTGAAACCGACAGCCTGGCGCAGTGTGTTGATCAGCGCAGCCAATGGCACATCGCCAATCCTAGCACCTGCCGCAACGTTGCCACCTTGGCAACCGTCTTGCGCAGAACTGGATTGCGCAAATGCCCGAAAGCGGGTGACATTTGAATCAAGACATCCTCAAGCTGCGGAAACTCCTGCAGCAGAGCGCCGACTTTGCTGTCGGGAATGATCGCATCCATTCTGATTGTGTCTGTCATCGCTTAGTCCTTGCCATACGACAGCAATCGCTGTTCGCCGGTTAGAGCGCGCTTGTCAGTCAAGTCCTGGCTCACTTCGAGAGTACCAAGGTAGTCCCCCTGTTTGTTTCGCAGGGCGAAATACTCGATGTGAATAAACCGTCCCTTGAGAGTGATCCAGAACGGTGAGCGAGATTCTTTGCCTGACTTGAAGTCTTCGAGTATCTGTTGGACAATATGCACGCTACCGGGGGGATGGCACATCTGCACTTTGCGACCGAGGATGGCGCGATTCCTGTCGAAAATCCGCTCGCGCCCTTGTGTGAAATAGCGGACGGTGTCGTCCTTATCGACGAAAGTCAGATCAAACGGAATCGTATTGAGAATAGCCGTCAACTCCTCGGGCATCAAGCTCCCGCTCGGCAGTTGCACGCGTTCCCCCGGTTCTTCGACATAAGCTGCAACCGTCTCTTCTTGCGGCTGCCACTCTTCGGATGGGTCAAGCAGACAGTAACCGATTTCCAAACTCTGGCGATATACCTGATACCATTCCGATTCGGTGAGCGTGTCCATGCACATCGGGAAGAGGATTTGTTCCTCTTTGTAGATCATCTCTGCGATGGAATCGGTCGCCGGTTTGAAGACCAGTTCTACGAGCGTTCGCGCTTCGTCGGCCGAGATCGCTTGTGCCACTCGCAGTGCATCATCTGTCGCTTTCAGCAACTCGCGAGTTTCGTCATGTTTTCCCCACATGACGGTCGGTGGACCGGTGATGCCATGCTTTTCCAGAAACGGAAACACGAGGTTCTCCTTGCGACGGTAATGCTTGTCGATGTCTGCCAGGGCGTTGAAATGGATGCGTGCTTTCGGGAGAAGCTCGGCTACTTGCGCATCTGCGGTCGCCGGCTTGATCTCGTCATAGAGATCACTCAGTGATTTGAGTTCCCATTCGATGGCGCGATTCTCTTTCTTAAAAGTGTCTACCGGGTGTCCCGGTGGCGGTGTCTTGCTCCCTGTCTGGTCAATTTTTCCCCGCAGCGCCGCGCTGTGCAGATCGCAAAAGCTCAATACTTCCTGCGTCGGCATCCCCTCGGCTATCAGTTCCTGCTCCACGGCGACAACTTCGTGGTAGGGGACTTCACCGAGCAGACGTGCCAATTGGTTGCGTATGGCGTCCGGCGCTTCGCCATGATGGAGTTGTTGAATTAGATGTTTCAACAGTTCCCGTCGTTGTTTTGCTTTGTTGATGAGTTCGCTCATGATCTTATCCTCTCTTCATTGTTGTTCTTGATCATCAATTTGCGGGCAGCCCAGCCTCTCCGTCTCTCCCTCATTGCAGCATACGCATGTCCCGGAGATAATCTATTGATGTTGTCGATGATGGGTTTGACCCAGGTCAAACAATCTCAAGATTTCGGCGGAAGCTGATGATTCGCAGCGCGATAGCTCAGCGAGCGCGGCCTTGTACTCAGGAGCAGTGGCTCAAGCGCCTTGCCGTTGTTGCCAGTCAGTCCGGTTTACTCGATAGATGTAGTGGTGCACAGGTGTAGTGAAGCCTTGCATCGACTCGGGGAAATTGTGCGTGACCTCACCGACGCGAATTCCACCGACCGCTTCCTGCATTTTGATGGAAGCGATGTTGTTCACATTGGGTGTCGCTTCGACCGCGGTGCAATCGGAGTTGGCGAACAGATGATTCAGCAAGCCCCGTTTGACCTCAGCGCCGTATCCGTGCCCCCATTCTTCCGGCAAAAGTTTGACATCGGTAGTGGCGATGCCTTCGCAATTTGGTGTGCTCATTTTGCATTCGCCAATAGCTTGACGGTTTGAATTGAGTTCAACGACAAGCAGGCGGTCGAATTCAGATGCTCCTGTCTTGGCCAGTCGCTCATGAATCTTGTCGCGGGTAATCGGAAGCCCTTTGGGAAAGCCGACGTTGGTCATCACTCGCGGATCAGTCCAGAGTTGGCAGTAGAGATCGACATCATTAGCTGTAGCCAAACGAACGGTGAGTCGTTCGGTGGTGAAAATCACTCTGGCAGTTGTTGAATTTTCTGCACTCACAAACGAACCCCTTACTTCACATCTTCTCGCCATCGGCAATTGCCTGAAGCCGCACCTGGTCTAGTATCGCTATATCGCGATTGTCAACCCCGATGACCTTCAGATCAATCATCTTCCGCAAGTTGCGCGACAGCGTTTCATTGACCGTACCCAGTACGTCGGCAAGATCGCCTTTGCTCATCGGTAGAGTGATCTGATTGCTGTGGGCGCGTTCGGCGGCATTAAGCAGCCAGGTTGCCAGACGTGCCGAAACTTCCTTGAGCGAGAGCATCTCGATCGTCTGGTTGAAGTCGCGCAGAAACGCCGCCATGCTTGCGATCATTTTCAGCGACATCTGCGGGTTGTGTTCGATTAGTCTTACGAAATCGGCTTTGGGGAAAAACGCCACGGTCGAATCCAGCCGCGCCTCGCAGTTGGCAGGATACTTGTTGCCATGGAAGACGGCTGCCTCAGCGAAAATCTGCCCCGGCTTGATCCGGTGCAACGTGTGCTCGCGACCCTCAGGGGACGCCTTGTACACCCGGACACTGCCGCGCAGCAGAATGTAGAATCCGACCGCATCATCACCTTCCAGAAATATCAGTTCACCTTTGGGGACATCTCGAATCGCGACGATTCGAAGAAGCTGTTCCACTTCGCCCGGGCTAAGATGAGCGCAGAGTTGGCTGTTGTGTAGAAGTTGTGAACTGCCCATAACAGGATACGAAATACTGCTTGGGACTAACGAACGCAAGGCGATTCGTAGTTTTTTCCTTGACAGGAAGATGCAATTGCTGTCTCTTCTTTCGGAGAGCAGATGGTATCTTATCCACAATTTGAAGAACCAACCCGTTCAGAGGCATCGGGTGTATCCACTCGTACGGTTGTCGTCGCTTCTCTGACAGCCTCCGTTGTCGCCGTCGTTTTCTATTGGCTGACCGCGTTTCGGACGATCACCTGGTGGGACAGCGGCGAGTACGCTCTGGCCGCGATCACGTTGGGAGTACCGCATCCACCCGGTTCACAGTTGGCCGTGTGGCTTGGTTGGATCGTGACGAAGCTGCCGCTCGGTATCTCCAAGATCGTCGCGTTGAATTGTCTGTCCGGTGTTTTCGCGGCTGCGACAACCGGCTTGGTTTGCGGCTTGGCTCTTGGCTTGTTCCGTCGCCATCATATTGCCGATACCGGCGAATCGAGCGATATCTCTGCAGTATTGCTTGGAGCGGTGGCGGCCGTTGCCTCGTTAGCTTTCTCGTTCGGAGATACACTCTGGACACTGGCGACAAGATTCGCTCCCTACACTCTCACACCGCTCTTGACCGCGTTGATTATCTGGAGTCTGCTTCGCTGGTGGCACCAATTCGACCGCCCCGAGGCCATCCGCTGGCTGGTATTCGCATCGCTGCTTTTCGGGCTTGATTTCAGTGTCCACCGCACCAATCTGTTGCTGCTGCCGGGCATGCTGGTCTGGATTTTCCTGCGTCACCCGCGAATATTGGCGTCGCTGCGAACCTGGTTCTATTGTGTCGCGAGTTTCGCGATCGGATTGGCTTTTCATCTGACCACTATTCCAATAGCCGCCGGCAACCCGGCGTTGAACATGTGTGATCCGAGCAACTGGTCAAGTTTCTGGAGCTACTTCACATTGAAGCAATACGGCGGCGGTATGCTGGTCAATCTCTTGCCTCGCAAGGCGCCCTTCTTATCGGTTCAGATGACCGACTACCTCAAAATCTTCGGCGACAATTTCGCGCACTTTGGCGGTACTGTCGTTCTTGGCGTCCTGCCGCTAATTTTGGGTTTGATTGGTTTGTGGTTCTTGTGGCGACGTGAAAGACGACTGGCAATCGGGACAATCGTTCTGTTCCTCTGCGCGAGCTTTGTCGGAGTGATCTATTTCAACACGCCCGCTAACTTCTTCCGTTCCATGGATCGGCACTATCTGCCGTCACTATTGATATTCACGATCTGGATCGTTTATGGCGCGTGCACACTCGTGGCAATAGTCCAAAAGGCGCACTTCCGGTATCGTCTGCTGATGCTGGCAATAGTTGGCGCGCTGGCTCTTGCCTGTCCGGTGCACCAAATTGCGCGCAACTATTCGGCAGTTGATTCATCGAGGAATTACTTCGCTATTGACTTCGCGCGCAATGCCCTGACCTGTCTGCCGCCAAATGCCATCGTCTTTTCCGGCGGCGACAATGACACTTATCCACTCCTATATGCACAGACCGCCGAGGGTTTGCGTCCCGATGTTGACATTCTCAATTTCTATCTGCTGAATACACCGTGGTACTTGCAGCAATTACTCAAACGACGACCTGATTTCCCGCTCCGACTTTCAGCCGACGAGATTAAGCAGTTGCGGCCTATTGCCTGGCATGACTCGACAGCGTCCATCGCCGTACATGGGGCTCCTGCAGACTTTGCACTTTCGCGTGAAACAGTACTGCCAGACTCCATCCGATTGCAGGTACGACCGAACGGCGGCAGATACCTCATGGTCAGCGATCAACTCGTTCTCAAGATGCTCTCCGAGAATAACTGGAAACGCCCCGTCTGTTTTCTCGTAACCGTGCCCATGGATGACAAAGTCGGACTACAACCGTATTCGCGCACGGATGGGCTGTACTACCGCATCGTGCCATCAGCGAATGCTCCCGTCAGCCGCGAGGTACTCGAGCAGTGCTTCGCAAAGGATTTCGCATATCGCGGCTTCAACGACTCCGATGTCACTATCGATCCCGTGTCGAAAATGATGGGATTGAACTATTGCGCCGGAATGCTTCAATTGATGGTCGCGCAGGCGGCTGCCGGCGACACGCTGGCCTGCGCAGAGACACGGACCGCCCTGAAGCGCCTTCTGCCTCCCGACAGGCTCGACTGGCCCGGAAGCATTCGACAGGCGGCAGACCAACTCTGTAATCAGGCGGCAAATCAGTAGCCACTGATTTGACGTGTTTGCTCAATCCTTTGTCGAACCGGAAAACTGTCGCTTAATCCGACACGCTATTGTCTGCATTTAGTGACTGCAAGACAACGAGTTACATGAATTTGTCGCGTTTTGAAACATCTAAAATGTCGACCTTTGTGACACAAATTCTCCAAACACCTGTTTCGCCGGCACTCTCTCCTATTGTGAGACAAGAACTTATGCGATTGGTACTGTTTTTGCTTCTTTTCTTACAAGAAAGCGTGCGTGAGCACGTATTCTAAAGCAAGGATGCAAGGCAAAATTGAAAAAGGATATCATGTGAAAAAGACTCTTGTGATTCTACTCGTAATTTGCTGCTCGACTGTGGCTTATGCCACTTCGGTGTCAGTGATGATAACCGCCCCCAAGATTGCGACTGCCAGTTCGGTTGCTGCGACACCACCTGACGTATCGGCGCTATTAACAGTGGTTTACGGCGAATATCCCCAGGTGGACGGCAAGCGTGACGTTGACTATACAACTACCGCACTCTCTGCCTCATTCCAACCAGTGGTCACTCCCTCAAACACTGCCAACATGGAAAGCGAAAGCGCGAGAAAAGGTTTCCCGACAGATGGTGATGCTCCCATGTCAGACCTGTCTTCGCCAACTCCGGTTCCTGAACCAAATGCGTTGCTTTTGATTGGTATCGGCCTCGCGGGCTTGGGTATTGCACTCCGGTTGCGCCGGTAGTTTCGCCTTTGATTCACGGCCTTTTTTTGGCGTCGACGCCCCACCTGCATAATGCGTCAGTTTCCGTCTCACATCGACCCTAATAGGGACAATCCAAACTGCGATTGTTATTGTCTTTTTTTCCAGCATTCCCAATATTTTCCTTGACTCTGCGCGGTGGGCGTGTTTTCTTGCTTGTGAAATTTGTAACAAACACGGCCTCCTGATGAGGATTCTGTGTTCCCTACAGGTTGTTGACGGTAGAAGGTAAGTTTCAAATAACCCCACTGGTATCTTAACAGGTAATTTCAAGGAGAGCCTCGATGTCAAGCAAAGTTGCTGCATTCATGGAGTATGTCATTGCCAAGAATCCGGGAGAGAAAGAATTTCATCAAGCGGTCCAGGAAGTAGTGGAATCGTTGATGCCATTTCTGGACAAGCACCCGATTTATCGTGAACACAAAGTGCTGGAGCGGATTGTGGAACCAGAGAGGCTTCTGATGTTCCGCATTCCCTGGGTAGACGATAAGGGTGAAATCCAAGTTAATCGAGGTTTCCGTATCGAGATGAACAGCGCTATCGGTCCTTACAAGGGGGGTATGCGCTTCCACCCGACAGTCAACCTTGGCATCCTGAAGTTCCTCGCTTTCGAGCAGGTGTTCAAGAACGCCTTGACCACACTACCGATGGGTGGTGGCAAGGGAGGTTCGGATTTTGATCCTAAGGGGAAGTCCGACTTAGAGGTCATGAAGTTCTGTCAGGCGCTTATGAATGAACTGTTCCGCCACATCGGTCCGGACACGGACGTGCCGGCTGGTGACATTGGTGTTGGTGGCCGAGAGATTGGTTTTATGTTCGGGCAATACAAGAAGCTTCGCAATGAGTTTACCGGCGTGCTGACGGGCAAGGGACTCAAGTGGGGCGGCAGCTTGATTCGTCCGGAAGCGACCGGTTACGGCGCTGTCTACTTTGCGCAGGAAATGCTTTCCACCAGAAGCGAGACTTTGAAAGACAAGGTCTGCCTAGTTTCCGGTTCCGGCAACGTCTCACAATACACAGTCGAGAAGATTCTTGACTTCGGCGGCAAACCGGTCACTTTGTCCGACTCCAATGGTTACATCTATGACGAAGCCGGCATCGATCGCGAGAAGCTGAAATTCGCCATGGAACTCAAGAATGTCCGCCGTGGCAGAATTAAAGAGTACTCCGACAAGTACAAAACCGCTGTCTACACGCCGATTGATCCCAAGATGGATTACAATCCGCTCTGGAATCACAAGGCGCACTGTGCGTTCCCATCGGCGACTCAAAATGAGATCAACGGCAAGGACGCCGAGAACCTGATGAAGAACGGTGTGTATGTGGTGAGCGAGGGCGCCAACATGCCGTCGACACCGGATGCGGTCAAAGTTTACATCGACAAGAAGATTCTCTACGGTCCGGGCAAGGCTGCCAATGCCGGTGGCGTGGCGACCTCCGGTCTGGAGATGTCACAGAACAGTCTGCGTCTCTCTTGGCCGCGTGAAGAAGTCGATCAGCGGCTGCACGGCATTATGAAAGCCATCCATTCGCAGTGCGTTGAGTACGGCAAGGAAGGCAATTTCGTCAACTACGTTAACGGCGCTAACATTGCCGGTTTCGTTAAGGTTGCCGATTCGATGCTCGCTCAGGGAGTTGTTT
>CAIVAP010000138.1 GCA_903903945.1 uncultured bacterium | reverse complement strand
TTAGACGACGACATCTTCCTTGCCTCCCCTTCCGGAGACGACAATCTGTCCTTCCTCCTCCAGCCGTCGTATCGTTTCGACGATGCGCTGCTGTGCGGCTTCGACATCCGACAGACGCATCGGACCCATAAATTCGATTTCCTCTTTGATCATAATCGAGACGCGCTCGCTAACGTTCGTGTAAAGCTTGCTCTTCACATCATCTGAAGCGGCCTTGAGAGCGATGGCGATATCCTTAGTCTCAACTTCCTTGAGCATCCGCTGGATCGAGCGGTCATCAAGCAGCGTAAGGTCTTCGAAGACGAACATCATGTTTTTGATTTCGGCTGCCAGGTCTGGATTGTCGGCTTCCAGCGTCTGCAGGATATGTTTCTCGGCGGCTGTCTCGGTTAGGTTGAGAATGTCCGCCAGCGCCTTGGCGCCACCCGACTGCCGGCTTTCGCGGAAGGCTGAGCCCGAGAAGTGCGTATCAAGCGTTTTCTCAATATCCTTTAGCACTTCCGGCGAGATCTTTTCCATCGTCGCAATCCGCAATGCAACTTCCGACTGCAACTCCGGTGGGAACTCCGTTATCACTCCCGCCGCCTGCTGCGGTGTAAGCTGCGTCAGAATCAGCGAGATCGTCTGTGGATGTTCGTTCTGGATGTAGTTCAACAATTGTTTAGGATCAATATTCTTCAGCAAGTTGAAGCCCGATGTAACCAAAGACGATTCCAGTCTCTTGAGGATATCCCCGGCGCGAGAAGTACCGACGGCTCTCTCAAGAAGCAAACGCGCGTAATCAACGCCGCCCTGAGAGATGTACTCTCGTGCCAGAAATATGTCGTAGCACTCCTGAATCACGCGATCCTCGATGTCGCCCGGGATATCTTTCATGTTGGCGATCTCGACAGTGAGCTTCTCCAGCTCATTGTCAGAGAGCCCCTTCAACACTTCAGCGGATACTTCGGTGCCGAAAGCAATCAACGCGATCGCGGCTTTCTGAACCGGCGTCAGTTCATCGTACTTGACGAGCATTTATTGTGGCGCCTCTGCCATCATAGTTTTGATAACCTTGGCGATTTCCTCATTCTTGCCTTTGGCCTGCGTCTTCATCGTGTCGATCAACCGTGGCTTCTGCGGCTTTGCCGCGATCTCCGCTTCCACCATTGGCTGGAGCGCAGTCGGCGCCGGGGCGTATTTGGCGATCGCGTTAAACATCTTTATCACTTTCTTCTTGACATACAAGAAGGCTACCAGAAGCAGCAGAATCGTACCGATTTTCTTTGCATACGGTAGATACGTCGTCAATTTGCTCGGCTGTTCAAGCTCTTTGCGCGACGTTTCCAACATCGTATTGTCAAATGGCAAGCTCACGATTTCGAACTGGTCCGCGCGGGTTTCGGAGAAACCGACGGCATTTTTGATGATTGAGGCAAACCGGTTTAGATCCTCTTGCGAACGCGCCTGGTATTCCTTCGTGATCTCGCCTTCCGGCGTCTTGGTCTCTTTGTAAGCGCCATCTACCATTACCGCAATAGTCAATCGCTTGATACTACCCACTTCACCGATGATGTTCCTGATGGTTTTCGAAACCTCATAGTTCGTGATAACATCCTCGGAATTGTCGCTCGTTGTATTTGTTGCTACGGGCGTTGTCGGAATTGTGGCGGCCCCACCTGCGCCGGCTCCGGCCGCTCCAGCGGCTGCACCGGCCGCTCCCGCTGCGCCGGCAGCGGGGCTCGTTTGCGCCAAGGCACCCTCTAATTGGCTCCCTTTCTGCGTGGTTCGCTGCTCACTGCGAATCGCAACCAAATCGGGATCGTACTGCTCAATCTGTGTGTTGCTCTTTTCGAAATTCAACTCGGCTGTTACCCGTACAACAGCGCGGCCCGCTCCAATGACACCCGACATCAGCGATTGCGCTTTCTGCTCCAGATAGTCCTCGACATTTTTGCGCATATCAAACTGCGTCGCCGACAGCATCGCCGACTCATCGCTCGCCTGCATGCCGCTTAACAGATTGCCATCGGAATCGATGATTGTGACTTTATCGGGCGTCATGCCTTCAACCGACGAAGCCACCAGATAAGCGACACCCTGCAACTGACGTTTACCCAACGGCATCGCACCATGCAGCTTCAGCACGACCGATGCAGTTGGTGTATGTTGATCTTCTCGGAAAAGGCGGTCTTCCGGTATTACCAGATGCACGCGCGCCGCAGCTACCTCGGACAGACCGATGATCGTGCGCGCAAGCTCCCCCTCCAGGGCGCGGCGATAGTTGACCTTCTGCAGAAAGTCGGTCATGCCGATATTGGTCTGATCCAACAGCGCATAGCCGATATTCTGTGGGCTTGGTAGACCGGCGGTCGCCAGCTTCATGCGGGTCTCGTAGACGTCGTTGGAGGGTACACTGATACTGCCGCCGTTATCGCCGATCTGATACTGGATTTTCATTTCCTTAAGACGCTCGACAATTTTGCCGGCGTCTTCGGACGAAAGTCCGGTATAAAGGGGCGCAAAATACTGGTCTTTTGCCCAACTAACGATCATGATCGTGCCGACGACCATACCGACAACGACGATCGCTGCCAGCAGTATCTGGCTGGGCGCCATCCTGCCCACTACACCATAGAAATGTTCGAACAGCCTCTTCATTGCATCCATGCTCCGAGGTTAAAATGCTTAGACCGACATGCGGATAATCTGCTGATATGAGTCAAGCAACTTGTTGCGAATCTCCATTAGCAATTCAAACGCCACCGACGCCTCCTCCACCGCGATCATCACCTGATGAACGTCGGTGATATCACCCTTCAGAAAGCTCGTTTGTGTATCGCCGGCCTTGGTCTGCAAATCATTAACCGACTGCACGAACTTGCTGAGGGTATCTTTGAAGTTTTCGGTGCTGACCCCCGGCTTGAGAGCCGGCGTTGAGGTTGGCAGCGAAATCTCCTGTGGGAGAGTGTTGATGGTTATCGGGTTCATGCTTTTACGTCGATTAGACGACCCAATTTAGGTTTATAGCTATCGGGCGTCGTATCCACCTTGAAGTTCTGCGCAATGAAATTCCGCTCATTCTCCGACAGCAGATCAGCGAAACGCGCCTTGACAAAGGGATTCAGCTCTGCCGGCTTGGCGGCCTGCTGACTCGACTGCGTTCGCGCCTGATCAATCCGGTAGAGTTGTAAATTGGCCTGATTGACTTTCATCTCTACTCCCAACTATATGTCCAGTGCCTTACTCGTCATCGTCTTGGTGGTCTGCAGCGCTGAAAGGTTGGCTTCGTAAGCCCGTGAGGCGGTCATCATTTCCACCATCTCAATCAGCGGATCCACATTCGGCATCGCTACGAAACCGTCCTCATCCGCATCCGGGTGCGATGGATCGTAGACCATGCGTGATTGCTCGTTGCGATCAACATACTCTTCGCTCGTTGCCTGCGCGATGTTCTCAATCTTGTTAAGTGAAACCGCGTTTTGCGAAAGATGACGGTTATCGGTCTGACTCAATTCAACCCGTGCCGCCCGTAGTTCCTTTGCGAACGGTTCTGCCGTGGGCTTGGCGCTAATCTGTAGCGTCTTCTTCTGGTATGGTCCCCCCGCAACGGTCTTGGTGGTTTCGGCATTTGCGAGGTTTTCAGCCGCCACATTCATCTTGCGACGAAATACCGAAAGACCGGAACCGGAAATCTTCAGTGATGAAAACAGATTACTCATGATCTACCTATTCTCTCCCTCTGATTGCCGCCTTGAGTTCCTTAAATTTGCGTGCCAACATCTCGGCGCCATAGTCAAAGACGAGCTGGTTTTGCGCCAAGTCCGCCATTTCCTCATCTATATCCACCGAATTGACTCCGGTGGAGTTCTCAGTCTGCTTGATCTGCTTGATTTTGGGAGGACCGCCCGGCGTGTTACCCAGAGGAATGTGCTTCGGATCAGTCACTGTAGAGGCGAACTTGGGTTTCGCGATTGCCTTCTTTAGTTCCTTGTCGAAATCGATTTCCTTTTTCTGATAACCGGAGGTATTAGCGTTGGCGACATTGGACGCAATCAGCTTGTGCTTTAGCGCCGACAAATCGGCCAGCTTCCCATAGGCGGGAATCAGCCCTGAGTCAAAGATCGCCTTCTGTACAATGTTTCCCATAACGTGCAATTCTCCACTTGAAGCAATACAAGAGGCGTGCCGAACGTTTCGATTTGATTCAATTGATTGAGTGACAGGAGAATAGAACGCCAGCAGAAGGTCGGTTATCCTTAAGGCGCGGAATTATCTTCCAAGGTGGCTTGAAAATAGTTCTTGCCCAACCCACCAAACTCACCGGCTGTGTCAGCAGGCATTGGCTCGTACTTTGATAGATTGTCTGTCAGAACGACGATATCTACACGACGATTTTTGGCTCGATTCTCGTCTGAAGTGTTTGGCGCCAGCGGACGGTATTCTCCGAACCCCAGGGCAGACAGCCTTTCGGGCGAGAATTCATGCTTCTCGATGAGATAGCGCACTACCGACGTCGCGCGTGCCGATGATAGTTCCCAGTTCGATGGAAAACGGGCTGTTGTTATCGGCCGATCGTCGGTGTGTCCTTCCACACGGACTTGGTTCGGAAGGTTCATGATCTCCTTGGCGATCCTGTCCAGAACAGATAGCGCTTCCGGTTTGAGCGTCGCTTGACCCGATTCAAACAACGCCGATTCGACGACGTGAATCACCAGGCCGCGCTCGTTAATCTCCATCGAGATCGGCTCCGTTGCTGAAAAACCGCTCTGTCCCGCGACCGAATCCGCACGCGTCATTGGCGCCCCTTGCCCACCCATGCTGACCTGATCTTTACTCGTCCCGAGTGACGAACGCAAATGCAGTGCAACAGTCTTCAGTCGTCCGACCTTCAGCACTCCCGATCCCAGATCAGACTCGCCGGCGGATGCCTGACCTCTGTCTTCACTGGAGTGAAAAGCGCCCTGCAAGTGCTCGCTCATCCTACCGAATTTCTTCGCATCAATGCGCGACATGGAATACATAACCACGAAAAACGCCAACAGGAGCGTGATCAGATCGGAGTATGTCAACAACCAGCGACCGGAGTCCTCGCTGTCTTCAACAAACTTGCGGCGCGCCATTGCTCAAATCCTCGGTCGTTCCGGTGGGTTGACAAATGACATCAGTCGCGTGCGAATCATTCTCGGGTTTTCGCCCGACTGAATCGCCACGACCCCTTCCGTTACCAGTTCCAGATTCGTCATCTCGTCGATGTGGCGGTGCCGCAATTTGTCTCCGATAGGCAGATAAAACAGGTTGGCCATGCAAACGCCCCAGAGTGTCGCGATGAACGCCGAGGCAATACCTGCTGCCATTCGTGAAGTGTCGGTGGTGCTTGAGAGCGTTTGAATGAGACCAAGCACGGTTCCAATGATGCCCAGAGTGGGCGAAAAACCGCCGAGTTTCTTGAAAAGCTCGATTCCGCGCCGATGACGGTCTTCGACATACGAGATTTCCGTTTCCAGAATCTGGCGCAATTCCGTGACTTCGGTGCCGTCAACCACGAGTTGGAGCGCTTTTCGGAAAAACGGGCTGGGCGTATCTTGTATATGCTTTTCCAGACCCAGAATTCCGTCACGTCGTGCCTTCTCAGCCATCCAGACTACCTGATCGATAGTTGCGATAGCATCAATGGTTTTGCCAAAAAGCGCGATTCGCAGATAGGTCGGAATCGCCATCACCGTGTTGATGGATGTCGTGATCATGCCCGCACCAAGAGTGCCAAAGACAACGATCATGATGGCCGGTACTTGGAATATCGATCCGAGCCTGCCACCCTCCATCAAGAAGGAGACGAGAACTGCGCCGATACCGACAATTAGTCCGGCTATGGTGGCAATATCTAAAGCCATTTCATCAGCATTTCACTATCGGCAGGCAGAGTGCTGTTTCAAAACAACAACCTCGTTGCTCAGCGGGGACACCCGCCTGCTCCATCAAAGTATCGGCAGCACAACGGAATACTTGAAACACTGAAACAGACATCGCCAACAAGCAGGTACTGACCGTGCGCTTTGCCCCCCGTCAATTGATTCAGATCGGAACGGCGTTGCACCGTCGCCTAAACCCCGCCAGTAATCTCCTTGGAGACGTCAACCGCTTGGCAAACTGGGGCAGCGTCATGCTTGGAGCAAAACACGTTCGCCGGGTTTTCTGCAAATTCGCGTTCGGCTTTTTGCAAAACCTGACGAATAATTCAGAGTGACAACAGTAGTTTCATGAAGGATAAGGGCTACGCATGTTTGCAATAATCGGAATCCTTGTGGTTTTCGGCGGAATCATCGGCGGGTACTTGATGGAAGGCGGACCGTTGATGGTATTGTTCCAGCCGTCAGAATTCGTCATTATGATCGGGGCGTCCGTCGGCTCCATTCTCATCAGCACGCCTTTGTCGACTCTCAAGAAGATGGGGAAGCAGGTTCCGATGATTCTCGGCGCGGGACCGTCAAAGAAACTCTTCGTCGACCTGCTTGTCATGATGTATGAGATTTTCAACGTCGCGCGCAAGGACGGTCTGGTTGGATTGGAGACGCACATAGAAAAGCCACATGATTCAGCAATCCTAAAAAAGTATCCCGGTTTCCTCAAAGACCATCATGCAGTTCATTTCTTTTCTGACACCATGCGCGTGATCATCACGGGAGCGATTTCCGCAACTGACCTGCAAGCGCTGATGGAACTCGATTTGGAGACCCATCACGGCGAAGAGGTCAAGCCCGCGGACTCGATCAATAATATGGCCGATTCTCTGCCCGGGTTCGGTATCGTTGCGGCTGTGCTGGGCATCATCATTACCATGGGCGCTATCGGCGGTCCTCCGGAGCAGATCGGTGAGAAAGTTGGAGCCGCGCTCGTCGGTACCTTTCTCGGCATCCTGCTTTGCTACGGTCTGTTCGGCCCTATTGCCCGCAACATCCAGTCTCTAACGGACGAGTCCAGCCGTTACTACGAATGTCTCAAACAGGGAATGCTTGGCTTCCAAAAGGGCTTTGCGGCTTCCATCGCCGTCGAGTTTGCGCGCCGCGCGATCTATTCGTCCGTGCGCCCGACCTTCGAGGAAGTTGAAAATGCCTGCCGTGACACCAGATCCAAATAGTGACAGGCCGTTATGCGCGAAAAAGAACAACAAGAACCGATAATCATCGTCAAGAAGAAGGGAGGCCATGGCGGCGGCCATCACGGCGGCTCCTGGAAAGTCGCCTATGCCGACTTCACCACCTCGATGATGGCGTTCTTTCTAGTAATGTGGCTCGTGGCCCAGACTCCCGCCGTTAGAGAGAACGTGGCTGGCTATTTCAAAGATCCGACCGGCTTCAAAAAAGGGGGTTCCAGTTCAGTGCTTCCCAAGCAGGGCAGTTCGATCATTGAGATGAAAAGCACGAACTCGTTGACCAAAGAGTTAAGCCGCAAACGGATGGAGAAAGAGGCCCGCAAGCAGTTGGCGCAGGCTGCTGCTGACATTGCCAATGCGCTCAAGCAGGATCCGACGTTTTCCTCGCTGAAAAACCAGATCGAAGTCCAGATGACTGCTGAGGGGCTTCGGATTCAACTCCTTGATTCCTCGGGCGAGACCTTCTTTGAAAAAGGATCGGCGGAACTGAAAGCAAACACTAAAATACTCTTGAGCGTGATCGCCGAACAGTTGGGCAAGCTTCCCAACAAGGTCATTATTGAAGGACACACTGATAGCCACCAATACGCCGAAACCGCCAATTACACTAACTGGGAACTCTCTGCCGATCGCTGCAACAGCGCTCGGCGCCACATGAATGGCAATGGCCTGCGATTCGATCAAATCAGCGAGGTACGCGGCTTTGCCGACACTGAACCGAGAATCGCCGGCAACCCTACAGACCCGCGCAACCGACGCATCGCGATCATCGTCGTCAACGATTTCTCGGGTCTAAACTACCTCGACAAGAACGTCGTGCTCAAGGAAGAGGAGATCACCAACCACGACAGCGACTCCGACCATCAGTCACAGCCGGCTAATACCGATGAAGCAGACCGAAGCACTACCGACTCCGGCCACGTAGCGGCAGTCGGAACAGAATAATCACGGCATCAGCAGCGAGAACTGGTACTGAGGATTATTCTGCCCTCGGCGCGATTCGAACGCGCGGCCTAGGGTTTAGGAAACCCTTGCTCTATCCATCTGAGCTACGAGGGCAAGTCATATAAAGCATTATATGATAATGCGTTATCAGTACGCTCCGTCCTGTTGATTTGAGAAACATTTCTCTTGGGGCTATTTTGGGGCTGTGCAGATTGTCCGCATGTTCCCATTTCGCCTACCGAAATCTGAAGCAACGACATCGCTTCGCAATACCGTCTTCCCTGCGAATAGTACTGATTGTAGTAGGTCTTGTTTCTCTTGAAAGTCGCCATATCATGGAATCGGATACTGTTTGTTGTTTTCAATCCACTCCAGCACATCTTCTGTTGCGAATTTAACTCTTTTTCCCATTTTCACAAAGGGAATTTCTCGTTTCTGCGAGACCCAGGAGCCGATTGTGAAGAGGCTGAGTCCCAGGAGTGCGGCGAGTTGTTTCCTGTCGAGAAATTGTCCCTTTGTAGGTATCTGGGCTTTTGAACGCTGCGTTGTTTGCTGGTTTCCGTTGTGGTTTTTCATGACGGTAAGTCGCTCTTTTGAGGAGGATCGCCCTTTGATAGCGTTCGAAATGAGTTTATATACTCACAGGCCTCGTATCCGACACATGTCAGTCGCTGTCTCAAAGTGCCGGCCGATTTGCAGCCGTATGTGTACTCCTCTCGGCCGAAGGCTGAGCCCAGAAGGAGCTCGATTTCGCTCAAAGGTGGGTTGTTTTGGGGATTCCACACGGATGATAGAATGATCTTTGCTTGGCTGGCTCTGATTCCGAGTCGCCTTAGCTCGCAGGCGATGATGTGTCCGATTTGGTTTCTATCACCCCGGCCAGCTTCGCAGAAGATAGCTTGTCGAACACGGTCTTTGATCACCGGCACAATGACACGTTGCTGGGAGTCCCGCTTGGCGGCGATCTGTCGGGGGTGGCAGTCCTCGCGATAAATCAAGCGCTGGCCAACTGGAAACCCGGACGGTCAACGCCAGAGAAGTTGGCCCCAAAGGGAAAGGCCGGCGAGGCCAGAATCGGATTTGGCTCGATGCCGATATGCGCAGGCTGCAAATTATAAGAGCATAACGAATTGGAGTAACGATCAATATTTTCTGAAAAAAAAACGACCGCCGGAGGCATCATGAAAAGCCGGCGGTCGTCAGCTGACCAACTAGATGGTCAGGAGCGCAATACATCTAACCGAGGAGTTGGTACTCTGCTAGATGGTTTATCAAATCGCCCCAGCGGCCCCCTCTTAGCGCTGGGACAACCATGTACTCTTCTACTCAATCCTCAGTCGATCAAGTCGGCTCAGTTCCCAGAGCAGTTGATTGAGGCTTGTTCCTTTTCTTTGATGATACGAAACATTCCCCGTCTCACTCTCGCCGAATTCACACCGCTCATCCACTGCGACTCTTCGTGCTGAGTTGGAAGACAAATCACATTTGGAACCGGAAGCTGCCGCTCCCATCTGCACGTCTACACCCTGCGCTGCAACTTCGATGTCTTCGAATATCTTCTTGTTCGCGTTCACGCTGGAGTTTTCGACAGTTCATAAGAATACAAGATGGGACGCTAATAGGTACGCCACATACCGAGTAACGATACACATCCGCAACGTCGGAATGTAACCTCTAACACTCCATAATCGCATGATATACAGCGACATACACACTGGCGGGGCGAATCCGGTAACAGAGAGTAGGCGTCCCCCGGACCGTATCAGGAGTCCGGTCTGTCTCATCTAAATGTCGGTGTAAGAGAGTCTGGAGCTGTAGATCCAGCTTGTGGAATAGCGTTCACAGTGCTTTGAGGAAGTCCGTCAGATCCACTTCATCGTTAGAGATGCCGAGTTTCTTCCGAATCCTCTGACGAAACTTATGAACAGTCTGTATTGATACGCACAGGTGATCGGCGATCTCTTTGGACATCAGTCCGTTTTTGATCATCGCTATAACTTCAACTTCTCTCGGACTCAGAGAGGCAAACCTGCGAGAGACGTCATTGGCGAACGGCGAGACAATATCATCCAAAGCTTGCTTGAGAGTCTCGATACTACCGGCAAGTTCTTTGGGGGTTTTTCGTTGGATGCTTTTCAGGAGAGGGTCTATTGCCCTCTCTTTGTTCGTCAGGATCTCAGATCTGGTTCTGTTTCTCTCCTCTTCAATGTGATCAAGGAGCTCTTTGAGAACCAGAGTCTTGTTTTTCAAAGCCGTCTTCTCTTCTTCCAAAGAGCGGTTCGACGCAATCAGTTTCGCTTCGCTTTCCCGCAGATGTTCTTCAGCCAGTTTGCGCTCGGTGATGTCACGCGAGAAAGCGGCTACCTTGTCAACACCTCCTCTGTCGTTAAAAATTGGATAGACCGAATGCTCAAAGTGTCTGTCGTCTCGCGTATCTTCCGCGAAAGCCGGGGATCCACTGAGGAAGACTCTGTCAATAACCTGTCTCCTCGAAGCGGCCAGCTTTGCATCCAGTTGCTCATAGAGAAGACAGCCAATTAATTCCTCGGGTTTCTTGCCAAGTCTCTGAGCGCCGGTGCGATTGATCAAGCTAACCGAGCCATCTCGCTCAAGCAGAACAATACTCTCGTTCACAGAGTCTGCAATTGCGCTCAACTGCCGCTCTCGGGTAACGGTCTCGGCTCGCAGTTTCTGCTCTTGTTCGGTGGCCTGCATGGTGTGAATCATTGCGGCGCATGATCGAACAAATGGATCGAGGAATTCCGCCAGCTGCTCAGTGTATCCGCCCGGTCGATTTGCCACACCAGCCACACCAACAACTTTCTCGTTGAAGTACATCGGGATACCCATGAAGCTCTGCAAAGAAGGGTGCCCCTCGGGGGTCCCCCCCGAACGCACATCCTGGCTCACATTGTTGGCGATAACCAATTTCCCGGACAGAGCCGGTGCACAGGCTAGGTTGTTCTTCATTTCGAGTCGGAAATTGCGGTCAACAAGATTCTGATATAAAGCCCGCGACTTCTCATCCCAAGAGATGTCAGAGATTGCCAGACCTGCGTTGAGGAATGCACCATTATCGCCGCAAACCACATCGTCAATAAATCCGTATTCGCTTCCGGTGAGTTCTACCAGAGTCCGCAGCAGTTCACCGAAGACCTGCCGAATGTTGTCTCCGGCAATAAACATCGACTGCGCCTTGTGGATGGATTCGAGAAGAACCTCTCCACGTCGAATTTGCTGCTTGGCCTTTTCATGCTCTGAAACATCTTCAGCGAAAAGCAATACGTGCATTTCACCCGCGATTTCGACTCGTGCCGTCGAAACCCTGATCCAGCAATCGGTTCTTGGCTGACCAAAAGCGACAGAGGGCTGGAATAGGATCCCCGCTTGCGGAATGCCGGTCTGAAGCGTCTCCTCCAAGGAGACTCTAACAGGACAGACTTCGCAGGCAGTGCCATGTCCACACCCATCTTCATGATCATGAATGTGTGGGCAGCCAAGAATGTCACCGCAGGGCTTGCCAATCAACTCGGCAGAAGCGCCGCCGCCAAAATCGATCGCAAGAGGATTGAGCCGCCGCGCTCGCATCTCGCTATCAAACATGAAGATCATCACGGGCGCATTGTCGAAGATTGTTTTCAACTCATATTCCGACTGATTGCGCTGTCTCTCCTCGAGGTGCCTATCGAGTTCAGCGGCCGCCCTTGCACTAAAGACGCCAAGCAGTTTCTCGGTCAGAGCGTCGGGAGCAAGTGGTTGATTGAAAATTATGCTAAGTATCCCTATTGGCTCGTTCTGAGCGGATTTCAGTAGCACGCCCCAGTAGGCTTGAGCTTGCGTGTCGGCTAGAAGTCGATCATCAGGAAATAGGTGGCTAACGTTCCCCGGATAAAAACACTGTCCCGATTCGAGTACGGCGTGGGCAGGTGTACCCAACAGATCGTGATCGGCATGGGTCACGTTTCGTCCGTCAATGCAAAGTCCCAGAGTGCGGACACTTGGAGCAGCACCGGGCAGTAGTTCTGAAATAAGAACAGCCTTGGCCTTAAAGGCCCAGCCCACATGGCGCGCGAATCGCTGCATGAATTCTTCGCCCGTCCCACTACTTCCGCGCAGCAGGCCCTCGATAGTATTTTGCATCCGAAGATTCTCGGTAACATCCGACACCAATCCATAAGATCCGGCGAACGATCCATCTTTCTCCCTAAGTACCTGTGGAGATACAATGCACCATACACCGTGACCGTCAGCGTGACGGAAACGCTGCATGTAGCGATCCGCCTTGTCTTCAGCCCTTTCCTTCATTCGCTCCTCGTAGGCTGGCAAGTCCTCGCGAAAGATAAAATCGAATATTGACCTGCCGACTATGTCAGAGACATTGAGGCCAAGCATTGCGGCCATCTGCGGATTGACATATTTTAGGCGGCGATTGTGATCCAGAACCAGAACACCTTCCAGTGCCAGTTCAACAATGCGTTCGTAATCCAGTTTGGCGGAAGCTTGGTCAGCGATCGCTAGTCTGAGGGCCAATGCCGAAGCGATATTCCGAGCCGCCATTTCTAATGTCGACGCCAGGCTCTTGTCGAGAAATCCCTTCCGACGATCGTTAACCTGGAGCAGACCATAGGTTGTCTCCCCGTAATGGAGCGGGAATAGACCAACCGATTCATATCCTTCACCGTTGCACCTATTTCGTGTGCGGGCCAGCCGATCAGCTTCGGTAGTCGAGGCCAACAGCTTTGTCGTGCAGGAACTCCAAAAACTCCCTCCGGGAGTGAAGAAAGGAAGCGTTGGATCGAACCGACCGCAGATGATGTTGCCGCACATACATTCGAGGACCGGATTGCCGTTGCCATCACGCGCGGTTCGCCCCTGCTCATCCGTCA
>CAIVAP010000137.1 GCA_903903945.1 uncultured bacterium | reverse complement strand
GTACTAACGTGATCTGGCAATTTGGTTCGGGATACCCGTTCACGCCGGACAAAAATTATCCGGGACTGAGACTGATGTCGGGCGAATCGCCTCAGACTAATTCGATGCGCTATCCTTCGACTTCAAATGTCGACGTGAGAATGTACAAGCGGTTCCCATTCCTCGGTCTTGACTATACCTTTGATCTCTGGATCAACAACCTGTTTAACAAGAAGAACATAGAATATATCTACTCTACGACCGGTAGATATGATACTAACAGCAGTACGGCCGGCTCGAGCTGGGTGTATTCGGGAACCGATTTTGCCAACAACCCGCTGAGACTTGGTTCGGGAAGAAACATCCGAATCGGCCTCGGCGTGGAGTTCTAAAATCTGATGAAAGGTTGTATGGGTAAGTCCTTTAGAGAGCATTTCAGGTTGAGCAAGGCCGCGGTCTTGTTACTTCTGATTATGTCGGCAACGGCTTTCGGCATGAACAAACTTTCCGAGACTTCGGTCGATCGTGGTGGCTTGGCCAAGACTGCCGCCACTCCGAACTCGCAGAACTGCTCGCACCGAGTCGGAAATGTCTGGTTCACTATCACAAACTGGGGATTCTTCGGCAGCCAGTTTCAGCAGAGCCAACTCAAGGAAATGTACTGCCTCAGCCCTACTGTGCCTAGCGGCTCATTGGCGCCATCATTTGAGTTCCCGGCTGGTACCGGAGTGAATTATTTGTTTCAGGGCGCGCTTTGGATTGGAGCGATTGTCGGAGAGGATACATTGGTGTCGGTCGGCGCCGATGGCTGGCAGTGGACCCATGAAATGTATCCCCAGGCGGCTCCCAATGGCGGTATTATCCAGAAATCGAATCGGCGGAGTTCTGAGTTTTATTCCGAGGATGCCATCAGCGAACAGGATTTTGTCGCCGAATACACTGATACACTGGTAGATGATGCTTGGACTGCGCGTGATCCAACCGATAATCGTCCCCACAAGCCGCTGGGAATTAAGGTCTTACAGCGGAGCTATTCCTGGTCATATAGTTATGCGGAAGACTTCATTCTGCTTGACTATCGTCTGGTGAACATCGGCACAAAAGACATCAATAAAGCATATATGGCACTTTACGTTGACGCCGATTGTTGGCATCCGTCAACGTCTAATGGCTTTGCGGATGACATTACCGGCTATAGGTTTACTGTACCGTCACCGGCGTGCAAAGATCTCGAGGACTCAATTAACATCGCCTGGATAGCCGACAATGACGGCGATCCTGATCGAAGTGGGCTGTTCGGGGCTACTTCGGCAACCTGCGTGTCAGGAACCCGTGTCGTGCGATCTCCGAATCCCGATCTGAAGTTTTCATTCAACTGGTGGGTGTCACAGGGAGATGCCACTCTTGATTGGGGGCCGCGCCGGCAGGAAAACAACCGCAATTTTGGAACGGGTGGTCTGGGGACTCCGGAAGGAGACAAGAACAAGTACTATATCATGTCGGTACGCGAGTTTGACTACGATCAGATTTTCTCCGCGATCGATAACTCGGCAGCCGGCTGGTTGCCGCCGCCGGCGAACATTGCTTCTAATCTTGCCGACGGCTATGACACGAGGTATTTGTTTTCGTTCGGTCCTTTTGATATTGCTCCAGGTGATACCGTGCCGTTCACGATCGGTTATGTGGGTGGTGAAGGATTCCACGTCAAGCCGGATGATTTCCAGAAATATTTCGATGCCAATGATCCACAGAAGTTCTATGACAAGCTCGACTTCACTGATTTTGCGACCAATGCTCAATGGGCCGCCTGGGTGTATGATAACCCCGGTGTTGACACGGACAACGATGGCTCCAAGGGTCAAAGGATCAAGAATCCGTGTTCCGGTGACTCCGTCTACGTGTCCGGTGATGGTGTGCCGGATTTTTCCGGCCCTCCGCCCCCGACGGTGCCGATTCTGCGGTTTTCATCATCGCCCGGCAGGGTTACGATCCGTTGGAACGGCAAGATCTCGGAGACCTCTCTAGATCCTTTCTCTTTCAAGAAGGATTTCGAAGGTTATCGCGTCTATATGGGGCAGAAACTCCAGTTAAACGAGTTTGCGCTGCTGACTTCTTATGATTACTACAACTTTTCGCGTCATCACGAGAATCAGGACTATTCTCCTCCTCGCTGGGAAGTGACGGAAATCCCGTTCACGATTGACCAGCTCAAAGCCATCTATGGGGCCGACTTCGATCCGAGCGACCATCCCAGTCAGGATAATCCCTTGGCATGGGTCACTAAAGATTCTGCAGGCAACATCATAAGTACGGATTATTACTTCTTCACTCCTCAGGACTACAACCGTTCGGAGTTGAGCGGTCCCGGCGAGATTAGAAAAGTTTACCGCGATGCCCAGCCGGGCGACATGGTCTGGGATTCGCAATTGCAGGATTCCGTTGACGCCTACTACGAGTACGAGTACTCGATTGACGGCCTGTTACCTTCGCGACCGGTTTACTTGTCGGTCTCGACCTTTGACTACGGCAATCCGGCCACAAATCTAGCACCCCTGGAGAGTTCGCCGCTGGCGAACGCCGTGGAGATCTATCCGGTGTATTCCGCGGATGTCGTCGCCGACTCTGCCAAGAAAGTCTCGGTTTTCCCGAATCCTTACAGAATCAACGGTGGCTATGCCGAAGCAGGTTAC
>CAIVAP010000136.1 GCA_903903945.1 uncultured bacterium | reverse complement strand
GGGCATCTTGCTCTCGGGTCTAACACAACCGGCGCAGAGAACACTGCCAGTGGGTCAGCGGCGCTCCGGAACAACAGCACCGGCAACGGCAACACGGCCACTGGCTATGGTGCGCTTAACCTGAATAACGGCGACAACAATGCGGCGAACGGGCATCTTGCTCTCGGGTCTAACACAACCGGCGCAGAGAACACTGCCAGTGGGTCAGCGGCGCTCCGGAACAACAGCACCGGCGCCGCCAACACTGCAATAGGCCGGAGTTCGCTCGCGGGCAACACGACCGGCAGCAATAACACCGCGATTGGATTCGGGGCGGATGTTTCAGCGGGTAGTCTGACCAATGCCACAGCTATTGGCAATGGGGCGATCGTTGATGCCAGTGACAAGATTCGACTGGGTAATTCCGCTGTGACTGTTGTCGAAGGTCAGGTAGCATACACGTACACTTCTGACAAGAACCAGAAAGAGAACTTCGAGCCAGTGAACGGTGATGATGTGCTCCAGAAAATCCAAGGCTTGAACCTCACGAGTTGGAATTACAAAGGTCAGGACCCGCAACAGTTCCGCCACTATGGTCCCGTAGCCCAGGAGTTCTTTGCCGCCTTTGGGCATGACGGCAAGGGAACCAGCGGGACGCCCACGACCATCAATTCCGGAGATATGGCGGGGATCATGATGGTAGCCATCCAGACTTTGGAGAAGAGGACTGCAGAAATAGAAAAGCTGAGGAATGAGAATGCTGAACTCAAAGCCCGACTTGAAGCTACGCTGACGACCTTGCAGGCCGAGATGGTGTCATTGCGGCAGGAAATCGGAAAGTAGGTGGTTACGATGAACAAAGCCAAACTTATTTCCATGCTACTCAGTGTCATATCTTTGCTGGGTTTTGCATCCGCTCTCGGTGAGGAGTTACCAACGGCACCGCCCGCGCCGGGATCCCCGCAATCAGGAGAGCAAATCAAGTGGCAGGTGGTCTCCAATGGAGGCAGTCGTAGCTCATCGACAAACTTCGCCCTCAAAGGAACTGCGGGGCAGCCAGTAGCCGGCAAAGGGAGTTCGACTAACTACGGCGTAAATCAAGGGTATTGGCAGAACTTCGCAACCGGACCATCCTATGCCTGCGGCGACGCCAACGGCAGCGGTACCGTAAACATCTCTGATGCGGTCTATCTCATCGCATATATCTTCTCAGGTGGTTCGGCGCCATCGCCATTGCTTGCCGGTGACGCCAACTGCAGTGGTACGGTTAATATCTCGGATGCCGTGTATCTAATCGCCTACATTTTCAGCGGCGGTGCAGCGCCGTGTGCGGGGTGCAAGTAAAGATGCCCAAGGACGGGGTTGTCCCACGGAGGAGGATATTGAATTGCTTAAGTACGCAGTAGTGTGGTTCGTCCTGGCGGCGGCCAGCTCCCTTTTCGCGCAGTCTGCGTCACCGGTCGCTCCTTAAGACATTGCCGCTATGCGGCGGTTGATCGATTCCAAAGGCTACCAATGGATTGCCGGTCATACAACTGTGTCTGATCTGTCATCGGAACAACGCAGGACATTGCTGGGCTACGCCAAACCTGAAGGGTATGACAGGTGGCTAGCGGAGCAGCCAAAGTTGACCGCTGACCCAAAGATGATCTTTCCGACAAGGTTCGACTGGCGCGATTCCGGCATCATGACCCCGGTGAAGAAACAGGGGAGCTGTGGCAGTTGCTGGGATTTTGCGGCCACCGCCGCGGCTTGGGAGTATCCTCCGAGGACCCTGGTGAAGCAACTGAACAGCCGGAGTCTGCTGGACTGGCGGGCGAACGAATGGATAGCGATCGAGGAAATGGGCGGACACTGGCTGGTGAAATATCGCCACCAGTACGTCCGCGAAATCGATCTTGAGACCGTCCGGACTCGGGGGAGAGTCCGACCGGTCTCAAAATTCCCAGACTAAACAAGTGTAAAGGATGTCCTGATAGACAGTGTAAAATACGTCTTGATACAGAACAATAACTCAGGCCCCTACAGGGCGAGTGTTATTCGACTACCAACCGCGACGTCCGCCGCCACCACCACCACGATTACCACCGCCACCGCCGCCGCCGGAACGACCACCGCCACCGCCGCCGCCACCCGGGCGACTTTCACGTGGGCGAGCTTCGCTGACGTTCAGCGTGCGACCTTGCAATTCCTTGCCGTTCATGCCGGCAAGTGCTGCCATGGCTTCGGTCTTGTTGGCCATTTCCACAAACCCAAAACCCTTCGCCTCACCGCTAAACTTATCGGTGATCACGCTTACTTTGGTGACCTCGCCAAACGCTTCAAATGCTTTGCGAAGATCTTCTTCTCCCGTTTCGCGCGAGAGGTTGCCGACGTAGATATTCATTCTACTCTCCTAATTTGTCCGTTGCTTCTTGAGTACAACCATAGACCCAACAAGGTACGGACGAGTTGTTGCGCATGATTGCGCTTATCTCCGAATTGAGACTTTTATTGAGATTGATGCTTATCTTCTAATCCTACAAAAGCTAAATGGGAGATCATTGACTTGCCCAATATACGAAATTGCCACTCAACAGTTCAATATATTTTTTCGGACATTTTCGATATTTCTACACCGGTTTTGTTACAAAGTTGCACCCCGGCAACCGGTTTTTCTACCAACCTCGGAATATCTCCCCCCTTCTAACTCGCAGAACTACCATATCTTGTGGTGACCCGACTTTGATCCCCCAACCCTGTCGGATTTTGGGGCAGCAGGGGAGTGGGTGTGTCGGTACGCTTTCGGCGTGATAATCTGTACGCCACCCAGAACGCCCCTGGCATTTATCATAGCGGTGGGGTACCAGTGCGAAACTCGGCTTGTCGTTGTTGTCAAGAACTTGCATCTTGTGACGCGTAATCAGATTCGAAAAGGAGCAAGTATGGCCAGAGCCGCGGTCATAAACGATTTTGTCACTCCACTCAAGCAAATTCTGTCGACCAAGAGCCGATTCAGAGAGTCGCAGGTAAGTGAGTTTATTGACGGGTCCCACAAGTTACATCGCTGTCATCTGGGCAAGAAATGGACTGTCGATCAGAGCGTTGCAGAACTACTAAGACCCGAGTGGATGCAGCGCGTCAAACGATTCAACGTTGACGAGTGGCAAAGCGTCGCTGACGAAATCTGGAAAACGGCATGCCGAGCTCTTGGAAAGGTGCCGAAGCCGGAAATATACTTGTACCCGAGTTTCGGGAGACATAACGGGAGGGTTTACTTGATAGACAAACGGCCCATAATCGCCTGCTCCCCGGATTTTCCTATGACTTGCGGCAAGAATATTCGCCTGATCCTCGCTCATGAGTATGCCCATTTTGCGCGCTGGCGTACAACGGGACTCTCCAGCGAAAATACACCTCTCTTCGCCACGCTCTATGAAGAGGGCTGGGCAACCTGGCAATCGTCGAAGCTGCTTCCCGGGGGCACACTGTCCGAAATCTTCATGGCAAGAATGCACAAACTTGTCGGTTTGCCTGATCCCCAAGGCGGGTACATGCGGTGGTGCAGAACAAACTTGAAAGCGATAGCCGCCGCTATTGCACCCTTACTACAGTCTAGAGAACGCAATGACGAACGTCGCTTTTTCGAGGGCGCCCGCTTTGATGGCGACAATACTCCGATTCGTGCGGGATATTATCTCGGGTATCGAATGGTCGAAATGTTGGCGGATTTAGATAGCCCGCGAGAACTGCTCCTCTTGCGACCCACTCGTCGCCAAGTTTCACAATGGGTCAATCAACTGATAATCAACGCATAAGATGTCGAGTCCCATAGATACGAGGTCAAGACCACCTCGGTATTGACACCGGTGCCTCACCGAGTCTCGTTAGTCTCGTTCCCAGTGAAAAGCTGAACCCGACATTTCTCATGTTTATGGTTGTCGGAGTCGGCGCTTCGCTGCAAACCCGACTTGCGCGACTGTCCATTTTCGCAAACTAGAATTATCCCGCAAACACCGATGCATGAGGTTCCCCCTTCAAAACTCCACCCTTCCCTCCAGCGCCTTGGCCAATGTCTGGCTGTCGGCGAATTGAAGGTCGGTGCCGACCGGCAGGCCACGGGCGATGCGGGTGACTTTGACGCCGAGCGGATGCAGCAGCTTGGCGATGTAGATCGCGGTCGCTTCCCCTTCGGTGTCGGGGTCGGTCGCCAGGATCACTTCATCAACCTCGCCTCGCAAACGTTCAAGCAATTGCCTGATCTTGAGATCATCCGGTCCGATCCCATCCAGCGGTGACAGCACCCCCCCGAGGACATGATAAACGCCGCGATAGCCCTCACCCCTTTCCAGCGCGATCAGATCGTTGGCTTCCTCGACCACGCAGATTTGCTTGGGGTTGCGTTTGGCGTCGATACAGATACGACAAGGGTCGGCATCGGTCAGGTTGGAGCAGATATGGCATTCCTTGACCTTGGTCTTGACATCAAGAATCAACTGCGCCAACTCGTCGGAATCGGTTTTGGGGAGTTTGAGAATATAAAACGCCAGTCGCTGTGCCGTTTTGCGGCCGATTCCCGGCATTCGGGAGAGGCGATTGGTCAGTTTTTCGAGCGTATCGGAGGAGGTTGGTGATTTCATTGTTCGCCTTTCGGCGGCGCACCCTTCGACAAGCTCAGGGCGTACGCCGCGCACGTAATTTGGGTCGCGACTGAAGTCGCTCCTACACATCTGGATTCCCACTTTCGCGGGAAAAACACGTGCGTTGCCTCGTAGGGGCGCGGTCTCGGCGCTCACCCTGAATCGGTAACATCCATCAGGGCGCGGAGACCGCGCCCCTACGCGACGATTCAATCTTGCGCCTTGAAGGTAAGAATCTCATTCTGCCGAAGCAAGGGGGTTTTGGGGTATCCGCTGTCGCCTGAAACATCGGATGAAACTTGCGAGTCCAAAAAGCGTAGGAAATGGTACAGACCGTGAATAATGTAGCTTCAACATAGACAGAGGTTTCCCGAATGAAAAAGATATTGTTGGCTGTGGGAGTGCTTGCCGTGGTCGTGGTGGTCATTGTGCTCGCATTCGGCAACGGCAAATCCAGCAAGACCACCGATGTCAAGCTGGTGAAGGTCGAGAAGGGGGAGATTGTCGAAAAGGCCATGGCGATCGGCACCATCCAACCCTACAAAGAGATTCAGGTTAAGTCGAAGATTTCAGGGATCGTCAGAAAGCTGTATGTGGAAATCGGCGATTCGGTGAAGGAAGGCGCGGTGCTACTTGATATTGCGCCCCAGCCGACACCATTGGAGTACACCGATGCCAAGCGCGCAGTTGAAGTGGCGCAAATCAATTTCGACAACGCCAAGACAACCTATGACCGCAGCAAGGAACTCCACGACAAACAGTTGATTTCCGAATCGGAATTTGACACCCGCAAAACGGAATACGAACAAAGCCAATTGCAGCTTCGGCGGGAGCAGGAAAGACTGCAATTGACCGAGCGAGGGTCGCTCAACAGCGCCAGTCTCAAGGTCGAGAGTACGATCCGCTCTCCCATCACGGGTTCCGTACTCTCCAAAAATGTCAACGAGGGTGATCCGGTAGTGCCCCTCACGTCCTATCAGGACGGCACGGCGCTGATCACCCTCGCGGACATGCACGATCTGATCTTCCGAGGCACGGTGGACGAAATCGACGTTGGCAAGATCAAAGAAGGCATGCCGGTGTCGATCAAAGTCGGCGCTCTGCCTAACGACACCGTTACGGGTTCGTTGTACAAGATTTCGCCCAAGGCCCGCAAACAGGAACAAGCGACGGTGTTTGATGTCGAGGTTAAGCTTCCGGCCACCGATCTCGCCCGTCTGCGTGCCGGTTATTCGGCCAACGCCGAGATTATCATCAAACAGGCAAAAGACATTCTGACCCTGCCGGAACGGGTTGTCGATTTCCGGGGTGATTCGGCGTTTGTAATGGTGCAAGACTCGGCAGGGGGCAAGGAACGCCGCGTGATTGAAACCGGACTCTCGGACGGCATCACTATCCAAATTACCAAAGGCCTGAAAGAAGGCGAAACGGTTGCCGAAAAACCGGCGAAAAAGAGCATGTTCGACTAATGGCGATTGTTCTCTACTTCAAGCAGTTTCTGCATGATTTGCAGGCACAGAAACTCCGCACACTGCTGACATTGATCGGCCTCACCTGGGGGACGGTGACTGTTATTTGCCTGTTGGCATTCGGATACGGTCTGCAGAAGCAGCAGGAGGAATCTTTCAAGGGATTGGGGGATGATATCGTCATCATGTGGGCGTCCAGAACCAGCAAGCCATTCGCCGGCTATCCCAAGGGACGTTGGTTCGGTTTTCAGCCTGCTGACGTAGACATGCTTAAGAAGGAAATCAGTGAGTTGCAGTATGTCTCAGGCGAATATATGCGAAACAACGTCTCAGTCCGCAACGGCCGCAATTCGAAGCTAATCGATGTCTCAGGTGTTAACGCTGAATTCGGCGGCATGCGCGCCATGGTTCCCGAGCCGGGGGGACGGTTTTTGAACGAACAAGACATAAATGAAAAGAAACGCGTAATCTTCATCGGCGATGGACTGCGCGACGAGATTTTTGGCGAGGGCGTTGATCCTGTTGGCAAGGCGCTGATCGTCGACGGAGTACCATTCACTGTGATCGGTGTATTGACCAAAAAACCCCAGGATTCATCCTATTCGGGGAGAGACAAGGACAAAGGCGTGATTCCTTGGACGACTTTCCAGACCAAGTACGGTGATCGCTATCTCGACAACATCGTGTGGAGAGCAAAGGATCTGACTGTGCATACTACCGCCAAGGACAGGGTGCTGGAAGTGTTCTCGCAGAAGTACCGATTCGATCCGAGCGACAAAGAGGCTGTCCCGATGTGGGACACAGTCGAGAGCAATGGATTTCTGCTATTCTTTGTGGCGATCCGCTGGTTTGTTGGCTTCGTCGGATTTATGACGCTGTTGGTCGGCGGGATTGGGCTGGCGAACATCATGTATGTTGTGGTGGAAGAACGCACCAAAGAGATCGGCGTCAAAATGGCATTGGGAGCCAAGAGGGCATTTGTGCTTATGGGATTCATCTTCGAGACGCTGCTTCTGACCGCAATCGGAGGCGGTTTTGGATATGCGATTGCCTCTGTCATCCTCGCGGTCATTCCCACCTTCGGCGAGAGTATCAAAGATGCCATCGGCACGCCGACTCTTTCAGTTATGGACCGATTGGCAGTGATAGGAATTCTGGGACTTATCGGTCTGGCCGCAGCCTATTTCCCGGCGCGACGGGCGGCAAATATGAACCCTGTGCAAGCGCTGAAGTTGTAACGGAGTCCCGAGCTATGATGCAGTCACTCATGTTCGTTCGCTTGTTTTACCGCGATCTCAAAGCCAACAAAAAGCGGATGACCCTGACCCTGTTAGCAGTTTTGTGGGGTACTCTCTCCATTGTGCTGCTGTTAGCCTTCTCCGAGGGTTTGAAACGAGAATTCAAGATCAATCAAGCAGGTATGGGGGAGGGGATAATCATCATCTGGGGGGGGCAAACCACCAAAGCCTACGAAGGTCTTGGTAAGGGCCGGCCCATTCGTTTTTACCCTGAAGATCTCGAGGAAATACAGAAGCAGATACCTGAAATCGAAAAAGTAGGCGGAGAGTACAACAACTGGGGTGCATCGATTACCTATAAGAAGAAGACTGTTACCCAGCGCGTCAACGGCGTTTTCCCGAGCTATGAGACGATGCGGGCGCACTATGCCAAGTCGGGGGGACGATTTATCAATCAGATTGATATGGAAAAGCGCCGCCGTGTTGTCTACTTGGGCAATCGCATGGCGGACGACTTGTTCGGCAACGAAGATCCCGTTGGCAAGGTCGTCACCATTGATAATATTCCTTTTACAGTAGTTGGGGTAATGGAAAAGAAGAATCAGATGGGGTCGTACAACGGACCTGATGACAACAAAGCAACCATTCCGGCAACGACTCACTCGGCGATCTGGGGTAAATTACGTTACAACAACATCATCGTCAAACCGCACGATGTCAATCAATCTGAATTCGTCAAACAGCGGATTTACGAAGTCGTCGGCAAACGACAGAAGTTTGATCCACTGGACAAAGGCGCACTGTCGATTTGGGACGTAATCGAAGGTCAGAAGACAATGGACAAAATCATGCTGGGATTGCAGATCTTTTTCGGAATCATGGGCTGCTTCTCGCTATCCATCGCCGGTGTCGGTGTCGCCAATATCATGTATGCCGCCGTCAAAGAACGAACAACCGAAATCGGTGTCAAAATGGCGCTCGGCGCCAAGAAACGACAGATCATGGGGCAGTTCGTGCTGGAAGCTGTCCTGATTGCGGCAATCGGCGGAGGTCTGGGGATCATAATCGCGCAATTGGCATGCTCGATTTTCGCGAGCATCGATCTCAACAATGAAGTGCTGAAATGGTTGGGTAAACCGGTCATCTCGCTGGTCATCGGCATCGTGACCGTGTCAATCTTGACTGTAATCGGTCTCGTGTCGGGATTCTTCCCAGCCAGACGTGCGGCATCCATCAGTCCGGTTGAGGCATTACGCTATGAATAAATCGAATCGCCATCTCTCCCGTTTGGGAGTGTTGAAAGAGTTCGGAGTTGTCATTGCGAGGAGTCATGGTGGGTGGAAGAGTGGAGGGACAATGACGACGAAGCAATCTGCGCGCCTGCATCGCAAGAGCGCAAATCGAGATTGCTTCGTCGTGTTCCCCACCCCACATCAGCACCCAGCACTCCTCGCAATGACACGGTTTGGGCTTTTTCAACACTCCCCATTTGCGGGCATCACCTATAGAACTGTCAGAGGTAATAGATCATGATCAGTATGAAAGGCATTCGCAAAGTTTACGACACCGGCAAAATACGGGTCGAAGCTCTTAAAGGACTCGATCTCGAACTGGAAGCCGGTGAGTTCGTCAGTATTGTGGGCCCGTCCGGATCCGGCAAATCAACCTTGATGAATATCTGCGGCTGCCTGGATGTCCCTTCGGAAGGCGAATTTGTTCTCGATGGCGAACGAGTTGACACGTTCGATCATAACCAACTCGCCGAGGTTCGTAATCGCAAAATCGGCTTTGTATTTCAGAACTTCAATTTGCTTGCCTACGCGACAGCCTACGAAAACGTCGAGTTGCCGTTGATCTTCGCCGGCGCTCCCGCCAAATTCCGCAAAGAGCGCGTGACCATGTTACTGGCGCGCGTGGGACTCGGCGACCGCATGGATCACAAACCGACCGAATTGTCCGGCGGCGAGATGCAACGTGTCGCAATTGCCCGGTCACTGGCAAACAATCCTAAACTGCTGCTCGCCGATGAACCGACCGGCAATCTTGATAGCAGATCGGGCAAGGAAATCATCGACATCTTCGAGGAACTCTGGAAATCAGGAACGACCATACTGATGATTACTCACGACCCCAATATCGCCAAGCGCACCAAGCGCACTATCTTGCT
>CAIVAP010000135.1 GCA_903903945.1 uncultured bacterium | reverse complement strand
TTGAGCGAATACGATCTGGTGATATTGCGCAAAGATCGCCGGCACAAATCGGATGGCCACCCAAAAAGACATCCCGATACCGTCTATTGCGCATCCCAGTCTCTTGAGGGGCGCCAACAGTCGCCAGACTCCAGTCGCAAAATCATCTGGCGAAATCATCCTCGTCAGGCAGAGGGCCGCCATAAGAAACAGCGCCAATCGCCAGCTAAACAAAAGCCCCGCAATCAGCGCTTCCTGCGTGATCGGCAACCCCAGCACGCGGGCAATGACGATCTGTCCCGTGCGATTGAACAGCAAATGCAGCGTCAGGGTAACCGCGGCCATCATCAGGAAGATTGCCAGGAGTCTCCTGAGGTCAACCCAGGACAGCCGCAACACAACGCAACCGACAGCGATGGTCAGTGTCAGAAGCAGATAAGCAACGGGATCGAGCAGGACGGCAATCAGTACTACCGCAATCAATCCGGCAATGATTCTCATCCGCGCGTCGATTCTGGCAACCCATGTCGCGTTGGCAGTGTTAGCAAAAAAGAAAGGGCAATTGTCGTTCAAACCCATGCGCTCCTTCCGGAGCGACAATAATACCTGTCGTCCGGTTGGATGTCAATTGCGCTGGAAAAATGAGAGTAATAACGGCAATAGGCAGGATTTCTCGGACCGGACAGAACTGATCTGTCCGATCCGAGAATATCAGCTTCTACTTGGTTAATACCATCTTCTTGGTGATGGTTTTCGTCCCGACCGTCAAGCGATAGAGATAGACGCCACTTGGTTCGGCGGTCGCGTCAAATTCCGCGGTGTAACTTCCGGTTCTGGCGATGCCTGATGCCAGCGTCGCCACCTTCTGTCCGATGATGTTGTAGACATCAAGAACAAAACTTTGGCCGTTCCCCTTCGGACTGACCTCATAACGGATCATCGTCGCCGGATTGAATGGATTGGGGAAGTTCTGGCTCAACTCAAATGCCGCCGGCAACGACAGATCACTGAAATCGTCGTCGACGCTCGTCGTCTGGCTGGAAGAAAGGAAATCCAAGATCCTCTGCATCACCGTCCAACGCTTGGCAAAACCCGTATTGTTATTGACAATCGCTTCCAGCCCAAATCCGCAGAACACTACTCGGTAACCGGCCGAACTGGCAAAAGCAGTCGCGGCCGCTCCCGTACAAGGCAACTCGTAGTTAAAGGGACGATTGGCCCCGGGAAGCACTTCCAGGATATCTGCCGATGTCTGATTGGAAGCTCCGTCATAGGTATAAACCCACAGGCTATCACCCATGCCGATCGGATCTAGCGGCGTGCCCGAAATTCTCGATGGTGAACAGTTGCCTACAAATCTCGCTTTGAGGTAGTCCCGCAAGAACGTCGAGTCCGCAGATGTCGATAGTTGTTCCGCTATATTCTGTCCGGTCAAGAGAAGGCGCCCGCCCCGGTTGAGAAAATTGCGCAGAAGCGTGACTCTGGCGGCATTAAGAACATCCGGACGATTGTCGCCGGTGAACCAAATAACGTAGTGATGTGAGTACATGCTGGTAGTATCAGGCAAAGTGGTGTGCGTGGCATCCCAATAGTCATAGGGAATACCGAGACTGTCAAGGGCGGACTTGTAGTAAGACTCCCGATTCATCGGATTTCCTAGCGAACTGCCACCGTCATCGTCGACCAAAAGGATTTCTACACCACCGACGTACTTATAGAAAGTCGTCAGGAAGGTGTCAGGCGGGGATGTCGTCGTTATCGTCAGATCAAACCTTGCATTCTGGGGTTGCATGCCGAGTGCTAGCGTAAATTCGACCGGCGTTATCGAGTCACTCTTCACCTGCCCAACCGTCATATTGCCAAACGCGTTCTGATTGGAGTTGAAAGTGATGCCCGGAGTGGGAGACGTCACTTTCACCGTCACTCCGGTAACGGCCTTCCATTGATTCTTGATAGTGTAGTACAACCGCACTTTCTCGCCCGGAATCAGCACGCCGTCATTGTTGCCGTATACCGAATCATTAAATGACTTGGATGTCAACTGCAGATTTATCCGGCTGAAAGTCGCGTCAAGGTTGAACGTCACGGTCTTAGCCGTCGTGTTCTGGGTGATATTCCAGACCGCGGCCTGATTCGGCACCCCGTAGTATGATGCTGTGCTGGGATTAGTCAGGTTCGTAAACTCAGTATACTGATTTGCCGGCCCTGGAAAGACGTCGTAGGCATCGCCATCACCGGCTTTGATTTGTTCAAGCTGGTTCAGCCCGTCCGCCTGCTCGACTGATACGTGCCAGTGGCCCTGCCGAATGTCATTGGAGCCGTCGAGATTATCATCACAGTGGAGAATCAGCAAACCTGGGCCGGGCAGACTTCTGTCGAAACTGATCTGCTGGCGATTTTCCACGAGAAAGTACTCCTTATAGCCTCCACTCGACAGAAGTATCCGGTAGCGCAGAGTGTCGTTTACCGAGCTTCCCATGGTTACGTTGACGAGGTTGGGATCACCATAGCTAATCGTTATGCACTTGCCATAGCCCAGTTTGTACTTGCACCAAGCGTCAAGATGTGCCGGCCAGCGGCCATTGCTGTTCCACGATCCCGAAGCCATCAACGACCAGTATCCAACACCCGCGAGTTGGGAATTTCCAACATCGTAAAGATCAGGCAATGTGAGGATATGGCCGAACTCATGGCAGTAAACGCCAACGAACGATTGATGTCCAAACTCCTCTTCCGGTCCAACCAGATACGATCTGACTACCGTACCATCACCTGTAACATATGCGGTTGGTAAAGATGACCGATGCGACCACAGGGAGAGCGTATCTCCACCTTCTTCCGCACCTTTCCCGGCATGGACAATAAAAACGGCATCCACACCGCCACCAAGGTTGGCGTAATTGGCAAAGTTAATAGTAGGGTCGGCCGTCGTGAGCGCATCAGTGACAAGCGTCTGCGCGTTTGGAATTGAGTCCTGCAAACCGTAACCGGTGCCCACGTATTTCGAATAAGGTCTGGGCATTCGATACCAGCCAAATACGCCGCCTTCGACTACCAGTTTGCCATAAGAGTTTTCGAGATAAAAATCGGTCAGACTGCGAGGGTCTGAGGGATTGCGGCTAAACAGCAAGTCTCGGAAAGACGCTGTGTCCGTTACATTCGAGCCCGAACTGGCAGTGTTGTCGGAAAAATCAACCAGGATCACCACGACTTTTATCGTCGAAATGCCGTTGGCGTCAAGCGTTGTGCTCGGTTTGAAAAGCGCGTCCTGACTTGTGGCCGCCTCCAATTGCTCGTGCCACTGCCGGAACTGTTTTGCAAACGCCTCCCAAGCTCCTTCGCGTTCCAGTTTCTCCCGCAACTGCGGTGAAATCGTCAAAGCTTGCACATTGCAGAAACTTAAAGCCAAGAAAGCAAGCAGAAGAACTGTAATCAATCGTTTCATATTACCTCAGAACCTCGCCACAACAGTGTCATATGCCTATTCGAATTCATATTCATCTCTCTTAATATACGCCCATTTGCCCGATTCATCCATTGCTATTTCAGCAGAATCATCTTGCGCGCCTGTGAACTGCTACCGAAGCTCAGGCGATAGAAGTAGACGCCACTGGCGACGTCATGGCCGTTATTGTCCTTGGCATCCCAGGTCACCGTCCTATTGCCTGCCGGCAGTTCCCGCAGATCGAGGCTCTTGACTGTGCGGCCGAGAATGTCGAAAATCTCGAACCGGCAGTCCCCTCCCGAAGGCAAAGAGAAGCTGATCGCCGTCTCGGCGTTAAACGGGTTGGGGTAATTCTGGTTCAGTGAAAACGCCCTTGGCAAATTGGCATCGCCGCCGTCAGTGCCCGTAACCTGATTGTAGCGGGCTTCACCTTGCTGTAATGCCAGGCGGATTTCATCGATACTGTTTCCCGAGGCAATGACCGCCGCCATTTCGATTTCGCCGTTGTCAGTGATATCGAGCGGCCCGACGCCAGCCACCAGAGCATTGTCGCCTATCGTTCCAGACAAGCTGGTCGCACCTGCTGACACCAGACTGTACTTCTGGGGATCGTCGAGGGTACCGCTTTTGTAGGCATTTCCGGAGATTTCCTGCCCGAAGGCCTGACCGTCTCGCGGCAGCAGTCGGATGCCAACATAGCGGTCGTACGAACTCGAGCGGAACACAAAATCGCTGCCGTCGCTGATAACCGTTTCACCGTCCGTAAAATCGATATCGACGCCCAATGCCAGATGGCAGCGTGTAAACGCTGCCGTTAGCCCCTGGCGCAGTTTGAAATCCAGCAGCACAAAGTTGGCCTCGACCGGCGACTGATAGACAGTGACCCGCTCCGTCACCGCGAAGGCGTTGTCTCTGGTGCTGAAGTGTGCAGTCACGGAACTGCCGCCGGAGAAGCTCTCCCGGCTCAGCGAGTCGCTCGCATAATAATCGATGTCACCCGGCAGCGCATCATAGACGGTTCCAAGAGAGTCGGCAATCATGAAGCTCAAATGCGACAGCAGATTATAGCCGGCGGCGGCGTCAAACAGGCGGCGGCTGACTCCGAAGTTGGTGGCCTCAAAACCCAGTCGTTCAGTTTGCATGATTGCCGTCGCCGCTTTCACCGGCTGGTCAACGACAAGACTGAGATTGACACTATTCAGATATCCTTGTTGCTTGCTGTAGAACTCAACCGTGAAATCTACGGCCGTACCTGGCGGAAGCTGGCGATCCACCTTGACCAAAAAGGGCGTGCCGAAATTGTTGACCGTCCCGCCGGTGGTCACCGAACCAAAGGTAACGGAGTCATTGAGGATATATACATTGCTATTGTTGCTTCTCAGTTCACCCCGCAGGTCATAGCAGGCCTCGACGGAATCGATCACTGACAATTCCAATGCTGTTGTCCCGCCTGCGGCCAGTATGCCGTTTTCGTCCTGGGCCAGACGGACAGCGTTGAGACTGATGTGCGGTTTTTGCGGCTTGGGAAGGTAGCTAAGAGCGCGGGCGACATTGATGAAGCCCCAGCCATAGTCATTATCCTTGCCCAGAGGGCCGAGATCGCCGGCAGAAGCAATCAACGCGGTCTTGATTTGCTCAACTGTGGCCGCAGGATTGTATTCACGCATCAACGCCACACAGCCGGCCACGAACGGAGCTGCCATTGACGTACCTGACATAAGTTTGTACGTCGCGCCACGAAAACTCGAACGAATGCTGACACCAGGTGCCACCACATCCGGCTTGATCTGGGTGGTATCGCAGGTAGCTGGACCGCGACTGGAAAACGACGCCACCGGCAGATCGGACTGATTCTGGTCAACCGCGCCTATCGAAAACGAATTGGTCGGACTGGTGGCACGGTCGGCCGGATTGCGGATCGTACCCGCATTCGGTCCCTCGTTGCCGCACGCGAAAATTACCACCACTCCGAGTGCTTCAAGATTGTCAATCGCTTGATAAAAAGTCTGATCACACGGCGCGAACAACCCACGCGGAATGCCCCACGAATTGCTCACGACATCGGGAAGGTCATTGACTGTTTCCGGATTGCCATCCGGGTCGGCCGCCCACTGAAACGCCGCCAGAATGTCCGACACCGTCCTACTCAAATTCTGGCCACGATCCACCACGGATGCCGCGATCCAGTTCGCATCGAATGCCACACCGATAGTGTCCGCTCCGTCTCTACCCACCATGATGCCCATCGTGTGCGTACCGTGCCCCCCGTTGTCAATCGGATATGTTGTGCCGTAGGGATCAAACCAGCTTTGACTCGCACTTCCACCATTGGCGCCCAGCCAGTTGGCGACCAGCGCCGGATGCGTTCCTTCAACGCCGGTGTCGAAATTGCATACCAATCGGCCATGTCCAGTGTAGCCCTGGTTCCACAGTTCGCGTACCCCTGTGATCGTCATTGAGTTGTCACTGCCGGCAAAACCGGACTGCGACTGTTCAACCGACACCGGCTCGACTAATTCAAGCGGCAGGTCTTCGATCAGGTAGCGTAAGTCTGGATGATCGGCGATTCTTGCTAAGAGCTTTCTATCAACAAAAAACGAAACGGCATCGGTGATCCAAAAGCGCCTGATATCGGCAACCTTGCCGGATTCGGCCAGAGCGCTGATAAACTCGACGAATGAAGCGGTCTGCGGACCAACTTCCCTTAGACTCCTTACTAGCCGAGCGTGGTTATCCTGCTTTCTGACGTCACCCATCGAAACCAATATCTTGCCCAGCGCCGGCCTCTCCTCGGGATTGAGAAACGCAACGACCTTTACCATTTGGTCGTTTGAAGAGTCCTGCAATAGCGACGGGGAGAGCTTGTCAAGTGAGCCAAACGCCTTGCCGTTCAACAGAAAAAGCCCCAAGCCTGTGACGAGCGCGATGGCTCGGAGGAGTCTGTCGTTGAAAAATATCATCATCTCCTATCGACGCAACTGCTGTGCCGCGCCCTGAGATTGCAGATTCCTGCACAGTAGCGGGCAGCCAATTTTGACCAACTGCGCACCCGGCATTTCAACTTCTTTAGCTGCAAATACTTAGAAGGACAAGTACATTCCCTGTGCGCGGTCGCGCGCCATCCTGGCCGCTTTCCGAGCGGCTTTTATGCACGAGACTGCAGCAATTGCTGCGCACAGACTTGCATGAGACCACGATAGTTGCAAGAGCGCCTCAAACAGTGTATTTTGGCAGAGATGAGCTTACGGAACGACAAGACGCTTATCCTGACTCTGTTTGGCATTGGACTGATAAGTCGCCTGGCCTATTTTGTCGAATACAAGCAGTTGCTGGAATTCCTGCATCCCACCGTCGATGCGCTGTTCCATCATCTCACGGCCACAGCCATCGCTTCCGGCGCCTTAACATCCACCGAACCCTTCTTCCGCGCTCCGTTCTACAGCTACTTCCTCGGTCTGATCTACTTTTTCACGGGGGACAGCATCGCCATAGCCCGGCTTATCCAACTACTGATAGGCGCCTTCACTCCGGTGCTGACCTATCTGATCGCGCGCAAGGCCCATGATAGAACGATTGCTATTGTCGCGTCGGTTCTTGTGGTGTTCTGTAGCGATATTGTCTACTTTGAAGGGGAATTGCTGCTGGAGTCACTGGTGGTTACGCTGGTGCTGTTGGTCTGGTATGCTTACCTCCAATATCGGGAATCACCCAAGTGGTACTGGTTGGTTCTCTCAGGTCTGTCTGCCGGGATGGCGATCATCACCAGACCCAACGCTGGTCTGCTGGCGCCGGTCATGATCTACCTTCTCTGGTTGGACAAACCCAAGTCGGCGACATCAAAACCGATGTCTCAAATCGCGCTTTTTCTCGCGGTCATGATTGTTCCTGTTGCGCTGGTGTTGGCTCACAACCTGACCAGACCGCAGCCGGCATTCGCGATCGCCACTCAAGGCGGCATCAATTTCTTCATCGGTAACAACACGGATGCCGATGGTGTCAGCGCCATCATGCCGGGCAAGCTGGGCAGCGATTGGCAATATGATGACATTGCGTATCAGGCCGAACAAGCACTTGGTCGCCAACTGCGACCCGCCGAGGTCAGCGATTACTACTATCATCAGGCAATCGGCAATATTGCCGCGGATCCGTTACGCTGGCTGGCCCTGGAAACAAAGAAGCTTTACCTGATCTTCTCCGGCAACGACATCTCCAATAACCGGAACTTAATTGCGTTCCGGGCACAGTTTTCATCCCTCAAGGTATTGCCGATAGGTATGGCAGTTCTCGCGCCGCTAGGACTAATCGGAATGGTGATCGGGTTTCGCCGGTCGCGACTGACCAAAGGCATGATTGCTTTCGTCTTCCTGTATGCGCTCTCATTCGTATTCTATTTCGTCAACTCTCGCTTTCGCCTGCCAACCCTTCCATTCCTGGCAATTCTCTCGGCTATCGCTCTGGTGGAATTCTACCAGCGGATCCGCACGCGGTCTTACGAGCGCGCTGTATTTGTAGCCGTACCGGCTGTCGTTCTGATCCTTTTCTTGAACGGCAATGTTTACCGGCTCAACTTCGACAATCGACAACAGGAGTTGTTCACAAAGGGGAACCTTTGTCTGAGTACCTCAAACTACGCGGGCGCGATTGAAGACTACTTCCGGGCGCTGGCTTGCGGTCCGCCTCTCGAACAAATCAATCTCAACATCGGCGTCGCTTTTCTGCAGATGGGCCAACCCGATTCGGCGGGATTCTATTTTGCCCGTGAAGACTCCCTTTTTGACGGTAGCGCTGAAGCACTCAATAATCTTGCCTATCTGTCGCGCCGCAAACACGAGTATGCCATGGCGGCGGACTACGCAAGTCGCGCTCTCCGGAATAAACCCTACCTTGAGGAAGCGCGCCTGAATTTGGCCTATGCTTTACGCGAAGCTGGCTTTCCCGATAGCGCCTATCAGCAACTGCGGGACTACGGGCAATCCGGTCGCTTGACCGTCCGAGAGCAGTTTCTCCTGGGAGTGCTGGCGTCCGACCTCCGCCGTTATGATGAGTCGGCTGAGATTCTCCGCGACGTGCTAAAGAAACTTGCTCGACGGTCGCAGCCGCTGTATGCCGAAGCCAGCGGCGCACCTTCGTTACGGCTTGATCTCAATCCACAGGTACGGCCTGCCAAAGTTTTCTACAATCTCGGCTATGTCTTGGGGGCGTCAGGACAACTCGATTCGGCCATTCAGTATTTGAATCAAGCGGTAGCCAGTGACCCCAACATGGTCGAGGCACTGATCAATCTTGGTTCCGCTTACTTCGCGAAGCGAGAGGTTGCAGCCGCCAAGGACGCACTGCTGCGAGCAGCCAGAATCAATTCGCAGAACGATGCTCTGATGTATAATCTCGCATTGGTCTCCTTAGCCGCCGACGACTCCACCGAAGCCATCGGCTACCTGCAGCGCTGTCTGGAAATCAATCCTCAATTGACTCCGGCCAAGATGCTCTGGGCCAAACTCGGACAGAAGCAATAAAAAAGGCCGGAGGGGGTTGCCTCCGGCCAAATCCGAAAATTCAGATACTTAGCGCGGTTTTAGGAACCATTCCATAGATTTAGCGAAAATGCTGTCTGCCTGCACCTCCGGAAGCATGTACATCGAGAAACCATAGACAGCCGTCTTGAATATTCCCGAGTCGTACCGCAAACCGATCACTCTCCCCTGTAACCCGGCCACATAAGCCTGCATGGAGTCGGGCACGAAGTCACCGAAGTAAGACCGGAAAAGCCAAAGCGGTTCGCTGAACGCACTGCGCTGGAAGTAGTTGGTGTTCGGCGCTGCTCGCCAATCAGCCGGAGGATCTTCAAAAACGATGTATGTCGACGAGTACTTCATCGAATCAACATCGAAACTGGGCATTCCACTCGTCCCCAGCCACAAACCACCCAGGAATTCCTCATTGGTCGGCAGGAGAGGACATGTATCACACTGGCCGTGGAGGGTATAGCGTTTCATGTAACTATCTGCCCAACCGCCGTACCATTCGCCGATTACATCAAAGTACGTCCTTGGGATCAGTTTCGAAATCTTCGTATCCAACGAGTTCAGTTTAGCGGCGCCGGCGCCGTAATATGCTCCGAAAGGCGACAACGCCCATACCCCGACATTGCCCCCCATATCCAAGTACGGAGTCAATTCTTCGTAGTACTCTGGTTTGAAGTGGGAATTGTTTCCGTCATCAATCATAAGGTAGACTTTGTATTTCGCCAACTCCAGCTTCGACGGACGATTGTAGATGTCAAATTTACCGGGTGATACTAACATCTTGCTGGAATCATAACCGGCGGCCGAGACCACGCGCTTGTAAAACGCCAACATTGAGTCCACCGTGGGACCGCAGTATATGTTACCGAGTTGTGCACTATTCGCGCAGAAAAATGGCACGTAGACGAGCAGGTCGTTTTCGAAATGCGCGTCAATCGTGAAGAAAGGAATATATGCCGGCAGAGTATCAGAAACGAAAGCATCATCTCTCGCGGTGACTTTCAGTACGAAGTATCCGGCACGTGTGGTATCACTGTCTCCCTTCCAGACACCGAAGACCCGGGTAGTGTTCTTCGCGACCCAGACACCACCTGAGAGCGAGTCGTACGACTGCAGCACCAGCTTGTTCGTCTGGAGAGTATCGACTTTGGTGTAATCGAAAACATAGTTGCCGGTGCTGTCATATGAGTAGATCGAGTCTTTTTCATACGGACCGAAGACCTGATAGAAATACTCGAAGAGAGGGTTCTGATTGTCGTCCGGATAGTCTATTTTGTCAGTCCCCTTCCACTCGAAGTAAATGCCTTTATAGGTCGTCGACGTATCGCTCAAATCATAGTAACCTGCAGTATCAGGTACGGTTTTGATCACGGTTTCGGGCGGATGATTGGTCCGCGAATAAAGCCGATAATCAATGTTCGACCGGGCAAAGTCGTTGTCGACTGCGCGCACGAAGAAGTATTGCATGATAATGACGCTTGGATCCTTGTCGGCGAACAAGCGGATGGTCTGCTTGTTGGGGTTAGTGCCCGGAGCCACGTCAATTTGCTGCCAGCATGATTCCGGCTTGCAGTCCTTGCCGGCGGACGGATTGCTAATATTCGCGCTGGCATAAGCCAGAATCAGCGAATCACTGCTGGTATCCACGTCAGAGGCGACCAACAAAGCCGCCGGTACCACCGCATACTCATAAGTAACGATCTTGCCGTCCACGTCAGTCCCGAACCAGTAGATCTGCGGGTTCGTCGTGAAGTGCGAGTTGTCCGGCGGGATGTTGACGATCTCGATCTTCGGCGAGTGGTTTATTACTGTGGGTCCGATGGGCTTCGTTTTGCTCGAGCACGAACCGATCAACAGAGCCACCGCCGTAATCGTCAACAAGATCAGCCAGATTTTGATGAATTTCCTAAAGAGCATCTATTCCTCCTCAAACACAATTATATTCCGACTCAAAACTTGAATCCGAGCGTAAAGCGGTTAACTTGTTTCAAGTGTCCCAAGTCCTGATAGGCATAGTCCAAACGCAACTCACGCTTGTTCCACGGCAAACGTACGCCCGCGCCTAAACTAAACGTCCCTTCGTCATAATTGA
>CAIVAP010000134.1 GCA_903903945.1 uncultured bacterium | reverse complement strand
GGCTCCCGCTCCTCTCATACCGCCCACAACCAACCCGCTCCAATACCTCCGCCCGCAGAAACCCCTCCAACCGCCGACGAACACTCCCCACAACCTCCCCCTGAATCAAATCCCAAATCCCCTTGACACCCTTCCAACGAATCAACAAATTACTCTCCGAGAAGTCCAATTCTCGCATCGGGTACCTCCTGTAAATGATTCTGCTAAACAAGGATGTACCCGTTTGCTTTCCCAATACCAAATTTACACAAAAGAATTTACGCTATGCCGTCTCAGGGTTTTGGATGCTGTTTGGGCGTTTCTAAGCGCCGGACCGAAGGTGCTCCCCAGGCTGCTAGGATGAAAATCAGCAAGGCTAAGCGACTTGCGATTTAATTTTCTGCAAACTGCGGCGGTGACGAAGAGGTACAGTGCGCGGCTCTATTTCTTGGACAGCCCCAATATCAAACCAAGTACTAATGACCATACCGCCGCCAGTCCGATCTGATAGTCCGGCGGCAGACTAAATGTCACGGTGTGTGCCGGGATCCAGAACCAGATTAACGTCCACCAAGCGCGCGTCAGTCCTCTGATGTTCCATTCCCACAGTATTAGGTTGTCTTCCAGTCGATGAAAGAACATCATCTGAGGGCCAAAAAAGACATTCGTCATTAGCGATACCGCGAACGCCCAACCGATACCGCCCGCCACAAACTGCGGCAACAGATTGTGCTCCAAGAGCGCCTTGGTGAATCCCTTCATGCCAGTGAAACCATACTTGATAATGATGCCCAGAAGCGCCCAGGCGAGGACCTTGCCGGCAAGCTGCATTCCGTTGCAGGGCAAGGCGAATCGCTTCTGGCGAAGGCTGGAAGCGATCAACTCGCCCAGAGTGCCGAGTATGGCAAACTGAATCGCGGCCGAAAGCAGCGGATTTTCCCTGACCCACTGCAGATAATCGTACACTATTGAGCCTCAAGCAGAGCCATCACGGCAAATCCTACAAAACCTTGAGGGGATTAGCAAGCGGGTATTTGTGGGCGCCACCTTGTTCTCCGCAGTCCACTCAGGAACGTCAGGTTTTGTCACTTCCGGTCTAGGACAAACTCGATGGGCCTACATTGGCGTGTTCTTCGTCATCCAATCGGCATGACTGGATTTCCTGCCTTAAGTAGTACCGGAGACTCGATTTAATCCTTGACATTATAAGGCAAATTCTATATACTTTGACCTAGTGACAGTGTAAAGAGAGACTCAGGCCTGCACTGGGAGAGTCCAAGGTATGTCTGCGACGTGTACTGCAGAAAGGTATATCAAACAGATTGAAGAGGCTTTTATGTTAAGAATGCTACTAACGCTCCTTACTCCGATGCTGATCTTCGCATCAGGCGCTTATGCGCAAACCTGTGCCGATGCCAACGGAGACGGCTCGGTAGACATCTCCGACGTCGTTTACATGATGGCTGAGCATGTCGGAGGACAGCCCATCCCGGCCGGTAAGGGGGATATTGATTACCGCCAGGGTTATAATGCGGGTGACATGCGTTTTTTTATCGACTACATTTTTGCCGGCGGTCCCGCACCGGGGTGTCCACCGTTTTCATCTTATTCACTTGTCAACACCGATGACTCTCTTATTCTGCCGAGCTACGTGGTCCCGGCAGGGAGTGGACAGTTCGCGCTACCGATCTACCTCATCAATCACGCAAAGGTCAGCGACATGGTATTGCCAATGCGGGTCGATGGTCTGGGCAGCACAATCTTCTTCGATTCTCTACAGATAGAAAGCTCATTGAATTCGTCAGCGGTACGCGCGGAATCAGTGAATGGTTCTACTGGTGTAATTGCCTTCTCCATCATCGGTCAAACGGAATACATCGTTTCCGGCGTCAATATTCTTGCTCTGGCCTTCTTTCACTATACATCGAGTCTTGGCGGAACAATCAGCATGGATACGATTACAATCAGATCGCACACATTCCTGAACTACGTGTATGGCCCCAGCTACGCGGTCGGTATTCCGAAAGTCGTAGTTGCTGCAGCAGCGACCATTCCCAATATGACCGTACAGCCGGACACTCTGGCTTTTGAAATCCCTGTGAGCTCTGCGGATCCAGATCCGCAGCAGTTTTCGATTCAGTCAAGTGGAGAGCCATTCAACTGGACACTGACTGCGCCCTCTTGGGTCAACGTCGATGCCACATCAGGTGTCTCCGGCCAGAATATCAGCGTCACTCCCAACACGACAGGTCTGTTTATCGGCGTCTATTACGGTGACATCATCGTCTCTTCCACAGGAGCGCTTGGCTCACCGCAGAGAGTCGTGGTCAAACTGACACTTAAGCAACAGTTCCTGTCGCTCGACGCTAACTGTGATGGGGTATTCAACATCGCCGACATCGTAGCGCAGATCAATTACTTGTTTAGAGGTGGCAGTGTGTGCAATCCCTGCACCGGGGAGTGGCCCAAAGGCAAGTAGTAGCTATTTTTCTATGGCGTAATCACGATCTCCGTTGTCACCTTGCACTTGTCGGTCAGCGTCGCTCGCACCGAGCAGTATTTGTCCTGCGAGAATGCGACTGCCTGCTCAACTTTGTCGCGATCCACGTTGTCCCCTTCGATGACATACTTGATATGTATCTGTGTGAAGTACTTGGGATTCTCTTCAGCTTGTGTGCCGTCCACCTCGATGCGCAGTGACCGAAATTGCTGTCGCATTTTCTGCAGAATCGACACGACATCAATCCCCGTACAACCGGCGACGGCGGCCAGCAAGTGATCAGTCGGGCTGGCAAAATCGCCGGAACCACCCGACTTCTTCTTGCTGTCCATCCGGAACTTGGCGCCTTCTTCGTTGATCGTTTCAAACTGCTTGTTGCTGATCCAGCTTACATCGACATGCATTTTAAGAACTCCTTGCCCGCCTTATTCCACCGTCACCGACTTCGCCAGATTCCGAGGCTGGTCGACATCACAACCACGCAACACTGCAATATGATATGCCAGCAACTGCAAGGGGATGATTGACACAATCGGCATCAGATGGTAGGGCACTTTCGGCAAATAGATCACATGGTTGGCCAGCCGGGCAATATCCGTATCCCCCTCGGTAGCCAGTGCAATCACCTGGCCATTGCGCGCCTTAATTTCTTGAATATTGGAGATGACCTTGTCGTACACTTGATCCTGCTGCGCCAGTACGACCACCGGCATATTTTCATCAATCAGCGCAATCGGCCCATGCTTCATCTCGGCGGTAGGGTATCCCTCCGCATGGATGTAGGAAATCTCCTTCAGCTTGAGGGCACCCTCCAGCGCTACGGGGAAATTGATGCCGCGTCCCAGATAGAGGAAGTTGTTCTTGTCGCAAAAAAGCTCGGCGATTCTCTTGATTACGTCGTCTTTCTGCAACTGTCGCTCCACTAACTCAGGGATGCGGTCCATCGCGTCAATGATCTGCCGTCCCTTTTCCAGTGACATGTTCCGTTGACGAGCCAGAAGCAGTGTAAAGAGCGCCAGTACGGTGATTTGCGACGTAAACGCCTTGGTCGATGCTACTCCGATCTCCGGTCCCGCGTGGGTATAGATGCCGCCGTCCGATTCGCGGGCAATGGATGACCCAACCACATTGCAGATTCCCAGCACCGTGGCGCCTTTTTGTTTCGCCTCACGCAGCGCCGCTAACGTGTCGGCGGTCTCACCCGACTGGCTGATCACAAAAACCAACGTGCCTTGATCAACGATAGGAGAACGATAACGAAATTCGGAGGCATACTCAACTTCCACCGGTATCCGCGCCAAGTCCTCGATCATGTATTCACCGATCAGTGCCGCATGCCATGACGTTCCGCAGGCCGAAATAATGATCCTCTTGACATGCAGCAATTCCTCCGCCTGCAGTTTTAGACCATTGAGCCTTGATGTACCGGCGTCATAGTTCAGCCGTCCGCGAATGGCGTTGCGGATTGTTGCCGGTTGTTCGTAGATTTCCTTCAACATGAAGTGCGCAAAACCGCCCTTTTCCAACTGTTCCAGATCCCACTCGATATCCTGATACTTGGGGGACACCGGCAAGTTGTCGATCGTGGCGATCTGAATTCCGTAACGCGAAACGGTGACGACCTCGCCTTCTCCGAGGTATACCACTTTTTTGGTATGCTCCAGCATGGCGGAGACGTCTGAAGCGATCAGGTTCTCGCCTTCGCCGAGACCCACGATCAAAGGCGCGCCATGACGCGCCGCCACGATGATATCCGGCTGCTCCAATGACAGTACCGCGATTCCATAAGTCCCTTCCACCTGCGACATCGCCAACTGTACCGCGCGCGTCAGATTGCCGTCGTAATATTCCTCAATGAGATGCGCGATCACCTCGGTATCGGTCTCGGTTTCGAAGGTGTGCCCTTTGCGCTCCAGCAGCACGCGCAACGTGTTGAAGTTTTCGATGATGCCGTTGTGAACTACGGCAATCTTGCCCGAGCAATCCAGATGCGGGTGAGCATTGATCTCGTTCGGTACACCGTGCGTCGCCCAGCGGGTGTGCGCTATGCCGGCGGTTGCGGCAAACGTTTTGCCTTCAAGTTGCTCTTCCAGCACCTTGATCTTGCCCGCCGTTTTCTCGAACACAATGTGACCGTCTTCGAGCAGCGCCAGTCCCGCCGAATCATAACCTCGATATTCCATTCGCTTCAACCCGTTCATCAG
>CAIVAP010000133.1 GCA_903903945.1 uncultured bacterium | reverse complement strand
TCTGTTCGGTTTCATTGTCGACTGAAGATGTTGCCTCGTCCAGAATCAGTACTTTCGGGTTGCGCGCCAACGCGCGGGCGAAGCTGATCAACTGTCGTTGGCCAACCGAGAGTGAAGTGCCGCGTTCACCAACTCCGTGCTCGAAGCGCCGCTCCAGTTTGTTGATAAACGGAAGCAATCCAACCTGCTCGGCGGCTTTTGTTACTTGCTCGTCACTGATATTGTCCGCACCGAGCGAGATATTATCTTTGATGGAGCCGGAAAAGAGGAAAATCTCCTGCGAGACCAGTCCGAAAACGGAGCGCAAATCATTCGGATCAAGCTGGTTGATATCTATGCCATTAAGCTTGATTCTGCCGGAGTTGACGTCATAAAAGCGGCAGAGCAGTCCCACCGTTGATGTCTTGCCGGCGCCGGTGGCTCCTACCAGGGCGATCTTTTCGCCCGGTTTGACGCGGAAATTGATGTCATGCAAAATCAGATTGCCGGGATCGTAGGAGAAATCAACGTGCTCGAATTCAATATCCCCCGTGAAACCCTTCAGCGCCTGTGTTTGAGCAGGCGCCACAATCTCCGGCTTGGTATCGAGCACTTTGAAGACGCGCTCGGAAGCAGCCATTGCCGCCTGCAGAATGTTGTAGCGCTCCGCTAGGTCGCGCATGGGGCGGAAGAACATTTCGACATATTGCAGAAACGCCACCAACGTACCAACTGTCACAACTTGCCGCACTACCGAGCCACCACCATACCAGAGTATCAGCGCCGTGGAAAGCGCACCGATCAGCTCGACAACGGGGAAAAAGACGGCATAGTAGTAGATTGATTTCTGATTTTCGGTGCGAAGATCGTTATTGATCGAGCGGTACCGGTTCATCGTCTTCTCTTCCTGCACGAATGCGTGTACTTCGCTCATGCCGGCGAGGTTTTCCTGAGTATAAGCATTTAGACGCGCGATGATAATCCTAATCTGTCGGTAAGCCTCTCGGACCCGCTTGCGGAAGACCATCGTGGCGCCGACGATCAGAGGCATAATGACGAATGTCGCGAGAGCCAGCCGAGGGGAGATGTAATACATCGCGGCCATAACGCCGACGAGTTGCAAGAGGTTACCGAGAATTTCGACGACTCCCGAGGCGAACAATTCGTTGAGCGCATTAACATCGGTGGTCACTCGTGTTAGCAGGCGGCCGGAGGGATTCTTGTCGAAAAACTGCAGGTGCATCGATTGCACATGAGCAAATAGCTGTCGCCGCAAATCGAACATTGCGTGTTGGCCGATCCACTCCATGATGTAAAGCTGGCCGTAGTCGGTGAAGAATTGCACGAACAAGAACAGCAAATAGATCATCGCGATCTGCTGGAGACCGCCGAAGTCGGAGGCCGTGATGTAATTGTCGATCGCAATCTTGACCAGATACGGTCCGGCAAGCCCAAACGCCGAACTGATCACGAGCAGCGTGATGGCGAGAGCGACATACTTGCGATAGGGCTTCAGATATTGCAGCAGCCGCGACATCAATTTCGAATCATAGCCCTTGCCGAGCTTGTCTTCCTCGCGGTAGTCGTTTGCCATCAGTCCAACAACTCCAGTTCACTGGCCAGCAACTCGCGGCGGATGATTTCGTAGTAGCGCCCCTGTTTGGCAATCAGTTCATCATGCGTACCGGTTTCAATGATAGTCCCACGGTCGAGAACCAGAACGCGATCCGCGCGGCGAATGGTTGATGGACGATGGCTGATCAAGAGTGTCGTCGTCCTGTGGTTAGCCGTCGATAGATTTTCGAGGATTGACTCCTCCGTTTGTGTGTCAACGGACGAGAAAGCGTCGTCGAAAATCAGGATGCTTGGTTTCTTGAGCAAAGCCCGGGCGATAGCGGCGCGCTGTTTTTGACCGCCGGAAAGGGTGATGCCGCGTTCTCCGAGAATGGTGTCATATTTCTGCGGGAACGACTCAATTTCGTTGTCCAAGGCCGCTTTGATGGCGGCGTCTCTGACAGCGTTCTGATCGACTTGCGGTTGCGAGAAGGCGATATTGGCGGCCACCGTGTCTGAAAAAAGATAGGGATCCTGCGCGACCAGGCCGACCATGGTGCGCAGATCGTCAAGTGGAAGCTTGTTGATATCAACGTCGTCGATAAAGATCGCATTGTCGGTGACCGGGTACTTGCGCACCAAGAGCGAAATCAAGGTTGACTTGCCGGAGCCGGTTGGCCCAACGATGGCCACGATTTCACCGGGCTGCAATTCGAAGTTGATATCACGGAGCACTTGTCTGTTCGTTCCCGGGTAGGTGAAGGAGAGTTTGTTGTAGCGGAGCGTTCCTTCGCCGCGTGACTTTACGAGATTGGGGCCGTTGAATACATCAGGTTTCTCGTTCAAGATCGAGTCAATGCGTTCCAGAGAAGCCGTGCCGCGCTGATAGAGGGAAATCACCCAGCCGACGGCCAGCATCGGCCAGATCAGCATTTTCAGATAGGCCATAAAGGCGACGAATTCGCCGAGCGAGATAGATTTGTTGATAACCGCGTGACCACCCGCCCAGAGAACGGTGAGCACCACCATGCCGACGAGGAACATGATTGCCGGCATAAAAATGGCCCTGAGCTTTGCCAGCGAGAGATTCAGTCGGACATACTCCTGATTAACTTCGCGGAATTTCTCCTCACGGTAGCGTTCGCGCCGAAACGCTTTGATAATGCGGATGCCGGAAAGCGATTCCTGTACAAACGCCGACATCTTCGAGAAGTGATCCTGTATTTTCATGAAGCGTCGGTGAATCTGCTGCCCCACAAGCCACATGGTCAGTGACAAGAGCGGCAACGGAAGCAGCGAATATAGTGTCAGACGCGGTGAAATGATCACCATCGAAAAGAAGGCCAATACCCCAATGATGACCGTATTCATTAGCTGCATAACTGCCGGACCGACCATCATCCGAACGGCCTCGATGTCATTGGAAGCGCGGGCAATGATGTCCCCGGTCGGTGTACGCTGATAGTATGACGCCGAGAGCTTCAGCAGATGCCCGAACAACTCGTTGCGGAGATCATACTCGATATGGCGCGACGCCCAAATAAGTGTGCGACGGGCATAAAATCGAAAGATGCCGCCAACCATTGCCAGAGCGACGATTGAAAGCGCATATTTGATAAGCAGGGACTTGACGGCTATGGCCATGACATCATGGACGGCCTCGCTTGGATACCACAAAAGATTAGGTCGAAAGCCTCCGGAACCGGAAGAAACGACAAAGCTGACGGCATCGATGCCTTCTTTGAGCAAGAGCGGGGAAATAATCGCAAACCCATTTGATCCGAGTAGTACCAGGAAGCCCCAGAAAAAATAGCCGCGGTATTTGCGGTAGTATTTCAGAATCGTTTGCTGTCGCGCGAAGGGATTAAAGTCAGCCACTGAAAGTCTTTTCACCCGGGTTCGTCGTGAGAAGTAAGGCCATATCAACTAGACTACAACGCCGCAAATCGGCCATTCGACACAGTTATTCTTGCGGGCGACTTGTCATTTCCGCACTCTCGCCCATCGCGAGTCGAGACAGTATTCTTGACACCATGCACGCGCGCCCTTAGCTTAGGGAAGGCAACATAGTATCTCTTACTCTAATCTCAAGTGATTTATGCGTTTTGTCTGTGACAGCACAATGGGCAAACTGGCGCGATTCTTGCGAATGGCCGGATTCGACACAGCTTACGTCAAGGAGGACAACCTGGCGCGAGTCTTGGCGATCTCCAAAGAAGAGAACAGGTTGATCGTTTCCCGCAATTCCAAGTACTTGGGGCAACAATTGGCGAGCAATTTCTATCATTTAACTGCAGACGAGCCGCTGGATCAATTTCGCAAGCTCGTGTCTGATTTGCAGATGCAACTTGACGAAAAGCGATTCCTGACGCGATGTCTGCAATGCAATGAACCGCTGGAGAAGATCGATACGGAAAGAGTATCAGAGAGGTTGTATGATTTCGTGGCGCGGACGCAACCGGAGATATTCGTCTGTCCGCGCTGCGATAGGCTCTATTGGCACGCCACACACGCTCACGCTATGATCACGCGGCTATTAGCGATCAAATCGGAACTTGATCGGAAGCCTGACAGTGAGCGCAACTGACCTTGCTTTCAGCCAATCGCTCAAATGACAGCCTGATTTCGACCTGCCACGAAACACCGGCAGCCAAAGACACCTGCCACTGCGGCACGATGATCGCGCCCTGATAGACCTTTTCGAAACCGCCTTCCGACAACGAAACCGTCCAGAGCGGATGCGTCCAGAGACGAGCCGTTTTGGAAAAGGTCATAGCGGTTTGGTATTGATAGAGGCGGCTGTCAAGACGCAAGCCGTTTACCTCGGTATGCTCAGTCGGATTGGTAGCGTCAATCAACTCGCCCAGGCCATTGGTTATTTCCGATTCGCGCATCGGGAAAGTGTAGCTGCCGAATCCAAGCTCGACACCAAATCGCAGATCAAGCGACTTCTGTGACTCATTGGTCAACTGGTAGTGTGCCGACAACTGACCGGTAACGGATTCAAACCGGAGAGTCTTGGTCACGGTGATCGGAGATGTTGCACCATTGCGTTTGACATGCCCGCGACGACGGAGTGTGACCTCGATACAATCACCCTTGGAGTGATGCTTACAGGTGTACGGTTTGCCGACGAAGTCTGCTGTCTCCACGTAGCTCGAATCGGCGAAGCTCTCAAGAGTCGTACCATCGGCAAAGAAATGGTCGATGAATAACCCACGGCGATAGGGATCCTCCACCAGCAGTTTCTCCAATCCTTCTTCCTTGACCAAAACAAGATCATGAATCGACTGGGTGGCTGTGGCGGTCTGCTCGTGGCGGCTCAGCAGTTTTTTGTGGTAGCCTTCTTTGCGTCGCCCGACGATATCAACAAGGTTTTTGCAGACACCAAAATCATCCAGTTCCGAGATCATGCCGCCTAGCGTTGGGGCGATGATCGCCTTCTGGTGTGGGGTAGTGACCACAACCTCGGTGTTGCCGTCAGCATCAAAATCGCAGACTTCTACTCCTGCAAGAGGGCTTCTCTGGCCCCGACTTTGATGGATGACCTTCTCGGCGGCGATTATTTCCTGAAAGACGGCTCCACGAAGATGCGGCAGATAAAGCCCACCGAACACACCATGCCAGTATGGGCAGTTGCACTGGCCGGCGTAGAGATGTCTCTGCGCGCGGAGATAATCAGCCGCATTCAGCTCGGACTTGCTCTTCTCCAGCAGGTCACTCACGTGGAGCATCCGCTTGTGAAGCAAATTCGACTCCGGATACTTGGTGAGGAAGTTGCGCCAGAAGCCGCCTTTGACGTAGGCGACGTTATCCTCATACAGTCCGGCTTTCTTGAGTTTGCCGACAAACGCGTCGTATAGCTCGATTGCCGTCACCGGCATTGCCCATTCGTTCATCTCGCTGTATGATGCCGTCGGCAAATAGATGGTGCCGAGCGGTTGATTTTCTTTCAGTACTTCGCCAAAGTGCCTCATCTCGATCCAGTCGAGATTGTCGGAGATCATTTTGAAAAATCTCTCCAGCCAACCCTTCTCAAAACAATGCTCGTAAGTCTTGGGCCAGACACCGAATTTTTCGCCGTCGTCGGCGTAGATGCCGATATTGCTGCAATCATCATTTGCCAGCCCACGCAAGTACTCGACCGTCTTTTCCGGATCGGCAAACGGAATAGCATAACGCAACTGTTTGGAGATCGGAAACAACGCCACCGGTTTGCCCTCATCTTCCGTGACGTAGTAGCCGTGTAGTTGCGACTCTTGTAGACCACTGTAACGAAAATGAATGTCGTCGAGGATTGTGTATTTGACTCCGGCCTGATGGACGTGTTTCGGCAACATCGGCTCCCAGACCCGTTCCGCCAACCACATACCGGTCGGCGTAACGCCAAACTCCGACTTAATGAAGTCACTTAGCATCGCGATCTGTCCGACCTTGTCGCGGTCGGGAATCACGGGTAGGATCGGTTCGAAATGGCCACCGGTGAGCAGTTCGACTTGTCCTCGCTCGACCAGCGTCTTGATCAGCACCAAACCGTCAGGGTGAAATTCCTTCATCCAGTCATACAGAATGCCGGTGAAATGCAGCGATATCCTGATTCCCGGATATTTCTCAAGCAGAACGAGAAACGGGAAGTACGATTTCTGAAATGCTTCCTCGATCACCCAACCAAAATTGCCGACCGGCTGGTGGTTGTGAATACCGAAACAGAACTTAACTCTTTTCAACGTTTCTCCCGAGTTTGAGCCATAGTCTCTATATCGGCGCTATGAGTGGTAACCCACAGCTTGCTGTGGGTCAGTTTCGGATTGTTTTCCTGTTGCATGTCATCCCACAGCAAGCTGTGGACTACCGGATGTATTACGCGGACAACGGGTGATTTTAGTAATCAGGCTGCTCGCAAGGCATCGACAATTTTAAGGCGAGAGGCGCGCACGGCAGGCAGGAATCCACCGACAAACCCCATTACGAGTGCAAAGATCATCGAAACAATGATCGTGCGGGGATTCAGGCTGAAGTTGAACGCCAGTTCTGACATCGTGTTGAAATTGGTCGTAGAAATCTGGATCAGATCCAGGAAAGAAGCCGCAACCAGTCCCAGTACTCCCCCAGCCAGCGAGATGACGATCGACTCGAAAAGGAACGTGTTCAGTATCGATGCCCGTGAAAAACCAAGTGACCTTAACGTGCCGATCTCCTTGGTGCGCCTGGCGACGGCGGCGTACATC
>CAIVAP010000132.1 GCA_903903945.1 uncultured bacterium | reverse complement strand
TGATTACTCACGACCCCAATATCGCCAAGCGCACCAAGCGCACTATCTTGCTCAAAGATGGCGTAATTGTTCACTCTCTCAATGGCAACGGGAACGGGTAGCACGCCGGTTCCCGTTGTTGCCTTCTGACAAGCGGGTCGTTGCACATTTCTTCTGAAGCAAGTGCCGAAAAACCGTCAATGCTCCCAATGTCGCGGCTGAAGCCGCTCCTATAGTTATGGCAGACGTATTGCGAAGGCGGCTTGTAGGAGCGACTTCAGTCGCGACCTAACGTGCACCGTCAGGAATCCTGAGGCTGTCCCATAAGCGTGGTTTTGGCGGACGGACTGAAGATTTTTTGTAGGGACGACCCTTGCGGTCGCCCGTTGACTCTTCATTCCACCAATGTTCATGCGGGTCGCCGCAAGGGCGACCCCTACACATTGTAAGCCATACTTGGCTTGTATGCCCAAAGCGTAACAACCTCTCATTTCCTGACGGCATAGTCCGGTCAAAGCGCGCTACACGGAGCCGGTCCATGACTGAAGACATAATTGATCAGGTAAACCACATCAGCAATGTTGATACTACCACTGCAATCAACGTCCCCCAGAGAGATCGGATATGGTGCCGCACCACCAAGGAAAATGTAATTGATGAGAAATACGACGTCTGCGATTGTAATTGATCCATCGCCATCGACATCGCCAATTGTCTGATTGAATGTTGCCTCCAAATTGAACGTAACCGTCTTAGCCGCCGCGTCCAGCCTGATGTCCCAGATCGCGGCCTGATTCGGCACACCATAGTATGATGCGGTGCTGGGATTTGTCAGGTTCGCAAACTCAGTGTAGAGATTCGCCGGGCCGGGAAAGACGTCATAGGCATCGCCATGATTTGTTCCGTTTTCAAGATGATTCAGTCCATCCGCCTGCTCAACCGATACATGCCAGTGACCCCACCGCATGTCGTTGCTACCGCTGAGATTATCATCACAGTGGAGGATAAGCAGACCTGAGCCGGGCAAATTTCTGTCGAAACTGATTTGCTGGCGGTTTTCCACAAGGAAGTATTCCTTATAGCTTGCACCCGGCAAAAGTATCCGGTAGCGCAGCGTGTCGTTCACCGAGCTTCCCAGAGTTACATCGACGAGGTTGGGGTCACCATAGCTGACCGTTACGCACTTGCCAAAGCCCAGTTGGTTCTTGCACCAGGAGTCAAGATGCGCCGGCCAACGGCCATTGCCGTTCCATGACCCCGAAGCCATCAGCGACCAGTAACCCAAGCCAGCGAGCCGTGAATCGCTGACATCAGAGAGGTCCGGCAAAGTGAGGACATGACCAAACTCATGGCAGTAGATACCAACATAGGTGGCGTGTCCGAACTCCTCTTCCGGCCCGACCACATACGATCGGACAGTCACGCCTTCAGCGGTCATGTAATTGGTCGACGATCGGTGCGACCACAGGGCGTGCGTATCCCCACCTTCTTCCGCACCTTTCCCGGCATGAATAATGAAAACTGCATCAACACCGAAGCTCAAGTTCTGGTAGTTGGCAAAGTTTATAGCAGGGTCGGCCGCCGTGAGCGCATCAACGACAAGCGTCTGCGCGTTAGGAGTTGTACCTTGCAGACCGTAACCGGTGCCCACATATTCCGAATAAAGTCTGGGCATCCGATACCAGCCGAATACGCCCCCTTCGACTACCAGTTTGCCATAAGAGTTTTCGAGATAGAAATCGGTCAGACTGCGAGGGCTGGTGGGATTGCGGCTAAGAAGCAAGTCTCGGAAAGACACTGTGTCCAGCCCGCTGACCCCCGCATTGGCGGGATTGTCAGAGAAATCCACCAGGATCACCACGACTTTCATCGTCGAAATGTCGTTAGCGTCAAGCGTTGCGCTCGGTTTGAAAAGCGCGTCTTTACTTGTGGCCGCTTCTAATTGCTCGTGCCACTGCCGGAACTGCTTGGAAAATGCATCCCAAGCCCCTTCGCGTATTAGTTTCTCTCGCAACTGTGGGGAAATTGTCAGAGATGAAGCCGTCGCACTGATGAATACTATCAGCCCCGTGATCAAAGTCATTATCCTTTTCATCGATATGCCTCCGCTATCAAGATACAAAACACCCCTGACAAAACCTGTCAGGGACAAATCATCCAAGTCGCAACAATGTGACTGTTCTGCCAATGTACACAAACGTCTACGTTTGTCAAGCAGGAATTTGCGGTTTATGTGGATCGACCACGGGTATTCTACCCGCAAAAGGACTCTTCAAAAACCGTTGTCGCCAGAAATGTCGCGACTGAAGTCGCTCCTACAACTGTGGCAGACGTGCTGCTAAGACAACTTGTAGGAGCGA
>CAIVAP010000131.1 GCA_903903945.1 uncultured bacterium | reverse complement strand
GGAAGAGACCATCCTCGATCTCGACGCTACCGATGATCCCATCCACGGGCATCAAGAAGGGCGTTTCTTCCACGGCTATTACGATTGTTACTGCTATCTGCCGCTTTATATTTTTTGCGGCGATCAACTGCTGGCTTCCAAACTGCGCGTCAGCAACATCGACGGCGCCGCTGGAGCGGTTGAAGAGGTGCAGCGCATTATTGCTCAGCTGCGCCGCGCTTGGCCCCAAACCCGCATTATCTTGCGCGCCGACGGCGGTTTTTGCCGGAAGGCCATGGTGTAGCCGCGGGTGCGGTTCACAATTCTGCTAAAGTACCTCTCCCACAACTTGCAATCATAGGAGAGGCACATGGAATATTACATCGGTTTGGACGTATCGCAACGGCAAACGGCAATCTGTATCATCAATGGTAAGGGCGAAAGAATTAAGGAAGGCAAGGCATTAACGGTACCGTCCGATATTTATGCCTGGATCATCAAGCATGTCGATGCCGGCGATATAGTCAGAGTTGGGCATGAAGCCGGAGCGATGAGTTTCTGGTTGCAAACAGAGCTGACGAAGCTTGGGTTGCCGATCGTGTGCATGGAGGCGTTTCAGGCGGCGGCCATGCTCGAAACACAGCGGAATAAGACAGACAAAAACGACGCCCGAGGCTTGGCGCAGATCGTGCGCATGGGCGGTAAGTTCATCCGACCGGTTATCGTGCGCAGCCAAAACAACCAGGAGGCGCGGATGTTGCTCACAATACGTCAACATCTGGTAGAGCAAAAGGTTGCTCTTGAGAACAACATCACCGGCTCACTCAAACCGTTTGGACTGGTAACGCCACGCGGCCATGCTTGCGCCAAGAAGTTCCGGGAAAATGTTCTGGCAACGCTCGTGAGGGCCGATGAGCGCGGCGTCATGGTTCGGGAGATGGTCATGCCATCGCTTGATCTTTACGAAGACCTCTGCAAGCAGTTGGACCTGCTGACCAAACGTGTTGAGTCTCTGGCCAAAGCCAATCCCGTCTGTCAGCGATTAATGACAGTTCCCGGCGTGGGGCCAATCGTTTCTCTGTCGTTCGTAACCGCCGTTGATAATCCAAAGCGCTTCAGACATCTCTGCGATGTCGGCGCCTATTTCGGATTGACGCCCAAACAGGAGCAATCCGGGGAGATCAATAAAATGGGATCAGTGTCACGGCGTGGCGATACCATGACGCGTACCCATTTGGTTCAGGCCGCGACGGTACTTTTAACCAGCTGCAAGAAATGGTGCTCACTGAAAGCATGGGGCATAAAGATTCTCAAAAAGCATGGCCTTCGTAATGCGCGCGTGGCAGTTGCCCGCAAGCTTGCCATCCTTTTGTGCAGCTTGTGGCTCCAAGAAAAAGATTTCTGCTGGACGACAGCTGCAGTTAACCAGAAATTGGCGGAGGTGAAACCCGCCTAATGTGATCCTTTCGGCTCAAACCGAAAGGTATCTCCGCGAGGGGGCGGAAGGGATGGTGACCGCGGATCAGGGCTGATGGCCGGAGATCGGAAACGATCGAAGAGCACATCGCTTAGCCATTGCGGCACCACTCTTTTCGAACGAACCCCATACTGCGGCTGGCAGAACCTCATCAACATGCCGATCAGACCGCGAAGAGACCCATGTCCTCTCTCGCTGAGAGTATTTACAAAGACGAATACCGAAAGGCTATTCCGTCATTCTACCATCGACCAAGGTCGGTGTTCATTCTGTGGAAAACGCTTGACCGCTTCTGCGGCCAAACCTGTTCATGCGTCCCGCGTTTTCCACAGAATGAACACCGCAGCCACAACAACCAATTGTTACTCACGACAAAAAAAGAAAGTCAGAAAGCAAGAAAGATTCCGCTTGCGTTATCCGCGTCTAGAGACCCTGATGAGATCCGCG
>CAIVAP010000130.1 GCA_903903945.1 uncultured bacterium | reverse complement strand
TGGGCGGTGCGGATGGTGTTGTTCTCTTCCATAAACCAATTAGTGAAGTTGTACAACTCGACCTTCATGGTATCGGCCTTTCCGCCGGTGTAACTCCAGATAATCGAGGCTTTGAAAAGACCTTCGGCTGCCGGACCTGCGGCCGTGACGGTTTCAGCCTGCGTCTGAACGCAACCGGCAGGAACCGAAGCACCCACGCCGGTCGCCGGATTATCGAAAGTCAGCCAAGGGGCAACGGACGGAGTGTAAACCACGGTTCTGGTGTAATCGGCGGGGGTATTGCCGGTGTTAGTCAAAGTCACATGAACATGATTCGTGCTACCCGGACTACCCGGAGTCGTGTGGAACGGCCAAAGAATCTCGGTCGGAGCGATAGCCAGAATTGCCACGGGGGTGACAACATAGCACGGGTGTGACTTGATTACAATCTCGTTGTTTGTCTCGTCGCCCTGAGTCGGAGTGGGAGTGGGCTCACCGGTCGGATTCTGAACAGAAGAACCGGCGTCGTGGTCCAGCATGTATTGGATTCTCAACGAGTCGTTCACGTAGGGAGCCGCACTTGTAAACTGCTCGGACAAACATTCGCCGGCGGCGCAGTTGTTAGTACGGGTAGTGGTAATATTGACCAGAGGGCCCCACAAATCACCCGCAAGAGTAAGTGATCCCTGTACCGCAACGTCGCCATTGGCGAGAGCGCCATGAACAGAGTTAGAGCAATCGGAGTAGGTGTTCCCCGTGATGGCCGTACTGTCGGGATACATCGTGTAGACGGCATACAGCCGCTTGCCGGCGCCGGGGCCGGAGGCGACCGTGCACTGAGTCAAGTTGATCTTGTGAACGACGAAAGCGTTAATAGGCATTGTGCAGGCAGAGGCAGACCTCCAAGTCGTACCGTCAACCAGCATCGAGATGCAACCAGTAAGGCAGGAACTCCAGTGATAAACTCTGCAATCCTTGGTGATGTAGTAGTGGGTGCTCGGATCACTCCAATACATTTGGAACAGCACATGCAGACAGTCATTGTCGTCATACAGCGCCGACACTTCGTTGGCGCGCTGGATGAAAACCATGTTGTCTAAAAGAATCGAGTCTTGACTACCGAAATCGGCGATTTGGATCGCGTCTCCCCAAGTATCACCCAGATTGGTCGACTGTTTGTAGAAAACGTCGTCGTTGTCACCATAGAGTTTATCGGGGTATGCGACCCAGGCTTTGGGCCGCAGGTAAACCACCGCCACCTTGTTCGACACCGGACTGGCACAGATATCATAGTTGATATTGGAGGAGGTCGAGTCGATAAAGATGCTCTTCACAAGGGAAGGGCAGAAGGTAGGCGGAGATGTAGCATTAGGCGGAGTCTTGTAATAAATCAGCGAAGCCTTGCCCGAGGTGTCCTGAACCGGCGATTCCTTTGCCAGAACGTGGGCGATCGTGTTGGTGCCGTCGAAGTCACCGGCGATAGATGGCCAAATGTAGCCACCCTCAACCGTGTCCACAACGGTGCCAGAGGTCTTGATACCCTGGCAGTTCAAAATTTTGGGCATGACCGCGGCAGATGACGGATAGTCATACCACGGGAACGCTGAAAAGGTACCCGCCTGTCTGCTGATGATAAGGCGGGGACGCGTATCGTATCCAGTACCCTGCTTCGTGTAATGATACGTCGCAATTGCCAAGCTGTCGTCCGGGCCCACTGCTATGGAACCGTAACCGCCATTGCCGGGTATCGGCGAGATG
>CAIVAP010000129.1 GCA_903903945.1 uncultured bacterium | reverse complement strand
TACAACGCCGCTTTGATTTGGCCAACATTGGCGCCGTCGCGCTTCTGCCGCCGATGGATGAAAAATCGAGTGACGAAAACCGCGACCGCGAGAAAAGGCAATTCGCGCGCCGGACGTTCTTCTATGCGATGAACAATCTCAAAATGGTCTCCAACACCATGAACGCCGATCGGCCAGTTGACTTGGCGCGCACCAAGCGGGTGATTCATTCGCTGGTTGATCAGATCCTCTCGGATGATAGCAGTCTGTTGGAATTGACGGCGCTGAAATCGCATGATCAATATACTTTCCTGCACAGTACCAACGTCTGCATCTATTCGATTTGTCTCGGAGCCCGACTCAGTTTGACCAAGTCAGAGCTTTCCACCCTCGGTTTTGCCGCATTGTTCCATGACATCGGAAAAACGCGGCTGCCACTGCAGGTACTCAATAAGCCGTCCGATTTCAATGAATCTGAGTGGGAACTGATGCGCAAACACCCGGCTCTCGGTGTCTTCACCTTGGCCAAGACGATGCCCTTCGAAGAACGGTGTTGCCGTGCAATGATTGTCGCCTCTGAGCATCATTACAACCTCGATGGTTCCGGCTATCCCGCCTTCAAACGCAGGCGCTCACTCAATCTGTATAGCAAGATCGTGACCATTTGCGATGTCTTTGACGCGATGACCTCGGGACGAGTCTATCGTAAGGTACCGGCATCACCCGAGCAAGTGTTGCGAGGCATGATACCTCAGGCGGGCTACAAGTTCGATCCTTGCTTGCTCAAAGCCTTCCTTAATACGGTCTCTCTCTATCCGCCCGGTACGCTGCTGCTACTTGATCGGCACGAACTGGCGCTGGTGGTCGGCAAGAACGCTGACGACCTACTGCGACCGAAAGTCAAGATCGTCGGCACCACGCAACGGCTTTACGATCGGGGGATCAGGATAAACCTCGCCGATCGCAATCCGCAGACCGGCGCGTACTATCGATCGATCGTGCGGGTCGCGGAACCTCAAGAGTTTCAGATCAACACGGCGCGATACCTCTTGGAAGAGGAGTGAACCGGGGGCATCATGCAATTGAACCAGACAATAGATAAACTCAAGGACTACGATTTCCTTCGCACAATACTGGCCAATTTGCCCGCTGTTGCCTTTGTGATAGCGCCTGACGGCACTGTTCTTTTTGCAGAAGGCAAAGGTATCGCTCTTGCAGGCCTCAAGAGAGAGGACGTTCTTGGAACCAACGTTTCGAACTACTTCTCCCTGTACCCGGGATTCGAGGAAAAAGTGCGTCGGGTTTTTGAAGGTGAGACGATCACTTCCACCGTCATCGCACCGAACCAACGCAGTCTTGAAGTTACTTACTCGCCCATGCGAGATGATCGGGGTTCAATCTGCGCTGTAATTGGCGTTGCGCAGGATGTCACCGAGCGAATCGAACGAGAGCAAGCGCTGCGGGAGAGGGAAAGCTGGTTTCGGGCGATTTTCGAGTCGGCGCGTGACTCGATCTTCATAAAGGATAAGTCTTTTCGATACGTCAAGGTTAGTCCTGCCATGGAACAGCTCTTTGGTTTGCCGGCGAGCGAATTGGTCGGCAAGACCGACGAAGATTTGTTTGGACCCGAAGCGGGCGCCCATCTGCGCGAAGTCGATGCGCGAGTGCTCGACGGCGAAGTAGTGGAAGAAGAAAACACCAAGCCGGTCAACGGTGAGCCACGTTCTTTTCACGTTATCAAAGCTCCGATGCGAGATGCTGCCGGAATCATCACCGGCCTCTGTGGTATTGCGCGTGACGTCACCGAGCGCAAGCAGAAGGAAGGAGCATTGCGGATAAGCGAGGAGGCGCTGCGAAGTTCGTTTGATGCATCACCGGTCGGCATCGGGCTTCTGATCAATCGCAAGTTTCAGAGGGTAAACAAATCCCTCTGCAGGATCATGGGATATGCCGAAGACGACGTCCTTGGTCAGGACACGCGACTGTTTTACCCTGACGATGAAGAGTACCTGCGTGTGGGTAGGGAACTGTATGGGCAGATGCAGAGAGAAGGTGTGGGGGTCATGGAAGTGCGCCTTCGGCGAAAAGATGGGCCTATCATAAACGTTCTGCTCGGTTTGGCCCCATTCAACCCCGAGCACCTTGAAGATGGCGTGACAGCCACTGTGTTGGACATCACCGATCGCAAGCGTACAGAGGAGGCGCTTGCCGGTAGCGAGCAGAAATTCCGAACTCTATTCGAGAGTATGCAGGAGGGAGTGGCCTTTCACGAAGTGATCTACGACGATAATGGGCATCCAGTCAACTATCGGATTATCGATGTCAATCCAGCCTACGAGAAGCACACCGGTATCAAGCCGGTCATGGCTCGCGGGAAGCTGGCTACCGATCTTTATGGAACCGACAGTCCTCCCTATCTTGGTCGTTGGGCTAAGGTCGCCGACACCGGCGAACCGAATGAATTCGAAACGTATTTCGAACCCATGCAGAAACACTTCCGCATCTCGGCAGTCTCTCCGGCGCGAGGAACCTTCGCCACGGTTTTCCTCGACATCACCGAGCAGAAACGGGCGGAGGAAGAAATGCGCAAGCTCGCGGCGGTAGTGAAACACAGCAAGGAACTCGTCAATCTGTCAACTCTTGATGGAAAAATGATCTTCCTCAACGAGACCGGAATGAACACGCTGGGCATAGAACCGCAGAATATCGCAGAGGCGAGTATCCTCAATGTGATTCCAGATCACCTAATGCAACTGGTAAAGAACGAACTTCTGCCGGCATTGATGCGAGGGGACACCTGGCAAGGGGATCTGCAATACCGGAATCAAAAAACCGGTGCGCTCGTCGACGTGTACACCACTGCTTTCGCCGTCTTGGATCCCTCGACACGAGAGACGCAATTCTTTGCCAACGTATCACAAGACATCACGGTACGCAAGCGTGCGGAGGAAGAAAAAGAACGGCTGCAACGGCAGTTGCAGCAGTCGCAGAAGCTGGAGGCTATCGGCACGATGGCCGGCGGCATCGCTCATGATTTCAATAATATCCTGACCGGTATTCTGGGTTTCACTGAATTGGTGCGCTCTGAGATTCCTGAAGACACTGAGGTCTACGAGAACCTGACTGAGGTAGTGAAAGCCGGACGCCGTGCGCGTGATCTGGTCAAGCAAATACTATCATTCAGCAGAAAGGCGGAGACGGAGAAGTCTCTGATTAGCCTCGTGACGATTGTCAAGGAGGCGCTCAAGCTGATCTGTAGCGTTACGCCATCACACATCTCAATCAAGCAGAACTTCACCGCGTCGCCGGCACGAGCGATTCTCGCTGACCCGACACAAATGCACCAGG
>CAIVAP010000128.1 GCA_903903945.1 uncultured bacterium | reverse complement strand
GTGTCGCCGGTGGATATGTTTCCGCAAACGGCACACGTCGAGACCGTAGTAAGTCTGGTGTTAGACGAATAGTCGGCTGACAGCGCTGATTAGCGGCTCACCCGGGGAATATCAATTTGTGGAGTAACAGATAATGACAAGGATTTTGACAACACTGACAATCGTGCTATTGCTGATCCTATCTGCCGGTCTGACAGCCAAACCGAGTTCGGCGACAGAGAGACTGGGGCTGGTAGCGGAGCAATATGTAAAGAAATGGTTCGAGTTTGACCCCGTCTACGCCACGGAGATGGGGAATCATCTTTATGACGATCACTATCCCGACTTCTCGCAGCGATCATTTGGCAAGTTTGCATCGGCGTTGCGCGATCTGCGCAACGAGATGAATGGTATCAGCCAGGGGGAGTTGTCGGTTGAGCAGAAGGTTGATTACCTGACATTGCAGGGGAATATTGAGACTCAGCTACTATGTCTGAGTCGCTCGCCACTGATGCAAGATAATCCCAAGTTGTTTTCAGGCAAAGCCAGCGACGGCATCTATCAGATCATGCTGTCACAATCATTGTCGGACACGGTCAAGCTGGAGTCGATTCTGGCACGACTTGACGACCTACCTCGTTTCCTGAAGTCCGCACAGAAGCTTCTGAAGGAACCGCCGCAGATCTGGATTCTGCTGGCTGATGAGGAGATCGAGAACATGGTCGGTTTCCTGAACGACATTGTCGGCTATTTTGGTCCCGAGTTTCCGCAACGCCATGACGAACTGCAGGAGAAAATAGCGACGGCTGCCAGCGCGCTGGAAGACTTCTCCGACTTCCTCGATACTCTCAAGACGAAGGAAGGTCAACCTTTCGCGGTCGGCAAGGATTTTTACGACAAGCTGCTCAGGCAGCAGTACTTCCTCGACTACGACTCTGATTCGCTGTTGAAAGTGGGCGAGGCGCTGTTTGCGAAGTCAGCGAAGCTATATGACTCGGTTTCGGCGATTGTCGACACTCTGCCATTGCCGGAGGATTTCGCCTATTTCATCCCCAAGAGTTTTTGTCGCAACGACGTCATGGATTACTTTCAGTGGGAAATCAACCAGACGCGTGACTGGATCGTTTCGCACGATTTCGCTACTGTGCCCGCGAGTGTCGGGGAATGCGTCCCAGTCGAGGCATCGGCGTTTATTCGCAATGTGGTTGGTGGTATCGCCTATCAACCGGTAGGTCCGTTCGAGCCGACACAGATCGGCCGGTTCTATGTTCAGCCCTCCCCAGATTCGCTTTCAGACGCCAATCGTTCGGCCTATTTTCGCTATTGTACTCGTCGCGGTTTCAAGGGGGCTGTGGCGTATGACGTCTATCCGGGACATCATCTCCAGATACAAATGGCGAACCACAATCCATCGCTGATGCGTCGAGTCCAGCGCGACAACATGATGGTCGAGGGCTGGGCGCTCTATTGCGAAGAGGAGATGTACCGGGAAAAGTTTTACGGAGATGATCTGCGAACCTATCTGGCGACCCTTGGTGGCATTCGGTTTGACGCCGCGCGCATGGTCGTGGACGTCAAGCTGCAAACCGGTCAGTTTACTTATCAGCAGGCCGTGGATTGGATGGTGGCGAATCTCGATGCCGAGGTTGACTACATCGAGAAAGAGGTTAACCGCTACACGCTTACACCGGTACAACCGAGCAGCTACTTGTTGGGCAAGGAGTATTTGCTAATGATCCGGGACTTGTACAAGACCAAGCTCGGACAGAAGTATACGGTCAGGAAGTTTCACGATTTCATTTTGGGACAGGGAGGGATTTCGCCGGTGTTGGTCTACAAACAGTTGACCGGTCAAATCTTCTGAGTTGACGCTGCCGACCCTGTCAGCAAGAGATCGCCCTGATTTCAGCGACTGCTTCTCCGGAATACGGGAGTGTTGAAAGAGCCTCGCTAACACTGTTGCGCTGAGTGTCGCCGTTGTGTCAGAAAAAGCAGGTCGCGACCCCGTTGGAATCGGGGCGAACGGCTGAAGTCGCTCCTACAAGTCATGTTAGCAGTCCGTGAGCTGTAGGAGCGACTTCAGTCGCGACATTCATGGCGACAGCAGTTCTTCAACAATCCCATTGCACGCGCCTGCGGCCGTGTAAATACCGCAAGTTGCCCCAAGCCGGTGCTTCATTTTTCGGTGATTTTTTCCGATACAAATGATAGAACAGGCGACGGTACACCACTCCCGTAACGTTGTGGCATCCCGCCTCTTGACGGAAAGGCACCGCTATTCGTCGCCACGAAAACGACATTTGTGTGGGCGGCTGTATCAACCTACGGCACCCTTTGAAGAGGAAAGCTGGCAACAATGGCGAAGATCATTCATGCATCCGATTTCTGCATTGGCAGGCAGTTTTCGGACATCGGCAAAGCGGGCGATTTCGTTCGTCGAGCGCTTAAGGAGTCGCTGGAGAGCGCGGTGACACTCGCGCTGGACCGGAGCGTCGACCTCTTTTTAGTATCAGGCAATCTGTTTGCGAGCAACATAGTATCGCGCCATCTAGTTGATTTTGTCTTCCAGCAGGTCGAACGACTCGGCAGAACACCATTTGCGGTACTGCCAGGCATCCGCGATTGCTTGGAGGAGAACTCCATATACCGCCTTTTGCCCACGGAAAATCGACCGGAGAACTTCTATCTATTGAACAGCCGTCAAGTGCCCTATCTCAGTTTTCCCGAATCGGAAATCACGGTCTACGGAGCAAGCTGTTTCGGAGAAGGAACAGTGGCGACGGAGCAATCGCTGCCGGTCAAGAGTGATTTGCCGGGCGTCCACATTGTCGCAGTCAATAATCCTGAATCACCAGATGCCGCCTGCGGGAGTTCGGGCTTTGGCGCAACTGTCGATGTCATAGCCAAGGCAGGCTTCGACTACGTGGCGGTCGGCGGCTTAGACTATCGCCAGTGGAACGATTATTCTTACTCAAGCGGCTCAGCGGAGACGCAAGAATTCGAAAGCATCGAGTCCGGACAAGTGCTTTTGGCCGACATCAGCCGGAGCCGCCCGGTGATCGAGAAATACCATACGGGACAGATGATTTGGAAACAGCTTGAATTAGACAACTCGCGTTTTCGCTACAGTATTGAACTGGAAGAGGAACTCCTTAAACATGCCTCTGCGGAGACGTTGTTACGGATCCGTTTCGACGGGGAGTTTACCCCGGATGGGTATGTTGATCTGACGGCGCTGGAAAACGAATTCAGAGACCGGTTCTGCTGCTTGCGAATTGAGGACACCCGCCGACTTGAGACCAACCGCGTGCGCGTCGGTGGTACGGGGGGTGACACGCTGCTTACCGACTACACTTATTTGTTGGAAGATGCGATCGATAAGGCAACGCCGGAGCTAAAACCGCGATATCTGCAGGCGCTGGTCACCGGCAACGCGATGTTGTCAGGCAAGGATGTGATCTCATGAAGCTACAGAGACTGCATATCAAACGCTACGGACGCTTCGATGATTTCGCTATTGATTTCGGCGAAGGATTCAATCAGATCATCGGGGATAACGACACCGGCAAGAGTACATTGGTGCGAGCGATCTACGCCGTGTTGTTTGACAGCCCGGCCACAGTTCGTTGGGAAGGACATCACGTCGACCTGTCAACAATAGAAGCACCCTATCTGTTGCACCTGGAGTATCAAGCCAATGGCAAGTCGTACCGTCTGACAAAGGATGTTGCCACAGAAATGACGATGCTCGAGGAGGTTGAAACCGGGGGCAAGTGGAACACGCCGGCCGATGTGCAGGAACAAATCGGTAAGGCGCTCGGCTTCACGGAAAAAGAGCTATATGTTGCCTCTTCGCTGGTCTGGCAGGACGATCTTGCAGGGGTCGAGCTGGCGACCGAGTTGATTCGTGACAAGCTGGAAAAGATGCTCAGCAACAGCAAGGATGACCTACTCGTGTCGCGGCTATTGCAACGCATTAGTAACCGTCTGGCGCAGATTCAAGGCAAAGATGACGGTCCGGCGGGGGAAATCCAGACTGTTGAAAAGCATATCAGCGAATGGACCAACGACCTTAATTCCACCAAGTCAAAGATCGTCGAGCTGCTTGAGGCCCGACGCCGACAGGAAACCATTGGCGCCGAGTTGCAGGCCGTGCAGATGGCTTTCGAGGGCAAACACGACTTGTTTCGCAAGAGCAAGCTGGCGCTAGAAGCCGAGCAGAGTCTCAATCAGGAGCGAGATACTTATCTCGAATGGGGCCGTCGTACCAAAGAAGCGCAGGAGAGCAAGAACCAGATCACGACGAAGAAGGAAGCGCTCAAGACATTGGCCAAGATCGAGCGTTCCGACCTTAGATCAACCGAGACCCTGGCGACCCAGAATCAGTTGCTGCAGAGTCGACTCGAAGACGCCGCTATCCGTGCGGAGAAGGAAGCAGAGAGCGCGCGATCGCAACAACCGAAGGGTTGGTACCGAATCCTGGTCGGATTTGCCCTGCTGTCGACAGTAGTCTGTGCTTTCCTTTGGAACAAGCTGCATGATGTCGTCTATGTCGGTGGAGCTGGAGTCGGTGTCCTGGTAGCGCTGGTAACAGTGGTAATGTGGATGTCGGCATTGGCGGCTCACAAACGGGCACTAAGCAGACAGAAGGAAGCTGAAGCGCGCTGGGAGGAAGAAAAGGAAAAAGTCTATAAAGGAACGGAAGCCGTGCAGTCTTTGCTGCGACGCTTTAACGTCAAGAGCGTCGAGGAAATGGAAGAGAAATACGAAGAGTACCGCGATCTTGATCGCGATATCAAGACACTGGTCGCACGTTACGAGACCCTGCTTGGCAACAACAACCTCAAGGATATGGAAGTTGAGCTGGACGAAATGACAGCTCGCATCAGTCAACAGCAGGAGACCTTCAATAGGTATCGCTCGTATGCAACCACTCCGGAGAAACTCGATCAGTTGCAACGTGAACTGGCCGAATTGGATAAGAGGCTGCACCAGCTTCAGGATGAAAGCGTCACCTTGGAGAACAAGCTGAAATTCCTCGAGGCCGGTAGCGATATCATGGCGCCGTTGCAGGAACGCATCGAGGAGGGTGACCGGCAGTTGCGACTCTTACGTGCCGAAGCCGAGACTCTTTCTATTGTGGCACGCTATCTGGAAGAATCGCGTCGTCGCGTGCTGAAATCATCAATCGAGATTCTCGAAGACGAGGCATCGCAGATACTGCGGGCACTAACGAATAATCAGTGGCGACGTGTCAAACTCGATCGTCATACTTTGGCAGCGGAGATAACCGCCGATGGCGACAACTGGATGAAGTCAACACCTTCGCTTTCCAGAGGAACGGTCGATGCACTGCATCTGGCGTTGCGACTGGCTTTGGTGAAGATCATTTCCGCAGAGACCAGACCGCCAATCATACTTGAAGATCCTCTGTTGCATTTCGATCGGCAGCGGAGAGACAGCGCCATGACTGTACTGAGGCAGTTTGGGGAGGACTATCAAGTCCTGTTCTTCTCAACCGACCGGCGGTATTCGGACGAGGCAGATTGTACGATTGATCTCAATCTGACGGCTGCCACGATAGGGTCACAAAGCCCGACCCTGAGCAGTTAGCTCGTCCATTTTATTCCGTTTGCCAAACAGTCAACGTTTGCGTATACTCACATCTTTATGGCCAAGCACATTTTCGCTCCCTGGCGCGGTGAGTTTATTCGCGGTCCCAAACCCAAAGGGTGTATCTTCTGTCTGATGCTGGCGGAGAAGAAAGACCGCGCCAATCTGATTCTCCATCGCGCCGAACTCAGTTTCATCGTCTTCAATCGCTACCCGTACACTTCCGGACACCTGATGATCGTGCCGAACCGCCATATCGGCAATCTCGAAAAGCTGCCGGAAGCCACATTGAACGAAATGATGGCTTTGTCCAAGCTGGCTGTGAAAGCACTGCGTACCGAGTTTACTCCACGCGGGTTTAACGTCGGGATGAATCTTGGACGATCTGCCGGCGCCGGGGTAGCCGGACATCTGCACCTTCACATCGTGCCTCGCTGGGCCGGCGATAGCAACTTCATGGCAACGACCGGCGATGTACGCGTGATCTCCTTCTCGTTGGAGGACGTCTATCAGGCACTTCACAAGCATTTTCGCAGACCGTGACCGCCAAAAGAGTCCCCACAAAGCAGGAACTGCTGCAACTCCAGAAACTGTATCGCACCGACAAAAGGATCGGGCAAGCACTGGGCAACGTATCGGAGCAACTGGTCGCTTACTGGCGCCGGAAGAAGGGTGTCGGCAAATCGATTTTCCCCAAATACTCACAGCGAGAGATCAGCGAACTGTGGGAGCGTTTTGGAGACGATCTTCGGTCCGGTCAGGAATTAGGGATCACGAAGCAAGCCTTCTATCGCTGGCGCAAGAAATACAAAATCTTCGGCCAGCCGGCGATTCTGCGCCTGGAACAACTTGAACTAAAATTCTTTGATGAGCAACGCCTTAATCGTAGCGGCGAGAAGGTCTGGCCGGCACAGACATTCTTACAGAAAGTAGTCTCCTACCACAAAGCCGGCGAGTATCCCATCATCGGCCAGCAAGCCACCGTGCCAATCGATCTGATGGTATCGGTGGGCGATCAAGGCATCACGGTGATGTCGCCAAAGATAGCGGGTGTTACTAAGTCGGAGAAGAATCCATTCGAGTTATATGAATCGTTCACGGACATGTTTGACGGCGGTCATTTTCGCGCGAACATGGTGATTGTCGGTGATCGACCCGAAGTCGCCGTATTGGCCGCGACGTCGTCCTACGTCAGAGTCATGACAGTACAGACCAGTCTCTTCGAGCATCCGTCCAGGGCCGTCGATATTGAGGTTGCACCTTCGCTCAAGGTCGTGTTGTCCAGCGCGACCCCGGTTCGACACAACACATTCGACGCGGCCTGTCGTATCAGCGAAGCGATTGCCGGGTTCTCCGAAAAATCATTTATCATAGAGATATCGGGACCGGGTGTCGAGGGATTGCCGCTGGAAGATCGTATGTCGCTGCTTGGATATCTGTCATTTCTTTCGGGTCGGAATGCGGTGATTGAACCGGATCAGATGTTTCTCAACTACCTGAACCACTATGGCGGGCCGGAAGCGCCCGTGCCGTACTCCGACAAAAATGCACCCTTGCTCGATACAATCCCGGTGACGCTGGCAAAACTGCGTTCGCCGATATACTCATTTCGCACGAACAAACTCGTTTCCGATTCGCAAGAGGTGAACGCCAAACAATTGCGTCGCCTGCGCGTTGGTCCCCTGCTGGGGGGTAGCGTCGATGATTTTCGGCAACTGGCGCAGTCACTCCGCGGCGAGAAGATCAAGAAGGGCCTGCAACTCTATTTCATTCCGTCAAGTCAGGCTATATTCGCTGAAGCCTTACGACGACGCTACGTTCACACCATTGTTGAAGCCGGCGGTCGCGTCGGGAATGTCATTAGCGCTCCGCACCTGCCGACTCTGCAGCCGAATGAATTCGAATTGACAACCGAGTTGAGTCCAACCGATTCAGATTCCTATCTGGCATCCATTCAGACTATTATCCAGAGCTTGCGCACCGGGAAGATCAGCCGACGGGCATTTGAATAATCGACACCGCCAAGGCTACTTCTCGTCGTGCAGGTTCCCGAGCACAAATTGGCTGCCGTCAAAGCGCACATAACTGAAGTGGGTCAACCAGTCACCGGAATTGACATAGTAATTGTCGCCAACCTTGCGGATCTCTGGAGAATGGATATGCCCGCAGACCACGGCGAAATAACCCTCGGTAAATTTCCGCTTTGCGAAATCGACGTACTCCTCAACGAATGAATCCTTGGGACGCCTCTCGGTGTGTCCGCGTGAACGACGCGAAACCGCCAGCGCCAGGCCATAGGCAAGGCTCGGAGGGAGCAATCGGTAGAGGGCAACGTTGATGCGGTTCCGCAGCACGCGTTTGAGAATGCGGTATTTCCAATCGGAGGATGCCACACCGTCGCCATGCAGAACGAGCACCCTGCCTTTGGGACTAGCGATCGAAAAGTCATCGCGAACCAGATTGAAGCCAAGTTCCACATCCATAAAATCACCAATCCAAAAATCGTGGTTGCCGCAGACGTAAGTGACCTGGACTCCGGCAGCGACGAGGTCGTGGAGTCTAAAAAGTATCGGCAGGTGCTGTTTGGGGATCAGGTAGCGGTACTCGAACCAGAAGTCGAACAGGTCACCAAGAATCACGAGATGATCAAGATCAGCGCCGATGCGCTCCAGGAATCGACAGAAAAGCCGGTACTTCTTGCGATCGCGCTCGGGGTCAAGTTCTCCCAGATGAAAGTCCGAAACAAAGTAGGTCGCCATGATGGGAATCTACGACGATCGCAGGTGATAGTAAAGGGATAACAGTGCGGCTGTACATCTGCGTGTGAACCCAGAGGGGCTGCTGAAGAACCTCGGAGTTGTCATTGCGAGGAGTCATGGTGAGGGGGAGGCAATGACGACGAAGCAATCTGCGCGCCCGCATCTGGAGAGCATAAATCAAGATTGCTTCGTCGTGCTCCCCACCCTCCATCAGCACCCAGCACTCCTCGCAATGACACGGTTCGGGCTTTTTCAAGAGTCCTCGGAGTTCTCACATATCAAATGCCGTTTGAAAGTGTTTACTTTTGAAACTAACTCGGCGCGGATCGAAGACGACAGACAGATTCCAGCTTCTGTCACCGGCGAACTGCGACTCGGATGTAAAACATCTCCGAGTCCGAGGTCAAACTCCGAGGTCCGAGTCGGGCTGGGAACGAACAATGATGTTCAATATTTTCACACCAATCTTGCAGGCTCAGAGTGGCGAATTAGCTCTCGGATTAAAGTAATCTGGAATTATTCCGATACTTTAACGTGTTAACTAAATCGTTAACAGAGTCATGGCAGTAGACAATAGACTTCAGGATGAAGTACAATTAAACCCTTATTCCTTACTCGAAAGGAGCGAAGGATGAATCGCAGGACAAGACGCACTGGGCAAAACAAGACCAGACGCACCACTCGCTGGAACCGGCCGACAACGACCACTCGCCATTTCAACGCCACCGGTCGTATGAAAAACTGGACCTCGACCGAAGTCAACACTCTGAAGAAAATCTATCGCACCAACTCGAACGTCTTCATCGCCCAGAAGCTGGGAC
>CAIVAP010000127.1 GCA_903903945.1 uncultured bacterium | reverse complement strand
CCGCTTCTGTGGATGATCAAATCTCCAGCTTTGACTATCCCGCAGTTGAACGAAAAGCAACCAACCGGCAGTCAATGATAGGTCTGCCACTCAAGCGTGTAGGAAGAAGGGCAAAGGCTAGTCGCCCATATCATTCGGATATAACACATCGCCAATCGGCTGAGCTAAGAAACCGACACGGCAGTGTGGCAGATCTTGATCACAGCGATGTGCCAGTGGACACAAGAGATTTTGTGACTATGAGGAAATGCACTTGTTTGATTGGCGCAAAAGCAATACGTTCAGGTTACAGAGGTTAGTATGAGGCTACCATCAGTCCAACAAGTATTGCAAGAATCCAGCCGGACGTGGCAGCGCTTTCCATTCGTCATTACAAGTGCCGTTGTCGCGACTCTATCTGCTCTCGCTCTCGCTGATTACGATACTCCGCCGGCTAACAGCGTTCTTTTCAATATATTGGCGGCGGCATTGATTGGGATTCCCTTCTTGTTGGCATTGGCGTTGTTCGCGGAAAGTGGAAAGTGGTCCAGATTGCGAAGCCTCGGCGCGCAGTCGCTCGGCGTGATTATTCTTGCGGCTTATGGGCTTTCGATTCCCTCGGCATTGATCGGGGCTCCCCTATACCACTTGTTCCGCTTTCAAATGCTGCTGGTTGCAGTTCTTTTTCTCGTGACTGTAGCCCCCTGCATTGGGAGATTCACAGCAGCAGGCTTCTGGCATTTCAACAAGACGCTATTCTTTCGATTGTTGATAGCCGCGCTCTTTTCGCAAGTGCTTTATGCCGGACTCGCTGTGGCACTGGCTGCACTCGAAAACCTTTTCGGCCTCGACGTTCCGGGAAGACGCTATTTCCAACTGTGGATTCTCGTCACCGGAGTCTTCGGGATCTGGTACTTTCTATCGGGAGCGCCTGACGATGTCGAGAAGCTGGAAAACTCAACAGACTATCCCGGGAGCATAAAGGTCTTTGCTCAATATATTTTACTGCCCGTAGTATTCGTCTATTTCGTGATTCTCTATGCTTATCTGGGGAAAATCCTCGTCGAGTGGAATTGGCCTCGAGGTTGGGTCAGCGGATTGATACTGGGCTTTTCTTCAACTGGTCTCGCAACTTTATTGTTGCTCTATCCTATTCGTGAACGCGCAGAGAATGTGTGGATCAGGTTCGCCTGGCGATGGTTCTTCATCGTTCTCATCCCTTTGATTGTCGTTCTATTCCTTGCGATTCTGAGACGAGTTTCCGACTATGGGATTACAGAACCGCGATATATCGCGATAGTGTTTGGCATTTGGCTGGTCGCGATGATCGCTTACTTCATGTCAAGCAGGACCGGTAATATCAGAGTGATTCCCGGCTCCCTATGCGTATTCGCCATGCTTATCTCCTTTGGTCCGTGGGGTGCTTTTCAGATCTCCCAAGAAAGTCAGATCGCGAGACTTAAGGGGTTGCTGGTTAGGGACTCTATTCTCGTGAACGGTACTGTGCAAAAGGCGCCGCAGTCTGTATCCGCCGAAGATAGGAGCCAGATAAGTTCCGTCATTGGCTACCTGCACAAGATACATGGTCTTGATGGGATTCAGCCCTGGTTCCGTGAAAGCCTTAAACAGGACTCTCTCGGAGCGGGCTCGACATACAAGGATCCAATTTTTGTTACTCAAATGATGGGAATTGTATACGATCCTTACTGGCAAAGCGCGAGCGGCAATGCCGTTTCTCTACGGGCTGATCAGAGCGGCTCTCTAAGTATCGATGGCTATCAACATCTATTGCGGACGCGCTCGGTTTTTTCCGGCTCGGCAGGCAAAGTGTATCCGGCTGATGAAATCTCGTACAAAATCAGTGAAGGGCTGGACACGGTGACTTTCTACTTCACTCAAGATGAAGGAACGACAGATTCGTTACAGCTCTCGCTGCGTCCACTTATAGACAAACTCGTATCAGGACATGGCAACCCAAGTGAGATTCCGCCTGACGAAATGTCGGTAAGCGGCACATCGGACCGCCTGAAGGTCAAGATCGGCCTGCGGCGTATCCAGCTTCGGCGCATGGATGGCGAGATGAAACCCGTCTCCTACGACGCCGAGATATTGTACTCGACCGGCAACAAGAAAGAATAGAGTGAGATTTCAGGGTTTGATGTCTTATCTTGGAACAGTTTCATGGAACCCAACGATGACAAGACCCGGCTCGTAAACGTACTGTCCAAGGGCACGGTCGTTTCTCACTATCGGATCATCGAGAAGATCGGCGCGGGTGGGATGGGAGAGGTGTATCTGGCGGAGGATACCGAGCTCGCCCGCAGGGTTGCCATCAAGCTGCTCTCCGAGGAAATGACACTAGACCCACAGTGGAAGGAAAGATTCCGACGCGAAGCCCAGGCAGCTGCCAAGTTGAACCATCCCAATATCGTAGTCATTCACGAGATCAGCGAGTTTCAAGGTCGCCCATATATGGTCATGGAATATTTGGGAAGACGGTCTCTTCGTGATGAAATCGACGAGAAGCAACTATCCATTGAACAGGTAGTGGAAATTGCGATTCAGTTAAGCGAGGGACTGCAAGCAGCACATTCGGCGGGAATTGTCCATCGTGACATCAAACCCGGCAATGTCCTGCGCGATGACGCCGGGCACTATAAGCTGGTAGACTTCGGGCTTGCTGCATTTAGTGGTGGTGAAAATCTGACGCAGGCCGGCTCAATTCTTGGCACTATCGGATACATGTCGCCGGAACAGGTGTGCGGTGGAGAGGGGGACATAGGTTCTGACATCTTCGCGTTCGGTGTTGTCCTGTATGAAATGATCACCGGCGAGCATCCCTTTCGCCGGAACAATCAGGCCGCTACCATTCACGCGACTCTTTACGATCAGCCGAATCCGATAACCGATGTGAGGTCTGATGCCCCTCAGGAATTGATCGAAGTTATAGGCAAAGCGATGAATAAAGATCGCAGTAACAGATATCAGCAGACATCACAACTACTGACCGATCTGCATAAGATCAAAAGGAAACTCGAACGAGACAACTCCGGATTCGCTGGGATCAGCCGGAATCAGCCTTCGGTGGCCGTCCTCCCCTTCACAAATCTGAGCACCGACAAGGAGCAGGAGTATTTTTGCGACGGAATGGCTGAAGAAATAATCAGTGCTCTGACCTATGTTGAGAACTTGCGAGTCGTCGCCAGGACCTCGTCGTTCTCGTTCAAAGGAAAGGATTTTGACATCCGCGAGATCGGTCGCAGACTTAATGTCGAGACGTTGCTTGAAGGAAGTGTTCGTAAATCAGGACAACACCTTCGCATCATCGCTCAACTGGTCAACGTCGCGGATGGATACCATTTGTGGTCGGAGAGATTCGATCGCCAGATGGACGATGTCTTTGCAATCCAGGATGAAATAGCATTGGCCATAGTTGACCGCTTGAAGGTAAAGCTTCTCAAAGACGAGAAAATGTTGCTGACCAGACGTTACACAGACGATCAGGAGGCATACCATCTTTATCTGAAGGGGCGGTTTTTCTGGAACCGACGTTATGAAGGGGGACTTCAAAAGGGAATGGAATTCTTTGAACAGGCTGTTAAGAAGGACGCCATGTATGCGCCGGCCTATGTCGGTATCGCCGACTGCTACAACCAGCTTGCACATTGGGGTTACTTAGCCGCGAAGGAAGCATACCCGATTGCCAGAAGAGCTACTGAGAAGGCTTTATCAATCGACAACTCGCTAGCTGAAGCGCATGCTTGTCTGGGATGGATTACTCTGTGGCACGATTGGAACTGGTCTGTAGCCGAAAGAGAGTTCCGATGTGCACTTGAACTGAATCCAAACTATGCCATAGCCTACGAGTGGTATGCTCTGTACCTGGCTGTGATGGAACGGATTGATGAGGCCATCGAAGAAGTGAAAAAGGCTGTTGAACTCGACCCGCTCTCGTTAGTCGCAAACTCGGTGCTCGGACTCGGCTACTATTGGGGACGGCGTTATGATGAAGCTGTCCAACAACTCAACAGAACCCTGGAATTAGACGCAGACTTCCCCTTAGCCCACCTGTACTTGGGGTGGACTTACGCTGGCAAGCAAATGTGGCAAGAGGCAATTCACACTTGCGAGCAATTCGCTGCTCTGTCTCACGGAAGCGCCATCTCTCTGGGATATCTTGGCGCCATTTATGGACTGGCCGGAGAATCTGCACGAGCTTTAGGTATATTAGCACAACTCGAAGAATTGTCCAAGAGCCGATATGTCTCTCCCCTCTATCGGGCTACAGTATACCTTGGAATCGGGGATCTCGATCAGGTAATTATTCACTTAGAGCAGGCTCGGCTTGACCGAGAATCTTTCCTGCCGGTGATAAACACTTTCCCTTTGTTCGACCCGCTCCGATCCGACAAACGTTTTAGGAACCTTCTCCGGCAGATAGGGCTGTAATTCCCGCGCTATCGGATTTCGCGTGAAAGGAGGCTTCTGCCTCAGTTCAAACAGCCTGTCTCGACTATGGCAGGGCGTATTCTGCGCCTGCCTGCCAACCGTCAACGCGCCAGCCGTCCAGTTGTTTTACAAGCATAAAAGTGGCAGTCTGCTGATAGTCTCTTCCCGCGTAATCCAACAGCTTGAGATTGACCCAGAATCTGCCGTTGTCGCTGGCGATTTTTTGTGATGTGATCGCGAAGCCGGTTAGGTCGCCGCGATGCTCGACAAAATATGAGTAGTAGTCGCTGACATTGTTGACTTTCTGACGCGCCAGTTGTGCCTTAGCGCGCTGGGAAATCAGGGGATACATGCCGGTGGTGTTATTTGACTCCCAATGCGACAGATAACGCTTGATCACAGCATTGGGGTCGGTCGTGTCAGATCGGAAGACCTTGAACAGTCCGACGATCGCAAATACTACCAGAGCGGAGAAAAGAATCGTTTTACCGGACATACGCTTACACTCCTCTGGAACTGATCAGCCGGTTCTTGATTACTACTGCTATCTTCAATATCGGAGTAGATTGATCTAATAGTTAGCGTGGGACGAAGATGTGGAGGCTGTTTCATAAGTCACGTTTTGGGCATACAAATCCTGCATGGTATACAATGTGTAGTGGTCACCATTGCGGCGACCTGCATGAACATTGGGTGGAATGAAGAGTCAGCGGGCGACCGCGAGGGTCGCCCCTACAAGAAATCCTTCGCGTATCCGCCAAGATCATGCTTATGGGACAGCCTCTGTGGTTGGGACGCTCCTTTGCCCAATTGTGTCAGGCCGAGAGCAGGTCGCGACCCCGTTGGAATCGGGGCGAACGGCTGAAGTCGCTCTTACAAACTGCCTTAGCCACACGTTCGGTCGGCGGTAGGAGCGACTTCAGCCGCGACATTCATGGCGACGGCGGTTTTTCAACACACCAATAAAGTCAAGCCGATAACAACCCAGATATTCTGCTTGACGGATGGTTGCGTTTTGCCGAAACTTGCAGTGAGGAATGTACCCACCCCCCACATCGGAGCCGGGAGTGGGGTAATTGCGTTTATATATGGCAACTGCTTCTACAACAAAGCGTTCCACGCTACTAAAGACGGCCTTCTCACGTAGCGCGCTGGTTGGGCGTTTTCTCAATACAGCACGGGAAACTAAAACCTTCGAGATTGCCGGACTGGCTGGATCGGCAAGCGCATTTCTTGTGGCTCATCTGCATGAGCAATTGAACCAGACTCTGGTCGTGGTGGCGCCGACCGAAAAGGAAGTTCGCGACTTTGCGGGCGATCTTAACGAAGTGTTGGGCGATGACAAAATTCTGTCATTTCCTGCCTGGGGAATTCACCCATACGCTTGGCTGGCTCCGCCGCTGGAGAACATATCCGAGCGTTTGGAGACCTTATGTCGGTTGATCTCAGGGGAGTCGATCGTTATCGTCACCTCGCCCGAGGCGCTTCGCCAAAGGACCATTCCGAGAGACCGTCTGGAAAAGCATTACTTCAACTTGGACGTTGGCGGAGAATATGACCTGACAGACATCGCTCTCCGATTGGTTGAAATCGGTTACGAGCGTCTGCCCATCACTGAGGAGGTCGGTACTTTTTCAATTCGAGGCGGCATCCTCGATATCTTCCCATTTACCTCCAGTAATCCGGTACGTTGCGAATTTTTCGGCGACTTCATCGATTCGATGCGTTACTTCAACGTTCTTTCCCAGCGTTCGGTCGAGACGATCCACAGTATCACGATCATTCCCAGACGCGAAGTGCTGATTGAACAAGAGGAATTGGAGCGCCTGATTGACGGCATGGGTCCGCAGACCTCTGAAATTGTGCGTGATAAGTGCCTCGGCGGGTTCGACTATCCCGGTTTGGAATGGGTGGCGGCCGTGTCTAAGGGACTACCGCCGGCGTATCTATTCGATTACCTTCCCGCAAACAGCCGTCTCTATTTTATAGGCCGCGATCTCATCGAAGCGCGTCTCGAAGCGCAGACAAGAGATGCTTTGAACCTGTACGAGCAGATGACCGAGTCGTGGTCGCTGGCGCCACCTCCGGAGCGGATCTACCTCTCTGATCAGGGGGCAATCGAACGGTTCGATCGCTATCCTTCAATCGACCAGAAAGAGCTTGGTTCCACAGCGGGGGGAATCAACTTCGGCATGAAAGAGCACCCGTCCTTCAACGGCCAGGTGTCGTTGCTGCGCGAATCACTCGATCGTTGGCTGGCGGAGCAGCAAACGATCCTTATGATTAGCGATAATCAGCTTCAGCGCGACCGACTCGAAGAATTACTCGGTGAATATCGTGATCGCGTTCGTTTTGTCGTCAGCGAACTGCATCGCGGGTTTGTTTTCCCGGACATTCATACGATTGTCCTGACTGATCATCAGGTGTTCGAGCGCCATTTTGTGCGTCACCGCCGCCGGCAGATCAAAGAGGGCGTCGCCATCAGTTCCTATAACGCGTTGGAAATTGGCGATTACGTTGTTCACGTTGATCGCGGGATCGGTCGCTATCGGGGCTTACGTGAGATCAAGATTGACGACCGCCGTCGTGAGTGTCTGTTGATCGTCTATGCCGGCGATGACAAGCTTTATGTCCCGCTGGAGGAATTCAGCCGGGTGCAGAAATATATCGGCAAAGAGGGCGCGCCACTACTGACACGTCTCGGCGGTTCCGGTTGGGAGAAAGTCAAAGCCCGTACCAAGAAAGCCATCGCCGATATGGCGGAAGAGCTGTTGGCTCTCTATGCCGCGCGCAAGGCCAAACCGGGATATGCGTTTGGAGTTGACGACGACTGGATGAGACAGTTGGAGACCTCGTTTCCCTTCGAAGAGACTCCGGATCAGTTGACGACCATTTCCGCAATCAAGCGCGATATGGAGCAGGCGATGCCGATGGATCGGTTGGTCTGCGGCGACGTCGGTTTCGGGAAAACCGAGGTGGCGATTCGCGCGGCCCTCAAAGCGATCGCCGGCGGCAAGCAAGTGGCAGTTCTGGTGCCGACAACGATTCTGGCCCAACAACACTGGAATACTTTCAATCATCGCCTTGGTCGTTTTCCGGTACGCGTGGAGATGCTTTCTCGGTTCAAGAGCAAGAAAGAGCAGAAAGAAATCATCGGTGATTTAGAGGCGATGAAAGTTGATGTGATTATCGGCACCCACCGGCTGTTACAGAAAGATCTCCGCATTCCCAATCTGGGATTGATTATCGTCGACGAAGAACAGCGTTTTGGGGTGGCGCACAAGGAGAAGTTGAAAAGACTACGCGATGTTGCCGACTGCATTACTCTAACCGCGACGCCGATTCCACGCACTCTGCAAATGTCACTTCTGGGAGCGCGCGACATGTCGGTTATCAATACTTCGCCTAAGGAACGCCAGTCGATTATCACCGAGATCTGCGAATTTGATCCGAAAATCATCTATGAGGCGATCAATTTCGAGGTGTCGCGCAAAGGACAGGTCTACTTCGTCCACAATCGCGTCGAGACAATTGAATCGATGCATCACTATCTCACGAAACTGCTCAAGCATATCCGTATTGCCGTGGCACACGGCCAGATGCCGGAACATGAGCTCGAAGAAGTCATGCTTGGCTTCCTAAACAGGGACTACGACGTCCTGCTGACGAGCGCGATCATCGAATCGGGCATCGACATCCCCACAGTCAAT
>CAIVAP010000126.1 GCA_903903945.1 uncultured bacterium | reverse complement strand
CTCAGTCGGTAGAGCAGCTGACTGTTAATCAGCGGGTCGCTGGTTCAAGTCCGGCCCGGGGAGCTTTTTTTTGCAGAAGACAAAACTCCTGAGCCATCGCCTCCGCCGTCACTACCCGTCGGGTACGTGTAAGCTATTGTCTCCCTGCCGTATGTTACTGTGATTCGTTTAACGAAAGAGCGGAAAAATCCCTTCCGCTCAAACACAGAACCATCTGGCAAGAGTCCTCTTAGATCGTCTACGTGAGCCCGTAGATCCGCCTTCGTCCACGCCCCCAAGGCTGGATCGTCTTCGCCCGCAGTTCCCATCTGAGTGTCTCATAGCTTAACTCCCTTTCGTGTTCAGATTTAGCTGACGGCAAACAGTCGATTCATTTCATTTTGTGTTTTGTTAAACGGTACTAGCGTCGTATATTGCTCGTGCACAAAAAACCAACCTAACGGTAGTTCGGAGGTCAACGATCATGCTCTTGTTTCTCAGACTCTGCCGACAAGGTGTGGGTTACCACTTTTCTACCTTACCGGGTGTCTTCCTCCTAGGTCTTCTTATGTGGACATCTGTTTCAGTGGCGCAGCAAATTGAAGCAGAAGGGAGTCTTCCGGCCTTTACGCAGACGCTGAATTATAGACTCGAGCGGGGAGCTGCCATAATCGATCAAGTTTACTCTGTTGAATCCGCGGCCACCAATTCGTTCTCCAGGAGCGGGGGCGGTTACGCTGGACGAATCGTGATTCTCGTCGGAACGAGTTTGTATTCATCAATTCAAGATTCATTGACCCGACTCTATGTCGCCGACCTCCAGGCGGAAGGCTACTCTGTTAAGGTCTTCACCATTAGTGGTGGAGTAGGGGATGACGTGCGTGCACTCTTGAGGGCAAACCAGGCTGACTTGCGCGGGGCAATGATGATTGGCGATGTGCCGGTTCCTTACTGGAAATTTCGTACTCATGCTGGCGCCGGGGCCATGGACTTGGCCTATATGGACCTCAACGGAGAGTGGACAGACACAACTGGCGATGGATTTTGGGACGTGGCTGCGCCCGGAAGCGGCGACCTCGGAGCTGAAATCTGGATCGGATGGCTGTATCCAGTCAAGATGGGTACCCTCACCAAGCAAGTTTCATTGATAAACGACTACCTCTCTCGAAATCACCAGTATCGCGTCGGAAACACAATTCGTCAATCTCGTGCCAAAATGTATCTCAATGGCCAGTGGGCAAGGGATAATGCCTATGGCATAGGCGGGATTGACAGCGCCCTTTCGAGTCTTTATTCTGGGGTGAGCCGATTTAAGGATTCTACCATAACAGGCACGAAAACTTACTTAGATTCCCTTCAGGCGGATTACGAGTTCTGGTTTGTCACGACCCATTCGGGTTACTCTCTGCAATCACTTGAGACGCCTACCGGCATCGAATACGTGCGTTGGGCTGATATCGACTCGATCAATCCAATGCCCCTCTTCTATTATATCTATGCCTGCGGCGTAGGAGCCTATTACTTAGATTCCTGCATTGCCAACTACTATGTCCTTGGCAGCACCTCAGGTCTCACTCTCGTCGCTTCGGTGGTCGTGGGGGGGATGGGTTTCTATTCAATCCATCGGTACCTGGATCAAGTCAATGAGGGTAAGAATTTTGGCGAAGCGCTGGTCGATTACTTCCGAGCCTCCAGCATCCCCGATCCGGCATCTTGGGAAGACTTTAACAGCATCATGGAAACAATACTCGGTGATCCAACGCTTCGCGCCGCTCGGCAGAGTCTTGTCGTCAAACCCGATGGCTCCGGCGATGCCGCTACAATTCAGGCGGCGATCGATACCTCGCGGGATGGTGCGCGAGTTCTGCTAGCTCCCGGAGTGTATCGTGGCGTTGGGAACCGTGACATCGATTATCGCGGCAAGCACGTGACTGTGGCCCCAGAAGGCATTTCCACGCAGGTCATGATCGACTGCGAACATAGTGGCAGAGGCTTCTGGTTTCATTCGGGGGAGACCTTCCTTTCTCGGCTTGCCAGCGTGACGATCATCAACGGAGCAGCCAACGATTCCGGTGGGGCAATACTGATAGAGGGAAATTCCTCCCCTCAGATTGTCGATTGTCTGATTCGTGACAACGTCAGCTCGGGCAATGGCGGCGCGGTCGCGATTTACGGTGATGGGGCTGCGCTTGTCAAGAACTGCACGATAGCACGCAACGCCGGCGTACAGGGTGGGGGCATCTTCCTGAAGAACGGTGCATCAAGGATTGAGAATTGCATCGTCGCTTTCAATGGGCAAGGGGGCGTTTACTACTCTGGATCTGATTCAGCGGCAATATCATGTTCTGACCTGTTTGGCAATCAAGGAGGGGAATGGCATGGGGCAACCAACCTGTCAGGTATCAATGGTAACCTGGTCGCGGATCCTAAATTCTGTGACACTGCTCTCAGCCTCTTTGGCATTAGCAACATCTCCCCCTGTTTCCCAACTAATGATGGCTGCTCTTTTTTGATAGGCTCGGAACCGGTGAGTTGTTTCGATGTGTGTGGTGACGCCAACACCAATGGCAGCATCAACATCTCCGATGCGGTGTATCTGATCGCCTACATCTTTTTCGGCGGTCCGGCACCGAATCCGTTTCTGGCCGGAGATGCCAATTGCAACGGTACGGTTAATATCTCCGACGCAGTGTATTTGATCGCCTACATTTTCTCCGGCGGTCCGGCGCCGTGCGCGTTGTGCAAGTAAGCAGGGACGCTAAGTGAACCGATGACTGGGAGTCGAGAGGCTCCGGGTTTTGCTGTGGTTTTGGAGGGGCGACCATAGTAGTATTAGAAGCTCTCTGAGGGCTTCTATAGCACAAGGGGGATCAACGTCTTGCAAAGCAAGAGTTGGCGTCCCTATAGTAGGTCCAATTGAGAATCTGGCCCAATATGGTGCCAATAGTAGTTGCTTTCCTTGTTTGTGTATGTTATCCTTAATCAGGTTCTCTTGAATTCGAAAAGGGCACCTGACATGTTCATTTTTACACGTGTTTAGTTCTTGTATGTTGTTGTTAGTCAAAGACCATAGCTCAGTCGGTAGAGCAGCTGACTGTTAATCAGCGGGTCGCTGGTTCAAGTCCGGCCCGGGGAGCTTTTTTTTGCAGAAGACAAAACTCCTGAGCCATCGCCTCCGCCGTCACTACCCGTCGGGTACGTGTAAGCTATT
>CAIVAP010000125.1 GCA_903903945.1 uncultured bacterium | reverse complement strand
TCGGACGTCGCCGACATTCAAGACGGACAGGTCGAGATGACACAGACGGCTCGTCTCAACGGTGTTACAAGCGTCGGCATGTTGATTCGCAAGCAGGCAAACGCCAATGCGGTAGACGTGAGCGAAGCCGTAAAGAACAAGCTCAACGAACTGGAATCGAGTCATGCGAGCGAGAATCTGCGATTCACCGTCGCGCAGGATGACGCCGATTTTACCATCGCGTCTGCCGATGCCGTCAAGTTCGACATTGGTGCGGCGATAGCGCTGGTGGCGATTGTGATGCTCCTGTTCTTGCACAGTACGCGTAACTCTCTGATTGTCCTCGTGACGATTCCTATCTCGTTGATCGCGACTTTTATGGTCATCAAGGGACTGGGATACACACTGAACGTCATCACACTCCTGGGACTTTCCACGGTCATCGGAATTGTGGTGGATGACTCGATCGTCATTCTGGAGAATATCCATCGACATCTGGAAATGGGTGAACACCGGCGAAGCGCTGCGAACACGGCACTCAGGGAGATCACTCTGGCGGCCGTTTCGATTGCGCTGGTGATCGCGGCCGTCATGATTCCGCTGGTGTTTATTCAAGGCGCAGTCGGCAACGCATTGCATCAGTTTGCCGCGGTGGTGATTGCGTCCACGCTGTTTAGCCTGGCGGTATCATTCACGCTGACACCGATGCTCGCTTCCCGCTTTGCCGTGCTTGAGCATCTCTCGGGAAAAACCATAATAGGGCGTTTCGCGATTTGGTTTGAGGCACAATACCAAAAGCTGGCTGTGGAATACGGCAAGCTGCTGTCGTGGAGTCTGCAACACCGAAAGACAATCCTGATAACCGGTGGTTCTCTCTTCATCCTGGTTGTCTCGCTGATCCCGCTTGGCTTTGTGGGAACTGAATTTGTTCCGACCACTGACGACGGAAATTTCAACATGACAATTGAAACGACTCCGGGAACCAAGTTCGAGGACCAGAATCGGATCACACGGGAAGTAGAGGAGCGGCTGGCCGAGATTCCGGAAGTTCGAGTGCTGTTCCCAAACGTGGGAACCAGTAGTAACGTGTTCTCCAGCCAGTCGGCAAACAACATTTCGTCTATTCAGATGAAGGCTGTCTCTAAAAGCGAGCGTAGCAAGACGGCGCAAGAGCTTGGTCAGGAAGCCCGCTTGGCGGCCGCCCAAGTTCCCGGCGTGAGAGCCCGCATGAACACGCAGATTCTGGGCATGTCCACCGGTGCACCTATACAGGTGCTTCTCACGGGGACGGACCGCGACGAAGTGGTGAGAGCCGGCAATATCGTCGAAGAAATTGTGCGCAAGACTCCCGGTGCGGCCGATGTGCGCCTGTCCAGTGAGCAAGGTAAACCGGAGATGCGGGTGGATATCGACCGCGACAAGATGGCGAATCTGGGACTCTCTCTGGTGCAGGTCGGCATGACCCTCAGGGTCGCCTTGACCGGCGACGATGAAGCGAAATTCCGCGACGGTTCCAACCAGTATGACATCAGAGTCATGCTGGACCAGTTCGATCGCACCAAGACCTCTGACGTTGGGAACTTGAGTTTCACTAACATCAGGGGACAAAGGATCCAGCTCAAGCAGTTTGCGAACATCTATCGCTCTACAGGTCCCTCGAAGTTGGAGCGGGCTGATCGTAATTCCAGCGTTACCGTCGAAGCTGAAGTTAGTGGACGAGGAAGCGGTACTGTGGCCGAGGATATCGACCGCTCCATAAAGGAATCCTCTCTGCCGCCTGGCATCGGCGTGACCTTCAAAGGACACACCGACATGATGAATGAGACGTTCCGGAACCTGGCAGTATCCTTCATCATGGCCATCCTGCTGATCTACATGATCATGGTAGCTTTGTTCGACTCGTTCCTGCATCCGTTTGTGGTTCTCTTCTCGATTCCCGGAGCACTTATCGGGGCAATTCTGATGTTGGCATTGACCATGAACACGCTCAATCTGCTTTCAGTGCTCGGATTGCTGATGATGATCGGACTTGTCACCAAGGATTCCATCTTGTTGGTAGACCGCACGAATCAGGTGCGATCCGAACGCGGTCTCAGCGCTGTGGATGGATTGCTTGAGGCGGCCAAGACCCGCTTTCGCCCGATCCTGATGACTACGGTAGCCATGGTGCTGGGCATGATGCCACTGGCGCTGGCCACCAATCCGGGCTCGGAGTTGAAGAACGGCATGGGCTTTGCGATGGCGGGTGGTCTGTCGAGCGCCTTGTTCATCACGCTGGTGCTGGTTCCGGTAGTCTATGCATCGTTGGATCATCTCAAAACACGGCTTGCGCACTTACTGGAGAAGCATAGAAGAACTTCGGCTTCTGTCGAAGGGACCATTGACTTGGTGCCAATTCCAACGGACCAACCTGATGGATAACAGGCGATCTATGCTAATGACCGACCCGACTGCGGCTGACCTCCGTGACTCGCTCTTTCGCATTGATGCGGTCGGGTCTGGTCAAAGAAGAGGAGGTGATATTATTCGTCTTCTAATAGGCAAAATGCTGAAGTGACCAAACACAGCAAACTAAGGAGTAATCAACGATATGAAGGAGAATATCATGCAACGCATTGTAGCAATCACGGCGATTCTGCTTCTGGCAATTGCACCGATAGCCGGAGCGCAGAACGTCCCCTCGATGGGCAAGCTGGGTATAGGTGTCAACGGTGGGCTGATGCTACCAGCTTCCGGTGACATCACTAACGACAGCAGTTTCTCTGATATTTTCAAGGCAGGTCCGCAGTTCGGCGCACATGTCAATTACACGCCGATCAAGGAGCTCACGCTACGGACTGGGTTTTCATACGCTTTTATGAAAATGAAAGACGAAGTCCGTGGAAGCGGAACCAACGAACCGTATTTCAGTGTTACTTACGCCTATGTCGATGGGGTTTTGAATCTCGGCAGTTTGATTAAGAGCGAGAGGAGCGTTGTGAATCCCTATATCGCCGCCGGTGGCGGTATGTACTTCTGGAAGATCACCGAAGACGGCGTCGGAGGTGACGCCCAGAAACTTGGCAACAATGAAGAGTTCAAGAAGACCAGCCTGGGTCTGCATTTTGGCCCCGGAGTAGAGATTTTTGCGACACCGGCATTATCCGTATTCGTCGAAGGCAAGTACCACATCATTCTAACTAAGGATGAGGACAAGTTCGGGGCAGACTTCAAGAACATGAGCGCAATTGAAGTCGCGGCTGGTCTCACTTATCATTTCCCCTTGGGCAAATAGGAGAATAACTCAGGGCATTTCCTTTCTTTAACTCCACTCAACAGGAGGCAGTCCTGACTGCCTCCCGCACGTTTGTAGTAGATTGGATGAGTGCTAATGAGAGTCTGTCGGAAACCAAACCAGTGAATCATCCCCCAAAGAGCCGATCAATAAACCCTCGCTTGCTAATCCGTTCCACATGGAATGATCGCCTTTGCAGGAAATCGGCCAGAGCGCGGGTGCGATCGGCATACCTGGTGCCTTCCAGATATCGGAGCAACCGGCTTTCCACATCGACCAGACTCTGAATCCGTTTCTCCGAGTCGTGGGCGGTCATCTTTTCGCAGAGCTGTCCCAACTGTTGCGTCAATTTCTTGCGATCCCGATCTCGCGTGACCGGATAAAGCGATTCCAAAGACGCACGCCGATTCTCGCGGATATTCTGACGCACTTCGAAGACGTTGCCCCCGGCATAGGGAAGTCGCGAAGTCACCATCTCCAGTATCATCAACCCAAGCGTAAAAACGTCGGATCGTCGGTCCGCGTATCCGTCCCGAAGCAATTGCTCGGTCGCCTGATAAACGCGTATATCATAAGGCAACTCCAGACGGGCAGCGTCGCAAAATGCCGCAATATCGAGCATACCAATATCAGTCAACCTGACCTCACCGTTGGGAGAGATCAGCACATTCTCGGGCTTGAGATTGCGATGTAGTGGCACTAAATTTCCCAATCCCGGAGACGGACGCACGCCATGAATTTGACTCAGCCCCGCAATAATCTCCATTGCGATCAGTGCCGCCAAATCGGGATGAAACGGCGCATCGCTCTCGATCAATGAACACAGACTGATCGATTCGAAGTATTCGTACTCGAAGATCAAGATGCCGTCATGCACTGCCGCGCCGGTCATTCGCAGGAGATGGTCACCCGTGTACTGCATCTGTGCAGCCTTAGCGCGCTGGTAGACTTCGCCGATTCCTGCGAGCCGGCAGACTCGTTTACGCAATACCTTTAGCCGCACCGGACGGTTGCCATCGATCCGCGTCGCGCGATACGAGAAACTGATCGGACCCGCGCCGATCAGGTTTTTGTCGAGAATGTAGTTCTGGAATCGCTCCGGCAGTTGCGGATCATCCAGCGCCGCAAAGTCGACGGCATGATATCGGCTGTGATCGTAGTCGGACACAAGTGTGACGATATCGAATCGCGTTCGAAGTGGCAAGGGTTTTGTAGGGGCAACCTTCGCGGTCGCCCCTCAGGCCTCTGAAAGGTTATTTGCAGTTCTCACACGGCGCACGGCCGCCAGAGAAGATATAAGCTAGCACATAGACTATGTCGCTGATGTCGCATGAGCCATCGCAATTAACATCACCGCCGTGGATGTCAATCGGCGCAACTCCCCCGTTAAAGATATATCTGATGATATAGACTGCGTCGGCAATGTTAATGCTGCCGGAACCGTCGAAATCACCGCAATCGGTTGCTATGTGAGTGATATGGGCAGTGATCGATGCATCATGCCAGTCGGTGGTCTCGACATACTCGAGTTCGCCTGAACCCTGATATGTGAACCAGACGCCGTTGCTGAAAGGCTGGCCATGGTCACCCATAATCAGTATCCGTGTGTATGTTCCGTCGTAGTTTGTGTACTGTCCCCAACCGACTTGCGGAATGAGAAATGTTGGTGTGACATTCCCCTTTATGAGCATAAACGCGCCCGCAAGCGGTAGGTCGCAATTCACAACCACTCTGTGATTTGTCGAATCCTGCTGGAAGTAGGCGTTTACACTTGCCCCAACTGCATGCTTGGGGAAAGGCAGGGCTTCACCAATGATGATCCGATATAAGTATACCGCATCTTGGTAAGTCAGGGTTTTGCCGTCGGCATTTACATCGGAAGCGGCTATCACTGCTTCGCGGCCAAGAACCGGGAAAGCATCCAAGCCGGACAGGAAATAGTTGGTGTAGATGACCATGTCGGCGATCTCATTGAGAATACCGTTCAGGTTGAGATCACCTCGAGTGTCGACAGGGTCTACAAAGGCGATATCAACACCACCATTGTAGAAATCCACGGCAGTATCTCGCTGACTGTTTGGAGGGTTCAAACAGTCGGGGCTGCCTTCAATTCCTTGCCAACCACCGTAACCGGGCTGACCGGTGATGTCATTCCCAGGGACGTAATCGTAGACTCTGTGACTGATATAAAGAGTGTCACCGCTGATCGACGCAAGAGTGTTGTCGCCGCAATCGAGCCAATAGAAACTGATTGGGGCAAAAGTGCCGTTGTAATTCGGATCGTTAGTAACCAGGAACTTCAACGTCGCCAGTGCGCCCGATATGCCTGAGAAAAAGCAACTGGGATGGATGTCACCGTTGTTTGTCTCGGCAACTGCCACAAGGCGTACAAAACCGGAAGGACAAGGGCCATTACAGTTGCCCTGCGTACCAAATCGATAGGTGAAGTACTCCCAACCACAGGAGTCAATCAACCTTCCGGATGTCGCTTCTTGGAAGTTCAACGCGGACGCGTCATAGGCGATCAGGAGATCAAATCCCCCGAAACCACGCAAACTTGCCAGGTTGTCAAGTGTGATGTCGACGTAAGTGTAATGTCCCGGCAAGACGCCATAGAGTTCGCTTAGGCGCACGGCGGTGTTGCCGGCCTGTGCCGGTTGACTCACCAACAACAAAAATGCGAGGACAGCGCAGAATGCTGCCATGATTCTCCCGAAGGGAGAGAAACGTTTAGACATAAAACCTCCTCCAAGTGGGTTGTTCTTTGAGTTAGTGTCTAAAACGTTAGCGAAGAGTCGATTTGGTGCTAACCTTCGATATTAAGTAAGTTGCCGGCGTTGCTCAGTCATTCGTAACAACTCTGTAAATATAATGGAAAACTGGGTGTTATGTCAAGTGAAAACTTGCCTGTCCGGCGCCTATTTGTGTGGACAGTCATCCAACCACTCGTGCGATGGTTCAGCTACCCAAAAAAGTGGCAGGAGTCGAAATCTACTGCCACATAGCAAACCAATCAGGATCTGATCAATCTGCTCGTGCTAAATGTCTCCTCGCAACTCGGGGATGCTGTCTTCCATCTGGTCATATATATCCTGCACTTCATCCGCCAGCATCTCCAGCCTGTCGGCTTTGGCCTCAAGACAATCCGCCTTAGCCTCTATCTTCGCCGCCTTGCGCTCGACATCTCGTTCAAGATCATCGCTGGTGTAGCTGGTGAACAGCATATTGACAACCCCCGTGAGTGCTGCAGCGGCAACGCCGACACCTTGCAAACCGATAGCGGCGCCTTCAAGGCCGATAGCTTTGGCGTCCGCTACCAATTGCTGAATCTTCTCGTAAAATTCCCCAACCAATTTCTGCTGATCGGGGTCCAATTTGACAAGGCTGCCATCTACGCGGAGTTCGTGACGGTCATTGACTTCCACACGCCGTGGCGTGCCGGAGTCATACTTGATGATTACCCTTTTCCCCTTGAAATCAATACTGCGAGAACCGTTGTCCAGAAGGTCTGTCGATACGGAAGCGCTGTGACTGTGACTGGTGGAACTTTGATAATGTCTGGAATGGCCGAATGCCACTGAGGGCACAGCCAACAGTGCAGCCAATAAAACGATAGAGAATGTCTTCATGTTTCCTCCGCAACAATCGGTGTACCAGTTATGACTACGGAATTGTCGGCTCAAAGTTTCATTCGGAGGTTCGGGCTGGAGAAGACGCTTTCTTGATGGCGAGGGTCAATACTTGGCTCCGCCACAAACCCTCATATTCGCGCGAAACGAGAGACAGGTCTCGTGACCAATTTGCGACGGTTTTGCAGCCAATACACAGCGCAGCAACAGACGGGTTTAGAGTTACGCGAGTGACGTTTCAGTCAGCGCGATAGTCGAGCAAGTCCTTGCCGGAATTGATCGCCAGCCCGGTAGCCCAGCGAGTGATAATCACCGACGAAATAATGCCGGAAAGGGGGTCGAGCGCGTACAGCTTCCGGTACATGCCGGCGGTCAGGGCGATGATTGCGGTCACGCTGGTTAGCCCGTCCGCAAGCACGTGCAGATAGGCGGAGCGGATATTGTGGTCGCTGTGTTCTTCCTTGTGGTGCAGAATTACGGCGCTAAGACCGTTGACGAGCAGTCCGATGACGGCGACAAAGATGGCTTCGTGGAATTTGATCGGCACTGGATGAAAGAAACGCTCAACTGAGACAATCGCCATCCAGATCGCGATAACTTGCAGGAAGAGCGCACTGGTATAGCCGGATAGTGCCAGAATCTTGTCGGTGCCTTGGCGGAAGTTGGGATTATCATGGTGCTTGCGGGAAAGGGCATACGCGATCCAGGAGAGCCCCAGCGCCAGCGCGTGTGACGACATATGCCAACCGTCCGCCAACAGCGCCATGGAATTGGTGTAGTATCCGAAAGCGATCTCGGCGACCATGGTCACTGCCGTCAGATAAACCACGATGCGGGTTTTCTTCTCGTGAGAATGTTTGTGCGAGTGTGTGTGGGAATCGTGATGGGAATGGTGGTCGGACATTGAACGAGTATAGCGAAAGAGATCGTGCCGGTCAAGTGTGGCGGTGGCGTGATTCTGGCGCGACAGCTGTGACACAGCAGCACACCGTTGCGAGTCGAACGCTGAGCAATTCAGTTTGCCAGTCGCGCAAGTTGAGTTTGCGACTAAGCGTCAAACCGACAATCATCAACTGAAAAAGACGGGTTCCGCGTTCCACCGAGAAGCCGGCTTGTACGTCTATTGCATATGACTCATAACGATGAACCCGGTATACCACAGGTTCGATTTGGACCGATTAAGTGGCTAAGCAGTCCCCTTCGCGCACCTATCGAAGAAGCTGTTTCCGAATACAGAGGGCGTAAGTGGAGAATTGGTGACGAGAGAGATCTGTCGGAGTTCGCCTGTCACCATTGCGCCATCGTATCAGACGGTTCATTCGCGGTGTTTTTCAAGTACAGTGAAGCGGTGGATGCCAAGCGGCAGTTTGAGGTTGAACTATCGGGCCTACAAACTCTTTCAAAGAGAGCCGGGGTCTTGATACCACAGCCGATCCGTCGTTTATCGTTTTGCAGTACTGCCGGAAGTTGCACGATCTGCGCACCGACACGGTTGGATCAAAGCGTGCCGGCGCCGAGTGGGCGAAGAAGAATCTGGATCAATCATGGGCTGGTCTTATCGATCGAGCCCGGGACAGAAGACCAAACCCGGCTGTCTCTGTTCGGCAGCCGGCAGATGAAACCGACTCTAATAGCACCCTCGAGTTTGTCAAGGAAGTGATGAGGGCAGCCAATGAGTTCGCCGCCAAGGCGGATTGGTAGGACATGTCCCCTGTCGCAGTTTCAATCGAGCACCATCGTCAGAACCACAATGGTTCGGACGAACTGAACTGTCAATTTGCGAATGTCCATGACGTGAAGGCATATTGCATTGATGCTCAGCGCAAGGACGGGATATCCCATGAAGTAGGTCGAGAAGTTTGTTCTTTCGACACTTTGTCAAACGCAAACCGATCTGAAAAATGTCGAAACCGCGAGGGTTTCGACCTACCCGCTGTGAGTGCCAATGCGCGTGCGTCTTGATCTATACGTCCCCGGCGGTTACATACCTTGCTCGTCTGCGGAAGGACCGTAAATCGCCGGCACGGGAATGTCGTTGAGACGGAAATAGACGCCAAGTTGGGCGCGATGATGGACGTTATGACTCAGCACAAAACCCCGCAGTACGGCCAGACGCGGCGCGGTAAACAGCGTCTTCCCGCCGGCTACCAGCGACCAGGGTTTGCCAAATTGTTCATCACCAGTGGCGGCGATGACGGCACGCCCCGCGGCAACGTTCTTGTCGAACACTTCGAGTAGTTCTTTAGTGGAGCCGGCTTGAGGAGTGGTAAACGCTTTGCCATCCTTCGGGGTCATGTCGAGAACGTCCTGATTGAGCGTCATGTCGATCCAACTTGGAATATTCGCCAGATGCGAGGCGAGCTTCCCCATGGTGAACGATTTGTCATGCGGTTGCCAGCCCAATTTGTTGTCGGGTACGCGTTCCAAAGTCTTACGCGTGTTTGCCATCTCCTGGTCGAACTCGGGAAGTAGTAGGTCCTTATACGCCATTTTGTACTCCAATCGCAGGTTAATTCAATCAGCCATTGTTCTACATTGAACGCCGAAACGGAAGCCGGGTTCCAGTAGTTTGGATGACCAATAGAGAAACCGGGAGTCGTTTCCAACCCCCGGTGTAATTTGATGCCGGATCAGCCTATGGACGATGAGTTCTGCAACTCAGGGCAAGGTCGAGGTTGTCGGTTGAAAACTGGTCAATTTGCATCCTGATGGCCGCTTGCATCTCTTCCTCAGAGTTCAGGTCAGCGCCGTGCACTCTGAGCCCTTTCTCATGCAACCGGCTCACAAGATCGTCGTCAATAAGGGAGAGTGGCAGGTGAGCCACCTGAGCTTTGGACAGAACCAGCCAATTGAGGATTCGCCCGTGTCGCTCTACGAGTTGCATCCACTCTGGAAACGGTTCGAAGAAGATTCCGGTGCGGAGTCGGGGATTGATTTCTTTCACACGGAACAGGAGCGGCAGGTGCCACGAGGTCAATTCAACCCGTTCCTCCAAGCCCTTCTTCGCAATTGCTTCAATGACGGCCACGAGAAACGGTAGCGTTGCCGTACACATTTCAATCTCGAAACGAACAGTGGCGTTCCCCAAGGCGAGGACATCGCTAAGGGTAGGCATTTTCAGACCTGCGAAGCGTCGGTCAAACCAACTCCCGACATCGAGGGACTGCAATTGCTGCAGCGTGTAGGTCTCGATATACCCGGTCGCTTGCTCGACTCGACTCAGGTAGTCATCGTGGTGAACCACCAGTTCGCCGTTTTTGGTCAGGTGTACATCAAACTCGATGGCATCAGCGCCCTTGACAATCGCACTCTCGAAAGCCGGGAGCGTGTTCTCCGGAAAGTGTTTTACGTCTCCGCGATGCGCTATGATCAAGGGTTTGGGCATGGTTTTCTTCCTAAGAAATTCCCACCCTCGCGGCTGGGCTACCAATTAGCGAAACACTGGACGCAAAACGCGTCGGAACAAAATATCCTGCAACGGCGCCACTTCAGTAAATCATCGGCAAGAGTCGTCTTGTTTTCAGGCAGTATTGTTCATACTTATCGCCGAAGTGCTCGCAAAGCGCCTGCTCCTCAACCCGGATGCGATAGGCAAATGCGAAGAATATGGGGACGAAGATCACTAAGGTGCTGAGCCAGTTGGAGAATGTCAGACCGAGGCCGAGGAATGATACCAGGCTCCCCGTGTAAGCCGGGTGGCGCACGAACCAATATATTCCCGTGTCAATCAACTGATGACTGTCGCCGATATTCACGTTGACGGTGAAGTGTTTTCTCAGGGTCAGGATTGCCGTCCAACGGACGGCCAATCCCAAGAAGATGAGAACCAGACCGGCGACCGAAATCGCCAGACTGCTGTTGGCAATATAGCCAATGCCTCTGGTGCCCAGATAGATTCCTGCGGCAAGGGACACGCCTATTAGCGACCACAACAATCGTAACGAAGATCGATCCAGACCTTTCGCTTTGTCGCTCTTGGAGAGCGTAACTCGCGCCAGGACGATTTCAGACACGAGCCAGATCAGGCCGACCAGAAATGCAAACTTACTCAGAACCGTCCATACCAGCATGGCTACCTTCTCGCGTGTTGAGAATCAGTGTTCACTAGAGTTTACGTGGAGACTGGACATAAGTTACGAAACTACGAAGGAAGTAGTTGAGTGGTCAATACTGCTTTGGATTTGGCATTCATGCGCGGCAGGCATTACATCTGCCGCGCATTCAAATCAGTTATCTACCCCTACCCCATGAACGGATACTTGAAATCCGTCGGAGGAAGGAGATTCTCTTTGATCGCGCGCGGAGAGGTCCAGCGGATCATGTTGTGGAGCGCGCCGGCCTTGTCGTTGGTGCCGGAAGCTCTGGCGCCGCCAAACGGCTGCTGCCCGACTACTGCGCCGGTCGGTTTGTCGTTGATATAGAAATTGCCCGCGGCATTGCGCAAGACGCCCTCGACGACCTGTATGATGTGACGGTCGGTGGCGAAGACTGCGCCGGTCAACGCATAGGACGAGGTTTCATCGCACAGCTTTAACGTCTTGTCGAAATCGGCGTCGTCATAGACATAGACCGTCATCACCGGCCCGAAGATTTCCTCTTCCATCGTCTTGAATTTCGGATTGGTGGTTTCGATCAGGGTGGCGTCAATAAAATATCCCTTGGAGTCATCGCAGTTGCCGCCGGCGATGATTTTGGCATCGGGGGCGGTCTTGGCGAAGTCGACATAGGCTTTGATGCTGTCATACGCGCTCTTGTCGATGACGGCGTTCATAAAGTTGCCGAAGTCGCAGGGGTCTCCCATCTTGATCTCGCTGATCTGTTTCAGCACAATCTCTTTGATCTGCGACCAGAGCGATTTTGGGGCATAAGTTCTTGAAGCCGCCGAGCATTTTTGACCCTGATACTCAAACGCGCCACGGGTAATCGCCGTCGCAACCTGCGCGGGGACTGCGGAGTTGTGCACGAAGATAAAATCCTTGCCGCCGGTTTCGCCGACGATGCGCGGATAGGATTTGTACTTGGCGATGTTCGTGCCGATGGTTTTCCACATACCCTGGAACACCGGAGTTGAGCCGGTAAAATGGATACCGGCAAGATTCTCATTGTTGAACACAACCTCGCTAATCTCGCTCGATTTACCGGTGACGAAATTGATAACGCCCGCAGGCAGACCGGCTTCGATGAGAATCTTCATCAGGAAATGCGACGTATACAGCACACTTGATGCCGGTTTCCAGACCGCCACATTGCCCCACATAGCGGGGGCGGTCGGCAGGTTGCCATTGATCGAAACGAAATTGAACGGCGCCACGGCGTAGACAAAGCCCTCCAATGGCCGGTAGTCGAGCCGATTCCAGATCAGCGGATCGGGATTGATCGGCTGGATATCGGCGATCACCTGCATGTAGTAGGCATTAAAGCGGAAGAAATCGACCAACTCGCAGACGGCGTCGATTTCCGCCTGATACGCGTTCTTGGAATGCGCCAGCATGGTTGCGGCGTTGACGATGTAGCGATAGGGTCCGGCCAGCAGATCGGCGGCTTTGAGAAAAATCGCGGCGCGATGATGTCTGGGCATTGCCGCCCAGGTTTTGTGCGCGCGCATCGCCGACTCGATTGCCAGTTCGGTTTCTTTTTTGCCGCCATGATAGGCATAACCGAGTAGGAGGTTGTGATCATGCGGCGCGGTGATTTTGACTTTCTTGTCAGTGCGAATCTCTTTGCCGTCGATAACCAGCGGAACTTCGATCTGCTTTGATTTCAAGTCCGTCAGAGCGGCTTCCAGCTTTTTCCGTTCCGACGATCCGGGGACGTAACTAAGAACCGGTTCATTGACCGGCTGCGCCATGCGATATGTACCCATTGATTGCTCCGTGTTAGTGGCGGTACACTGGTTCGTGCCCCGCTGATAATAGAAGAGAGGGCGCACGGCGTGCGCCCCTACGAAAGCTCTACATTTTGTCTATGTTGCTCCACTCGGCGTCTTCCAACCAGCTCTTGGGCTCATGCAGGAAGTCGAGCACGTGCTCGATCAGATTGACGTGCTTATTCTCTTCGTCAGCCAAGAGACCAAACGCCTTCTTGACCTCGGGATCCTTCTCATCCTGCTCTTTCTGGCGATAGAAATCCTCGGTCTCAATCTCGACATCTTGCGCCTTTTCCCAGGCCTCGAACACGCCCCTACTGAACTTGAACTCCTGTTTCTTGGCGGCCAGCTCCTCAAAGATGGTCTTGACGTCGGTGAGGATTTGAGTAGTCACCTTCGCCATCTTGGCAGCCTCGCCGATCTCACCATCCTTCATGCGGCGGAAGATCTCATAATGCTTGGTTTCGTCTTTCGCGAGTTGTTGCCAGATCTTCTTGAGAGCCGAACTGGTTTCCTTCGCAGCGTGCTCCTCATAGTACGTCTGCCCGTCTTTTTCCATTTTCATCGCAAATTCGAAAACGTTCATGATTACTCCTTAAAGAAAACAGTCATTGGTCAAAGATAGCAATTTGTCGCGGCGCAACCAAACGATTCCAGCGCCGGTAAGATTTTGAAGTGGAATACTGAAAAGCCCAGACCTTGTCATTGCGAGGAGTGCGGAGAGGTGGTGTAGGGTGTGGAGCACGACGAAGCAATCTCGATCTGCGCTCTCTCGATGCAGGCGCGCAGATTGCTTCGTCGTCATTGCCCCTCCACACTCTCACCCGCCCTGACTCCTCGCAATGACAATTCCGAGGTTCTTTATCCAAAGTCAACGGTCGGGTCTTTTGCAAAAGGATTCAAAAGCGGCAGTCCTATCTAAACCGTTCAAGCTCTTTTAATAGAGCTTCTTCAAGCTGTTCCGGGGGGAGTTTGGCGATTACTTTGCCATCGCGGACGAGTGACAGATAGTCGGCGCCACCGACAACACCAATATCGGCGCCGGCCACTTCACCGGGGCCGTTGACATTGCACCCCATAACGGCGACTTTGATCGGCTTGTGGATTCCTTCAAGCACTTTCTCCACGCGCCCGATCAGTCCAAACAAATCAGTTTGCAGGCGTCCACAGGTGGGGCAACTAACCAACTCCGGCATGTTGGAGAACAGCCCGAGCGATTGGAGAATCTTCTTGCCGACCTTGACTTCTTCGACGGGGTCGGCTGACAAGGAAACGCGGATTGTGTCGCCGATTCCCTCATGCAGCAGCAGTCCAAACGCTACGGAGGATTTGATCGTGCCTGCCTGAAGAGGGCCGGCTTCCGTTACACCAAGATGCAGCGGATAGTTAGTTTTCCGGGACATGAGGCGATATGCTTCAACCATACCGGCGACTTCGGATGATTTCAGCGAGATGACGATATCTTCAAATCCCATTTCCTCCAGCAGTCGCACCTTACGCATCGCCGATTCGACCAGCGCTTCCGGACTGTAGCGACCGTACTGCTGCACCAGATCGTTTTCCAGCGAGCCGGTATTGACGCCGATACGAATCGGAATGTGGCGCTCTTTGCAGGCGGCCACAACTGTCTCCATCTTGACGTCATCACCGATATTGCCGGGGTTCGTGCGAATTTTGTCGACACCTTGTTCAGCCGCAATTAGCGCCAGCCGGTAGTGAAAATGGATATCGGCTACCAGCGGGATACTGATCTGCCGTTTGATCTCCGCCAGCGATTCGGCGGCTTTTTTGTCGAGTACGGCCACGCGAATAATATCGCAACCGGCTTCCTCAAGCTGATGGATCTGTTTGACGGTCGCGTCGATATCGCGGGTATCGGTGGTGGTCATCGACTGCACTGACACCGGCGTATCGCCGCCGATTTTGACCGCGCCGACCGACACCTGACGCGTCTGTTTACGAGGCCGGTTGAACATCTCTGTATCCTGCAAATGATTTGTATTCGAAAATGCGCGCGTCGGAATTCGCCAAGTCAATGCCGACTTTTTCGTGGAGCGCCTTGAGTATTTGTTCTACCGAGAAGCTTGGGGTCGAAGCACCCGCAGTAATGCCGACCTTCCGACAACTATCAAACCACGACCAGTCAATGTCTTCCGGCGAGTCGATCAAATGGGCCTTGCCACAGTGCTGCTTGGCGATATCGCGCAACCGGTGCGAATTGCCGGAGCTGAGCGACCCGATCACCAGCACCATATCCATATTCGGCGCCAAATCATGAATTGCGTGTTGTCGCTTGTCGGTGGCATCACAGATGGTGTTGACAATCTTGATGTCAGGATAAATCTCTTTCATCCGGGCGCTGACCTGCTCGAAAGCTCTGACGCCGCGCGTAGTCTGTGTTATCAACGCGACCTTGCCCTCGAACTTGGGCAGCTTGTCGATATCATCATATTCCGCCAGCAGATGGATGTTCTTTCCATCGATGCCCATTACGCCCATCACCTCATCATGCTCCGGCTCACCGTAGAGGATCACTTTGTAGCCATCGTTAATCAACTGCCGCGTGAAGATGTGGACATTCTCCACAAGGGGACAAGTTGTGTCCACGATTCTAAGCCCTTTGGCTAGTGCCTCTTTCTTTAGTCTCGGGCTGAGACCATGCGCCGAGATCACTAATGTGCCGGTGTCTATGCGGTCGAGAGATTCCGCCTGGCCGACACCTTTTTGCTTGAAGAAATCTACCACCTGTCGGTTGTGCACGATTTCTTTCAAGATGGTTACTTCCCCGGGATGGTCGTTTTTGGCTTTGGCGGCGAGATTGATCGCCCGCTCTACGCCCCAGCAGAAGCCGAGTTCTTTGGCAAAGAAAATCTGAATCATCTTCTCAAATCAGGTTGGCGCTCTGAAAAGACGCCTTGTAGGAACTGCGCACGAGCGGACCAGATTCGGTATGCCTGAATCCCATTTCATTGCCCCAGCGCTTGAACATGACAAACTCGTCGGGATGATAGTATTTTTCAGCTGGCAGGTGTTGTTCCGACGGTGACAGATATTGACCGATGGTGAGCATGTCTACGCCACAATCGCGGATATCTTGCATGGTCTGCTTGATCTCGTCTTCGCGCTCGCCGATGCCGACGAAAATGCCGGATTTGACCAGCGCAACCCTGCCGGAACCTTTTGCGTAACGCAGGATCGACAAGCTGCGGCGATAGTCCGCCTTTGGCCGTACTGTATCATACAACCTCGGTACAGTCTCGATATTATGGTTGAACACGTCCGGCGCCGAATCAAGCACGTGGTCTAACGCCGTCTTGGAACCCTGAAAGTCGGGCACCAGCAGTTCGATCTGAATATTGGGATCGTACTCCCGCAACTTGCTGACCGTTTGAGCGAAAATCGAAGCTCCGCCGTCAGCGAGATCGTCTCTAGTGACCGAAGTAATCACGACGTGTTTCAAACCCAATTTGGCAACCGCTCTCGCCAGACGTTCCGGCTCGCCGAGATCATGTATTTTGGGTTTGCCCTTGAGGATATCGCAGAAGCCACAGCCGCGCGTGCAGACAGAGCCAAGAATCAGGAACGTCGCCGTGCCCGCTTCGAAACACTCCCCCATATTGGGGCAATTGGCTTCCTGGCAGACCGAATGGAGTTTGTGCTCTGCCAGTAACCCGCGCACACGCCGGTAATCCGCTCCGAAGTTCGCGTTGACTTTCAGCCATTTGGGCTTGGGAAGACGTTCAGCAGTCATAACACAACCTTATACGATACACGTTCCCATTCGGTTGATCAAGAAAATACTGGCGCTAAGGCAGTTAAAAAGCGGTGTCAGACTCCGATAAAATTAGTGTTGGCCGGATAATGGCCATGGTTCAGGCGCAGGCGTTTGCAAACGCCCGTCGTTGATCGTCTTTCAATAAGGTCGGAAAAAACCGTTCCGACTTGGGGATTTAGAATATGACAGTTACAGCCAGAAGACCAGTAGCCAAGAATCGTCGTCAGTTCGTACGTATTCCGAATCACTGCAAACTAACCGCCCAGAAGATTCTGTTTGCCGCCAAAGCCGATACCGAGACTCTGGGTGAGGCGCGCAATATCGGAGCGGGAGGTTTGATGTTTGTCGCCAAGTGCGATTATCACAAAGACGACATGTTCAAGATGACCATCACTATCCCGCGCTGGAAAAAACAGCACCCACAATTCTTGCGTGTCTACGAAAATGATATCGATTCCGAGTTGACCGCGGTCTGCCAGGTCACCCGCGCCGCCAAGTTGTCTGACGGCACTTACGAAGTTGGCGCGAGGTTTATCAACATCTACGAGGACGACCGCATCGGTCTGCAGCGGTTTATCGAGGCTGAAGCGCAACGGTTGGGGATGACGCCGGAGTAGCGTCCCAAGGCAGACACCCGCCCAACTGTTCACCTCCTTGTCGTCTAAATCGCCCATAGCTAAGGCTCATTCCACTTGTGAAAATCTCTTGACAGAGTAGTCTATCTTCTGCTATCTTGTTAGCGCCAATCTGAAGCTACGAAGGGATCGTTTGTGGCGCGCATAGTACGACTTTTGAGCATTTTTACGACAGACCGACGGCTGAATGGATTTAGACTCTGGGCGAAGCTATTGCTTATAGTGGCCATGATTCTGCCTTTCTGGTCTCCACAGGCACGGTGTCAACAAAAAGTGGGCACAGCCGCTTCACCGTTTCTGAATCTAGTCAACTCGGCGCGTGCGAACGGCATGGGGGCTTGTGCGATCGACTTGGTGAACGAAGAATCGGCGTTGTACAATCCCGGAGGAGTCGGGCTGTTTCATCTCAACAGAACGATTGCGGTAGCATGGCCGCCGCAAAGCACGAAATGGCTGCCGACACATACTGACGATCTCCATCTGAATTCGTACACCCTCAGCGCCGGAATGTCGTCGCAGCGGCTTCACTGGGGGAAGAATCCCCTGTTGAACGTTAGCCTCGCGTTCGCTTTCTCTCGTTTGGAACTAAACTTCGGTACAGGGGCGATAGTGTCGCACGCACGCGACCGCGCAGATTGTTATACTGTTGCAATAGGCGCTGACTACCTGATCCGCGTCGGAATCGGCTACACCTACAAGCGAATAACGGAGGACGTCACTGAGTCCTGGTATCCTGAGGGCCCTAGTTATAGCTCCAGCTTCGCTGCAAACGGCGAAGACGTCGGCATCACCGTAGAATTGCCATTGTGGCGAGTCTGGCGCTCGAAGCACCCGCAGAAGTTGCTGGAGCCCCCACCGGCAATGCAGATAACGCCAAGATATACATATGTCGTCGCGAACGGCGCTCAGGGTGGGGAAATGCTTCCGCAGAGATACCACAAAGGATTATCGCTTCATGCCAAATACGTGAAGACTGGTTGTTCGGTAGTTGACATGACGCTTGTCGGAGAAATCGAGAAACCGCACCTTGACGAAGGCAAACTCCTCAAAGGGGGCGTGGAGTTGGGGCTGCTGGAGGTTTGTTATCTACGTCTTGGCAAATTCAAAGATGATCCTCTGGGAAGCTATGGCGCCGACGTCAATACTCTCGGACTCGGTTTTAGTCTCAATGGTTTGATCAAGTATACGAGGATCATTGAGCACATGCGCTCCTCACGGGTTCGGCTCCGTTGGCTGGTGGCTAATCTTGATGTGCGCTTCGATTACGCCCGTTACGGTGGTGAGCCGAATCAAGCTCTCTATGACACGAAGTTCTACAAATTGACTGTATCCCTGTGAGACAGCCACGCCAATTGTCTTGCCTTTTGCCAATCGCACCTCTACTTTGAACTCGAATATTGCGCACCAGTAGCGCATCTTTTTGCATGGTATGTCACTCTATTTGGTGTGCGCGCCCGGCACATACCACGAATGGAGATCGCCTTTGCTTTTCAACCCCGAAATCACTCCCGCACAGATTGACGAGCATTTTATGGTGCTCGCCTTGAAGGAAGCCGAAATTGCGGAATCGCGTGAGGAAATCCCGATTGGTGCCGTTGTTGTGCTGGACAACAAAGTGATCGGGCGCGGTAACAATTCTAACAAGACCCTTCAGGATCCGACGGCGCATGCGGAAATGATCGCCATCACTGCCGCCTGCAATCAGGCACAAAGTCGCTATCTTGACAAAGCCACGCTCTACGTCACAATTGAACCTTGCGCTATGTGCGCCGGGGCCATCGTGCTGGCGCGCCTTCCTCGTCTGGTGTTTGGCGCCAAAGATCCCAAAGCGGGCGCCTGCGGGTCGCTGTTCAACATCGTACAGGATCCGCGACTTAATCATCGCGTGGAAGTTGTCGGTGGGGTGCGCGAATTTGAATGTACGGCGCTGATTTCGGCTTTCTTTGAATCGATCAGGGAGAAACGGAAGTGATTCAAGTTAATGTCATAGAAGTGCGGGCCGCCATAGCGCGACTAGGAGTACAGATTTGCCTCGGCGTGCCGGCGGGATTGCTGGCAGTCGTGCTGATTCTGCATAAGAATTTCCATTTCCTGTCGCAACCGCTGATCGCAGCAGGTGATGCCCAGGTCGTCGGATACGCTTTTATCGCGGTAGCGCTTGCTGATGTTTTCGCAGCGTATATACTGAAACGTCGTATTATCAATGCGGCGGCGCTGCAAACGCGCTACAGTTTTCATCCGGCATCATTCGCCAGACAGCTTGCGGCGGCATACGCGCCGATATTCGCGCTGTGCGCCATGCCGGCGATCTATGGCATGATCTGTTTCTTCCTCACCAACGATCTTGATACCTATGTGCTGATTTCCGTGGTCTGTCCGGCGGGATTTCTCTTTCTCAAGCCAAAAGAAGAGGAAATCGAACGACTGGCGGCCGAGATATTCGCGCCAACTGATGATAGCGATATTCATCTGTAGTTACAGCGTTGTGATTTGGGGGGCGAGACGGGAGGAGCAATGCACGCTTCATCTGTCCGCGAAATTCCCCTTGGCAAGCCAACTCTGGAATTGTATATAAGATGTCTTGTCGGAGGCCTAGTCGGCTCCGATGAATCATTAGATGATGCCGGAGAGGTGGCTGAGTGGTCGAAAGCGGCGGTCTCGAAAACCGTTAACCCCGTAAGGGGTTCCAGGGTTCGAATCCCTGCCTCTCCGCATAAGTATTTTCTAACAGCGTAATATATTGATAGTCAATTAGTTATTGATTCTCCGCTCTCCGCTAGCCCTGGTTTTCTAAGAAAGATGAATGCTGATATCTGTCTACTCTCGGCTGAGAGTGGACTCGAAGAGTGCTGTTCCGTTCTGCCCCTCGTTACGGCCTACTATGTTAGAAAGGTGTTAAAAGAGGCTGTATGTCAAATGTGGTGTCGGTAACAGCTCTTGGAAGCAGGGAGTCCTGGTTCAATATGTAGTCGCGAGCCATCGTTGAAGAAGAGTGAAGAGTTGTCGTCAAGTAATGCGGAAGAGCGGGGAGGCACCTATTCAAGGTCTGATTTGTGGGGATACACTCGTTCTCGCTCTTGCAGGCGATCTAGGACATCACGCGAAACCTCGGAATGGAGAAACCGCTTGTAACCAGCCCCCGTTTCCTCTATCTTCACTTAGAGTGTTTACACGCTTTCGCACTTTATGAAGAGATGTCTGCAGAACCCTCTCATCACTCGCTCTGACATACCGAACGTCAAACCATATCTGGTAGACGCGTCATCCGTGTTTAATCCGGGGGCCGTGCGATGGGGCAACCAGACCGTCTTGCTTCTTAGAGTCCAGAATCGCGGACGGGAGACTTTCTTGCTGCCGGCTTTCGGTGATGATGGGATTAACTTTGCAGTCGCTACCGAGTCGATTCAGTTGCGCGGTATGGAGAAGTTGGACTGCCGGGCGTACCACGTGTACGACCCGAGGATCGCTCGAATCGACGAATCGTTTTACATTACGCTGGCACTAGACACTGATATGGGCTGCCGGATTGGCCTAGCACAGACGACTGATTTCCGGCATTACGATTTTCTGGGAATGCTCATGCACGGGGATGCGCGTAACGCGGTTCTGTTCCCGGAGAAGATTGGCGGCGAGTATGCTCTGCTCTATCGTCCAAATCGGTCGCGCTTGGATGGTGGCATCGCCAGCGGCAGCGAGATCGAGTTGGCGATGTCGGATGATCTGCTGAATTGGACCCCAAGAGAGATCGTTATGAGCGGACGGTTTCATTTTTGGGATGAATATATCGGCTCCGGACCACCGCCAATCAAGACCCGCAGAGGTTGGCTCCATATCTACCACGGTGTAGCGACTCATTTCGCTACCAGCAATATCTATCAAGCTGGCGTTGTCCTCCTTGATTTGGATAATCCCGGGAAGGTCATCGGGCGGAGTAGATACAATATTCTCGAACCGCGTGAACTCTACGAACTGATTGGGCAAGTCCCCAATGTGGTTTTCCCAACAGGTCTGGTTCCGGCACATCAGCCAAAGGATGGTTTCCTTGACGATGACACGGAACTCCTTTTGTACTATGGCGCGGCCGATACCTGCGTCTGCCTTGCCACCACTTCGGTACGTGAACTACTCGAGGCATGTGAAGAGATATAGACTACCGATTCTCCTGCTCAGCGCGTTGGCGCTCTTGATACTCTGCTTGACTGCTGGTTGCCAGATACAGCCCGAGAACGCCTCTGCGGCCTCGGTCAAGAAGTCATCCGAGTCAATGCCCACTCCGCAGATCCCGTTTGCCCCGCGGCAGTACGTCTGCTACCGCACGAATCAGTCAGTGATGATCAACGGCCGCATGGATGAGCAGGCATGGCAACAGGCCCCCTGGACGGAATCATTCGTCGACATCGAGGGGAGTCTCAAACCGAAGCCGTATTTCGAAACAAGAGCTAAGCTCATGTGGGATTCATCGTATCTGTATGTCGCCGCCGAATTGAAAGAAACAGGTGTGTTGGCGACACTGACCGAGCGGGATGCCGTCATCTATCACGACAACGATTTCGAAGTCTTTATCGACCCCGACATGGACACACACGAGTATTACGAACTTGAGTTGAACGCCCTCAATACGGTGTGGGACCTTTTGCTGTTGAAGCCCTACCGTGACGGTGGGCCGGCGGTCAACGCCTGGGATATTCAGGGCTTGAAAACGGCAGTCACCGTGCAGGGGACGCTGAACCATCCAGGCGATGTCGACACCGGTTGGACGGTTGAGATTGCCTTCCCGTGGGCAGTGTTAAGGGAATGTGCGCACCGCGCCACTCCTCCACAGAACGGAGATCAGTGGAAGATCAATTTCTCGCGTGTCGAGTGGCAGACAGAAGTCAAAGATGGCAAATACTCCAAGGTTATTGATGCGGCTACCGGCAAGTCGTTGCCGGAAAACAACTGGGTTTGGTCTCCGCAGGGTTTGATAGCGATGCATTATCCTGAGATGTGGGGTCTGGTGCAGTTCACCGATGCTGTCGTCGGATCACAGGCCGTCGCCTTCGTACCCGATCCGGTTGATTCGGCGAGGTGGGCGCTGCGGAAAGTGTATTACGCCGAGCGAAACTACTTCATGCAGAATGGAACATACACATCGGACTTCGCCGAGTTGGGACTTGCGTCAACGTCACCGCGCGAGTTTGTGTGGCCGCCCAAGTTGGAGGCAGCAACCCACCAGTTTTGTGCCGAGCTGGTCAGTCAGGACGGGCGCTTTCGCCTCTTAATCGATCAGGAAGGTTGCCTCAGACAAGAGACGGCCGGGAAGTAGTCGACGCATGCTCAATCGCGTTTTCAAATATTCCTCGGTAATTTTGCTCTTTGATCGTCACTTCAAACAGCTTCGGAGCCGCAATGAATCTTAGTGTGCTTGATTGGACAATCGTCTTTGTCTCACTCGGACTGATGATCCTCTCGGTAGAGGCCGGTCGCAAGGCGATGAAGAGCGTTGCGGATTTCCTGGCGGCTGGGCGCTCGGCCGGCCGGTACGTGCTCTGTGTTGCCAGTGGCGCCGCCGGTATCGGGGCAATCACCGTGGTAGGGAATCTGGAGATGAATCTGGTAGCCGGGTTCTCGATGACTTGGTGGGGAATGACCACGGCTCTAGTTGTGCTGATTATTACTGTGTCGGGGTGGGTGGTTTATCGTTTCCGGGAAACGCGGTCGCTGACCTTGGCGCAGTACTTCGAGGAACGCTACAGCCGGGAATTCCGCATTTTCACCGGCATGATCGCCTTCCTATCGGGCATCGTAAATTTCGGTATTTTCCCCGCCGTCGAAGCCAGATTCTTTATCTACTTCTGTGGACTTCCGGAAACCATCTCTCTCTTTGGGCTCAGCATCAGCACGTTTCCGCTGATGATGATACTGCTTATTGCGATCTCACTCTACTTCGTACTAAGCGGCGGACAGGTATCGGTGATCTACGCCGATTTCTTCCAGGGAGTGCTGGTCTATGGTGTCTTTGCGATTCTCGTGATTTACTTTTTCATCAGCTTCGACTGGGGGCATGTCCAACAGGCATTGGCGGCGGCTCCGCAGGATGCCTCGCTAATCAATCCCTTCCATACAAGTCAGGTGAAAGATTTCAATTTCTGGTATTTTCTGGTCGGCATTATCGGTGTTGTCTACGGAACGATGTCATGGCAGGGGACTCAGGCCTATAATTCATCGGCCAAAAGCGCACACGAGGCCAAGATGGCCAGCGTGCTGACTTCACTTCGTAACCTGCCGATGAATGTGATGTTTCTGTTCGTTCCGATCATCGCCTACACCGTCCTGAACCACCCTGATTTTTCGGAGACTGCCAAAGCGGTCGGCGTGACTCTATCTGGGATTGACGGCTCGGCCGTGCAGAGTCAATTGAAAGTACCGTTGGTGCTAACCCATATTCTGCCGCGCGGCCTGATCGGGGCGTTCGCAGCCATGATGCTGGCGGCCAGCATCAGCACGCTTGATGCCTACATGCATTCCTGGGGAAGTATCATCGTGCAGGATGTCATCCAGCCGTTGAGGAAGAAAGCATTTGAGCCGCGTCAGCATCTACGCATGTTGCGTCTGGCGATTATTTTCGTCGGTGTGTTTGCATTCTTCTTCAGTCTGCTCTTCAAGCAAAGCGAATACATCTTTTTGTTTTTCGCTATCACCGGCGCCATCTTTGCGGGGGGATCGGGAGCTGTGATAATCGGTGGCTTGTATTGGAAACGTGGCACCACGACGGCGGCGTGGTCGGCGATGATCACCGGTTCGGGTATAGCCGTGGCGGGAATCATCATTCATCAGATAATCCCCAACTTCTTCATCAACGGTCAATGGTTCTGGGGAATTGCCATGCTGGGAGCATCGATCGTATATATTGTCGTGTCCTTGCTCGGCAAACGGCGCGACTTTGATTTTGACAAGCTGCTGCACCGAGGGAAATATGCGATTGCAGGCGAATCAGACGTAGTAACAGCGGTGCCTTCCCGTGGTTGGAAGATACTGGGGATGGGCAAGGAATTCACGCGCGGTGACAAGATAATATACATACTAAACTATGTGTGGGCAGGGGGCTGGCTGCTCGTGTTCATCTTCGGAACCATCTATAACCTTACATACGAGGTCAGCGACGAGTCGTGGCTTCTCTTCTGGAGAATCTATCTGGCGATCAATGTCGTCTTGTCGGCGGTGGTCATAGTCTGGTTCGTAATCGGTGGATTCCGTGACCTACGACGCATGAATAGGCGACTTGCATCCTCCAGCCGCGATACACACGATGATGGATTTGTGTCTGATCGTGGGCAAGAATCGAATAAATAGTCGAACGTGGGAGATACGCGGTGAATCAAAAAGACACGCTTATCGCCATCAGGCGTATTGATCAGTTCTACCGCCGCGCGATTCGGAATATTATCACGGATTCAGTGTCGCTCGAAGCAACCTGTGCTCGGTCAGCAGATCCGGTTAGCTTTGAGGAACGGACCCAACTCAGATACACTCAAATTGAGACAGGCGCAATCTGGGGGCAAACGTGGGAAAGCGCCTGGTTTCATCTTACCGGCACCGTGCCAACTTCATGGCGCGGCAAAACGGTCGTGGCGCAACTTGATCTCGGCGGCGAAGGCCTGGTCTTTCTTCCCGATGGACAGATAGTTCAGGGAATCACCAACGGATCGGTTTTTGATACCGAGTTCGGCCGGGACATCGTTCGTCTGCATGATTCCTGCGTCGGCGGCGAAGTGATTGAGCTTTGGGTTGAAGCGGCCGCCAATGGTCTGTTTGGCATGTTCTGTGATCTCGATCCCGATGCGAGATCAACGAATCGGTACGGTTTCTATGACGCAAGAGTGAACTCTATCCGGCTGGGAGTCTTTGACACCGCTATATGGGAGTTAACGCTTGATCTGCGCGTTCTCCTTGGCTTGATCAAGAGCCTTCCGGAGCATAGCGTCCGCCGTGCCAGGATCATCAAGACAGCGATTGAGGGTCTGAATGCCTTCGCGATAGGCGGCGACAATCCTCTTGTCCTGCGCGAAATTCTCGCGAAGGAGATGTCGAAGCCTGCGTCGGCATCCAGTCTATTGGTTACTGCCATTGGGCACGCGCACATCGACACGGCGTGGCTATGGCCGGTGAAAGAGTCCATTCGTAAATGCGCCCGCACTTTCGCCACCCAGTTGGATCTGATCGACCGCTACCCTGACTATATATTTGGCGCATCACAGGCGCAACACTACGCTTTCGTCAAAGAGCGCTATCCGGAATTGTATAAACGCGTAAAAGCAGCCGTAAAAGCGGGTCGATGGGAAGTTCAGGGAGGCATGTGGGTCGAGGCCGACTGCAACGTACCAAGCGGCGAATCACTTGTCAGGCAAATCCTTCACGGCAAGAATTTCTTTCGCGATGAGTTCGGAGTCGACGTTGACAATCTCTGGCTGCCCGATGTTTTCGGCTATTCGGCGGCGTTACCGCAAATACTTCTGAAAAGCGGGATCAATTACTTCTTAACGCAGAAACTGTCCTGGAATCAGGTCAACGAATTTCCCTTCCACACATTTAAGTGGCAAGGAATCGATGGCAGCGAAGTAATGACTCATTTCCCGCCGGAGAACACTTATAACAGCCAGCTGGCTGCAGAGTCGCTGGTCACTGCTCAAGACCAGTTCAAAGAAAAAGAGTATATCGACGAGTTCATAAGCCTATTTGGCGTCGGCGATGGCGGCGGTGGACCAAAGGAAGAGCACATTCAAATGGGAAGGCGCATGGTGAATCTTGAGGGCGCGCCTCGGGTGCGGTTCGGGAGTGCCAGGGACTTCTTCCACCGATTGGCCAAGCATTACGACGAGGTTCCGACCTGGGTGGGCGAGCTGTATCTGGAGCTTCATCGCGGCACATTAACAACGCAGGCATTCGTGAAATGGGCTAATCGCCGACTCGAACACAAGCTCAGGGCTTTGGAGATGCTGTGCTCATGTTTGCCGGTCGATCGCTATCCGCAGAAATCGCTAGACGATATCTGGAAGACCGTTTTGATCAATCAGTTTCACGACATCATCCCCGGCTCCAGCATTTGGCGTGTATACCGTCTGGTAGATGAGCAATATCGCGAAGCGCTGAGTTTGTGCGATAATATAATGACTGACGTTGCCTCAAAGCTGTTGGAACGAAATGAGGACTGCATCACGCTTTTCAATTCTCTCCATTATCGTTATGAGGGCGCGGTTTTGCTCCCGGCGGAATGGTCACATTGTACTGTAAAGGACGCAAACGGCAATGTACTCTCGTCGCAAATCGAGAATGATCAACTTATCGTTCAGGTGAATGTTGCTCCCTACTCCTTCATGACGTTGACCAAAGTGGTGTCAAACGCCAGACCGTTGCTTCAAGCAAAAAGGCTTGTTCTCGACAATGAGTTGGTGCGCTACGAATTCACGGAGCAGGGCACTTTGTGCCGATGCTTTGACAAGGAAACGGGAAGAGAGATCATCCCGCCCGACCAACCGGGCAACGTGTTGACGCTGTATGAAGACCGTCCAAACGACTGGGACGCCTGGGATATTGACGCCTTCTATCGGGATGCTGTTCTGGAAAATGCAATAGTGGTCAAAGCTGAGTCGTTGCCGTCGGGCGACGTGCGACAGGGGCTCTTCTTCCGTTATCGCATCGGTCAATCGCAGATTGATCAGCGCGTATACTTGGGCAGATCATCGAAACGCCTCGATTTCGAGACCGTGGTAGATTGGCACGAGAAACACCGAATGCTCCGGGTGGCGTTTCCGGTCACGGTGCAGACTGACCAGGCGACGTTCGACATCCAATTCGGCTTTCTGAGGCGAAGCATTCACCGGAATACGTCGTGGGAACAGGCACGATTCGAGGTGGCCGGACATCGTTACGCCGACCTGTCCGAACAGGATCATGGTGTTGCTCTCCTCAACGACAGTAAGTACGGTTACCATGTAGAGAACGGCCTGCTTGATCTGAATCTACTCCGATCCCCTAATTATCCCGACCCGGATGCGGACCAGGGTGAGCACCACTTTGTGTACAGCCTGCTCCCCCACGCCGGTGATCTAGCCCACTCCGAGGTGATCGCCGAGGCCGCCCGGTTGAACCAAGGATTAATGGTTTTCGACGGGTATCGCGCTTCAAACAAGATCATCCCGGTTCGATTGATCGGTGAAGGAGTGTCGCTGGAGGTGGTGAAAAAAGCTGAAAAGGAATCATGCCTGATACTGAGAATTGTGGAAACGCACGGACGCCACTCAAGTGGTCGACTGGAAATTGATCTTCCCGGCGCATCGTTGGAGGAGACAGATTTAATGGAGTGGACGTCACAAAAACTGACTTCAGTGACCGGTCCGGTTGAGCTACGGATGAAACCCTTCGAGATTCGAACATACAAGCTGCGATCTAGAGGAGAATAAGTACCATGAAAGTTAACAACGCGACACTGGCTGTCTGGGCGCTTTTGATTGCCTTTCTTGTGACAGGGAGCACGGCGTTGTGTGAACCACAGCGGATCGTAGTTTTCAACGATAACATGATTCACTTTGACGACAAGGACTCCGGCAAGTACAACACAGAAACTGTTTCTGCTCGCGATTACGGTCGCGTGATCACGCGAGTCGTTGAACTGCCAAAACTCAGCAATCCAACGCATATCACAGGGCATCTGGTGCTCAAGCCAATTCCCAAGGATGAACTGGAGGTATACGACCGTTGGGACAGGGGAGGCAACGTACGCCTCGAAATCCCGGGGAATCCGGATATTGAGTTGATCAAGTTCATCACGGCCTACGGCGGACGCACCGAGTATGACGTCGACCTCACACCTATGGCGACGCTGCTTCAGGGCAAGTGTCTGTTAAAGGGATGTGTCGACACCTGGGTGAGTCCGGCGTGGAAGATGGATTTCTCGCTGGAATATGTTGCCGACTCACAGGTCGTCGCCCCCACCTGGGTCAAAGGCATCCTGTACGAGGAATCATTTACCCGCGAGAAGATGGGAGACACGGGAGTGCAGGTTGATGTCGATGTGCCGGCAGGAATGAAGCGGGTGATGATGCGATACTATGTCAGCGGTCACTGCACCGATGGCACGGATGCAGACGAGTTTGTGCAAAAGGACAATGTCATCCGAGTGGACGGGCAAGTTGTTCATCGTTACCGTCCCTGGCGTGATGACTGCAAACGATTCCGAGCGGTCAATCCGTATTGCCGACGCTGGACTGATGGCTCTTGGTCGTGCGACTACAGCCGCAGCGGCTGGTGTCCGGGGGATACGGTGGCGCCGTTGGAACTCGACCTGACTGATCATCTCACGGTCGGCAGACATACGGTGCGCTTTGTCATCGAGAACATTCGACCCAAGGATAGCAAAGGCAACTATGGCGTCTGGAAGGTCTCGGCGCAGTTACTGGGTTACAGGAAGACCGACTGATGACGCCGCAGCTTTCGCTGATTCCCCTTCCCGCGAATTCCCGACTCACGGGACATTCACTCAGACTATCCCGTGATTTTCCAATTCGCTTTCTGACCAATACTCCGGCGGTGCAGGAGGTTGTCGAGACCTTCCTTGAGATGCTGAAGCCGACCGCGAATTTGCAGCCGAGAGTTGTCGATCACGACGCAAGAGAACATGTCGGTCTTTCAGTCTCTCTGACTTCGGCGAATACTGGACAGGGCAAAGAATCTTATACGCTTTCGGTTGATGAAAAGGGCGTGTCGGTATCTGCGAGCACGACAGCTGGATTGTTCTATGGATTGCTGACATTTGGACAAATGCTCTCAGCGGATGATGCCCGTAGTGACGGACTGGCGATTCCGTGCCTGGAGATCAGTGACTGCGCGAGATTTTGTTGGCGCGGAATGCATCTAGATGTCAGCCGCCATTTTCCTCCGGCTGAATTCATCAAGAAATACATCGACCTGCTTGCCCGTCACAAGATGAATGTGTTCCACTGGCACCTGACTGACGATCAAGGCTGGCGCATTGAGATCAAACGTTATCCTTTGCTGACCGAAGTTGGCGCGTGGCGCAAGGAATCCGGCGGACAGGTATATGGGGGATTCTACGCGCAGCAGGAGATTCGGGAAATCGTTGAATACGCGAGGCGACGTTTCGTCACGGTTGTTCCGGAAATCGAACTACCCGGACACGCTTCGGCTGCACTGGCTGCCTATCCAGAGTATTCATGCACCGGCGGTCCCTTCGAAGTGACGACCCAGTGGGGTGTTTTCGATGATGTCTACTGTCCCGGCAAAGAGGCGACCTTTCAGCTCTTGGAAGACGTGCTTTCCGAAGCGGCTGAGTTGTTTCCCGGACCGTTCATGCATATTGGTGGCGATGAGTGTCCGAAAGCCCGCTGGAACAATCACGAGTTGTGTCAAGAGCGCATGAAAGCGGAAGGGTTGGCCAACGCCGATGAGCTACAGGCGTATTTCGTATCTCGCATCGCGCGACACCTGAGGACTCTCGGAAAGCGGCTCGTCGGATGGGATGAGATTCTCGATAGCGGCGCACCAGCAGAAGCGACGATCATGGCGTGGCGCAATATGCAGAAGGGGATTGAGGCAGCGCAGTCAGGCCACGACGTCGTTATGACGCCGATGTCACATTGCTACTTTGATCACTATCAAGGGAAGGAAAGCGAGCCAAAAGCAATCGGCGGATATACGACGTTGGAGACAGTGTACTCCTTTGAACCGGTTCCGACAGATTTGCCGCAGGAACTGGCCCGACACGTGCTCGGCGCGCAGGGGAATGTCTGGACGGAGTATATGCCCGATACGAATCACATGGAGTATATGGTCTTTCCTCGATTGTGTGCATTATGCGAGGTGTTGTGGTCGCCTCAGGAGGCTCGTTCCCTGCCTGACTTTCTTGACCGGCTCAAACACCACTTGAGAAGACTCGACAATCTGGGTGTCAACTACCGGCGGCTGACAATCTTATAGTGTCAGCATTATGGAGCATCGGAATCCCAGGTGTCATTGTATAGTCCGGTCAACCCGGAGGCGGCATCTCTGTCGACAACAACGAATACCTGGCGGTGCATTTGGATCATGGAGGCCGGACAACTCGCGGTAATCGGCCCTTCGACGGCCGCCTTGACGGCCTCGGCTTTGCCGAAACCTGTAGCCAGAAGGACAATCTCCTTCGCTTCCATGATTGTTCCGACACCCATTGTGATAGCATACTTGGGTATCTCGTCTGAACTCTTGAAAAAGCCGGCGTTCGCCAAACGCGTGGTACCGGCAAGAGTTTTGATTCGAGTGCGAGAGCCGAGCGAGGAACCGGGTTCGTTGAAGGCGATATGGCCATTGGCGCCGATGCCGAGAATCTGAAGATCAATCCCACCGCAATCGGCGATTCTCTGCTCGTAACACTGACAGAAGGCGCCTATGTCTTTGGCGGTACCAAGGGGAAGGTGAACGTACCGAGGATCGACATTGATGTGACTGAACAGGTGCTTATTCATGAAGGCGTGATAGCTCTGAACGTGTTCCGGCGGCAGGCCCACGTATTCATCGAGATTGAACGTGGTAACCTTGGAGAAGTCGAGTCCTTCTTCCCGGTGCATCCGAATCAATTCGGCGTAGAGTCCGAGCGGGCTGCTACCGGTGGCCAGGCCGAGAACAAGATTCGGTTTTGCGCGCAGACGGTCGGCGACAATCCTCGCCGCTTCTTTACTCATGTCATCATGGTTGTCCTTCACGATCACCAGCATCAGGAAACTCCTTTCGTTCTCTTCGAAGCGAACGAATATAACCTGTGCATGTCATGATGGTCTCGCACCGAAGTCATTCTCGCCTCTTCTATTGGCATTTTGTTTTCATCTAGTTACTGTCAGGATACTTCTCAGTCGAACGCCTTTGGATGAAGCACCGATCATGATGCGGAAATCACCCGGCTCGATGACGGATTTCAAGTCCTTGTCGAGCATCGAGAGCATTTCGGGACTGATGACAAAGCGCAGCGCTTTGGATTCACCCGGTCGAAGATGAATTCGTTGGAAACCCTTGAGCTCGGTGATTGGGCGTGTCACTGACGCGAGTTCGTCGCGGATGTATAGTTGCACGACTTCGTCGCCTTCTACCGCACCGACGTTCTTCACGTTGAAATACGCTATAGCAGTGTCGCCACCGGATATCTGTCGTTTGTCAAATCGCAAATCACTGTAATCAAACTGCGTGTAGCTCAAGCCATATCCGAATGGGAGCAATGGTTGACCGGTGAGATTCAAGTAGTCGTCACCACGACCGGTCGGTTTGTGGTTATATACCAACGGCAGTTGACCTTCGGCAATCGGGAACGTGATCGGCAGCCGTCCCGCCGGGTTGTAATCGCCGAAGAGCACATCCGCGACGGCATCGCCACCATCCTCGCCGGGATACCAGACATCAAGCACGGCAGGTACGTTGTCAAGCCAGTGGGTCATGGTGATGGCGCTGCCACCGACCAGCACGACGACCGTCGGTTTTCCAGTGGCAGCGACACGATTGATCAATTCTTCCTGCCGACCGGGTAGGTTGAGCAACGCGCGGTCGCGGAATTCGCCTTCTTCAATGCCGACTACCACGACAGCGACGTCACTTTTGGCGGCAAGCTTGACGGCCTCGTTCATCGTCGAATCACCGTTGGATGGTATGCCGAAATTCCAGATCAGGCGAAACCAGGCGTTGCCGGTCGGCTCAAAGTATTCGATGCGTAGATCGTATTCTTTGCCCTTCTCGAAATGATAGTCAGCTACTAGAGTCTTGCAGGAGACCTTCCGCCAGTTGTCGATCACAAGCACGCTGTCGATGTAGAGCCGATAACCGTCATTGCCATCGACTCCAATCTTGAATGCGCCGGTCGCGGGCGCTTTGAGTTTGCCGGTCCAGCGCACAGAGTAGAAATCGTACGGAAGCCGAGCAGGATCGGGAGAAAACAGCGTCCATTGAAATTGAATCCGCGAGTCGACTCGGGTGAAGACGGGAGTTCCCTCTATACTGATGTTGTTGAAGTATGCACCAAGCAGACCGTTTCTCAGTGTGTCACCTTCCATGCACGACAAGAACTCGGACGGAACGGTTAGATAGTCGGTCGATACTCTGGAACATCCCAGAGCATAAGCCACCTGTGCTGTGCCTGCGGTCTTGTTCTTGATGCCGTCGAGGATGTTGACTTTGTCGTTACCGGGACCGCTGTAGCCGCCTAATCGTACCTCGGCGGCATCCGGACCGAGAACGGCAATCGTCTTGAGACTCTTACTCAAGGGAAGCGCGTTCGTGTCGTTCTTCAGCAACACAATTGATTCTTGAGCCACCTTGCGTGCCAATTGACGATGCCCCGCCTGCTCAGCCGCCGACATCGAATCACTTGCATCGACATAGGGCTGGTCGAATAATCCCATTTCGAGCTTGGCTCGCAACACGCAGGCCACGGCGCTGTCGATCACGTTCTTAGGAATGCGACCATCCCGAAATGCGGGATAGAACAGTGAGAAATGATCGAAGGAAGTCTGAAAGATCACGTCGAGACCACCCTTCAATGCCTTCTCCGTCGCATCGGCATAGTCTTTGGCGGTGAAATGGAGGACATTGGCGCCGCCGACGCCACCGGCATCGGAAATGATGAACCCTGTGAAACCAAGTTCTTCCTTGAGCAACTTGTTGTTGAGCCAAGCACTGGCGGAACAGGGGGTACCATCTAGGGAATTATACGAGGTCATGATCGATCGCGAGCCGCCGCGACGGATGCAAGCCGCAAACGGAGGGAGATAGATCTCGCGGAGCAGGCGTTCATTGAAATGAATAGGATAGCTGTCGCGGCCGCCATCTCCCACGTTGGCGATGAGGTGCTTGGGTGTAGTGATGACTCCCTGCTTTTCAAATTCCGAAACAAACGCGACCCCCATTTCCGATGTTAGGAATGGGTCTTCGCCGTAGGTCTCCTCCACTCTGCCCCAGCGGACGTCGCCGGCAATATTCACGACCGGCGAGAGCACTTGTCGAATGCCGCGACTTCGGCATTCTCTGGCGATAGCTCCTGATACTTCGTGCATGAGAGCCGTGTCAAAAGTCGCCGCAAGGCCAATTGCCTGAGGGAAGGACGTGGCGCCCTTCCGGATAAGACCATGCAGAGCTTCCTCGAAGGGTATGATCGGAATGCCCAGATGAGTGTTTTCGGCAAAATGCCTCTGGATGTTGTTGATGCAGGTCACAGCGCTCGAACTGTCACAGAAGGTGCCGATCTGGAAACCGAATGCGCCATCTTTGTACCTCTGCACACCGCCATCGAGACTGCCGGCCAGCATAAAGAGCTGCCAGAATTTCTCCTCTAACGTCATGCGAGAGAGAAGGTCCTTCACGCGCACTTCTACGGGAAGGCCAGAGTCTTTGTAGGATTGCGCGACAACCATGTTGTAGGGCAAGGAGAGCAAGACAACTATCGAAAGTGACGCTAGGAGAGATTGGTGGTTCTTCAATATGGGGCTCCTATAGTACCGAGATTTCATCGATAAATATCCACGCCTGTCCTCCGGATCCTTTATGCCAGGTGGGACAGGTTTTCATGTTGACCGCCTTAACCCTGACATAGCGCGCTTTGGACGGCTCGAACTTGACATTGTACGGCGCGATGATGGCGCCCCATTTGTCAGGCGGAGTCGTGTTGTCGACTTGGCCGACCTTGCGAAAGCGCTGGCCATCCTCGGAGATTGAGAATGTGACCGAAAGCGGCATAAAGACCCAGGAGTTGATATCCTGAAGGAAGTTCGTGTTGATCGTCGAGACGGTTAAGACCGAACCGAGGTCAATGGTCGCCTCCATGTCTTCTCCCTCGAAGCCGAGCCAATGGGTGTGGTAATCATCCCAACCCTTGTATCCATCGGTCAGTGCCGCCTGCTCGCCGTTGCGATACTTCGGGCTGGCGGGTTGAGCGAGCGCGACTGGTCTGGACAGAGCCAGATGGGTCTTCGTGCTTCCGTCGAAGAACCGTCTCGTAGATGCAAAGTATTCATCGGGAGAAGTGCCATGCTCCCAGAGTCTGGGGGTGTCTGCATCCTTACACCGTTGGACGAATAGTGTCAAAAATAATTCCATTTCCGGCCTTGTTTTGAGCGCGCCGTCACTGGTCCGCACGAAGCATCCTCGATCGCCATCTCCGGCGACCTTAGCCTGCTCCAGCAGCGCGAACTGCACCGGCAGACGAGCGGTACGCACCCGCAAGAGAAATGCGGAATCATCCTTCACGGCCTCCTCGGCCTGGTCAAAGATGACTCCGTAGATATCCATCATGTTCGGAGATAGGTAGCCGCCTTTCGAGGTCAGGGGATACCCATAGACCGATAGATGCTCGCCCGAAGCCTTGAGCGCGGCGTGCATGGTATCGATGTATTGCCGAACAAACGGTGCGGCTTTGCCATAGAAGCCTTGCAGGAAGTCATTCATGACTGAATCAACATTGATATTGGGATTCCAGAGCAACTTGGAGATCAAGTACATGCGGAGTTCGGCAAATTCACCGTGCATGCCGGGAAGTCCCTGCTCAAATACCGAGGTGATACCGTTCTTCAGGAAGAACTGAATGTTCGGCTGCAGCACTCGCAAGTTCGGAAAGGGACTCATCACATTGCGGAACTGGATTACGTAATCCCAAAGAAAAATGTTATGCGTGAGCTTGCCCCAATCCTCGACGTCTTTCACAAACGATGCGTTACCTGGATCTTCGGTGAGCGGTTTGTTGCGATTACATTCGATGCTGCATAGCATGATATTCACGTTGGGTCGGGGCTTGATATACCTCGGGGCGGAACGCGAGTACTCGTAAGCGAGTGTGGAAATGGTCTGGTCGGGGAACTCTTCGGCGACCCGATTTACGAAAGCGAGAATCGATCCGGAGGGAGATCCCTCGACGCTGTCAATAGCCCGGCAGGAATCGCACTCACAGGGGACGTAGGTATCGTTCTGCGAGACCGACCAAAAGTGCGAATTCGGCTTCTCCCGCATACGGGTGCGGAGCTCCTCGACGACGATGCGAAACACGTCGGGGTTTGTCAGGCAGAGTTGGCCCTTGGGTGTGCGGTTGCCTTTCAGCATCGAGAAATACTCAGGGTGCTGCTGGAAGTACTTCTCCGGCGGAACCAACTCCTGGAACGTGTGAACAAACAGGCCAAAATCCTCAGGGGTGTTGAGCTTGTGCCAGGCCACGTAAGACGAATCGTGGATGTCCTGCATGCGAAAAGTCAACGGAGGAATTTGCGTGTCGTCGATGTCGGGGAGCAAAATAGTGGTCCTTTTCGGCACCACCTGTGCTGCAAAACTGAACTTGCGACACCCGAGGTAGGATTCGAGAAAGGTGTACACGGCGTTTTGAAAGCCGTAATCGGTTTTGGCAGAGACGAGAAGATTCTTGCCGATGGTCCTGATACGGAACCCATCGTTTCCGAGATCGCCCACGTTCAGATCGCGGTCGCGGCTTGCTCCGATCTCGACGATAATCTGATGACCTTTTTCGGACAAGGCGTGCGTCACCGGCAGGTCGGCGTCCGAAATTTCTCTGACGTATCGGCGGAGGGTGTCGATGTTGGCGTTAACCGATGCGGAAGCTGTGGCGTCCATGCAAATGCTGACGTTACTCTTGCCATTCTGCACCAGATTGAAGTTTCCCAAGGCAGAGTGGAAGTGAACACCCGTGCATAATATGATCACGAGGATCAACAGTCGAAGCCGAATCAGCTGCATGGTCACTCCGCCTTGAATCTGAAGGTCCAGGCATATTCGCATGGCGGATCAATTCGCACTGCCTCGGGTATCTGGATGGTAAATCCCTTGGCGCTCTTCTCCCACTTAATCGGCTCTTTGACACCAAGCATCGTGACCTTGCTGCCGGCTTTCGGAGTGAAGGCGGTGATGGTAATGGTTGCTGGCGGTTGTTTTTCGCCCTCGTCACCGATATAGATGGCGTTGATGGTCTTGTCGGGCATGCGGGTGTAACAGACTTTGCCTTCTTTGTAGGGAGCAATGGCACGTGTTTTGTAAATGGCACTGCTGTTCACATTCATCCACACGCCAATTTCTTTGAGACGGTCAAGCGACGCCGGCGCGAGTTCTCCCTCTGGGCTTGGACCGATATTGAGTAGCAGGTTGCCTCCCTTGGCGACAATGTCAACGAGCAAGTGAATCAGTTTCCAAGTCGGCTTGTAGGTGTCGGTCGCGACGTAGCTCCATGACGTCGCCATGGTCATGCAGGTTTCCCAGACGTAGCTGAGCGCCGTATCGGGGATTTCCTGCTCGGGAGTCCGATAGTTCTGATAGCGTCCCTCGACCGCTCGATCAACAATGATCAGACCGGGTTGCAGGGAACGAGCAATAGCGGCGATCTTGGGCATATCGATATTCTGGTCGGTCGGGGTCTTGCCCCATCGCGGTGATGTCGGTGTCATCGGTTGCACCCAGCCGCCATCGAGCCAGAGAATATCCATGCTGCCGTAGTTGCTCATCAACTCCTTGATCTGATTGTTGGTGAAGGTTTTGAAGCTCTCCCATTTCTGGGGGTACTTCTTGATGTCGTAGTTTACGTTGCGGTCAAACGGTGGAAAATAGGGCCACCAGTAGTCGGGGTTGTGCCAGTCCGGCTTGGAGAAATAGGCGCCAATGCCAAAACCCTGCTTGCGAAAGGAAGCGAAAATTTCACCGGCAATGTTGCTTTTCGGATTCGAACTGAAGGGACAGTCTTTGGATGTAACTTTATAGTCGGTTTCCTTGGTATCGAACATGCAGAAGCCGTCGTGGTGTTTGGTGGTGAAGACGACATAGCGCATGCCAGCGGCTTTGGCAGCAGCAGCCCAGGAATCGGGGTCGAACTTGACAGGATTGAAGGTGGTTTTCAGATTCTCGTAAGCCATCCTGTATTGATAGTAGTCCTTGGCGTGCTCACCGCGGCGCTCACACCAATTTTCGTCCTCGGGGCAAAGACTCCAGCTTTCGACGATTTGCCACTGGCTGTATGTACCCCAGTGCATCAGCAAGCCAAACTTCTGGTCCTGGAACCACTCCAGTTTCTTGAGCACCAGTGGATCGGTCTCCTTGTCACTTGCGGCGTCCGTCTGAGCACAGCATGTGGCGCCAAGAAACAGCAGTAGTGTCACAAGACCGACAAGAATGGCTGCGTATCTTGCTGCGTTACCGGGTAGAAAAGCCATATGATCCTCCAGTTGGGTCTGTGGGTTAATCCTCATGTTCAGTGCATCTTGGCCGATGAGATTCTCTTCGTCCATTTTCCAGTCACCTATCGCGGACGTAATCGTTTCGACAAGTCGTGGTCAAAGCATAATAAATCCAGCTGTCGATAACCAATACATAGTTCAATGCATGACGTCCTTGCAGTCGGCGATCCAGTGGAGAAAGGGCGTGCCCTTAGTGATATGGCGAGATGGCTGTGTATGTCGTCAGACCAATTTGAGCGCAGGGTATTGAAATTGGGTATACGGTTTGAACGGTGGTATTCATCGTTCGAAACACTTCCTCAGGGCTCCTTGGGTTCTGTCCCCGAAGGTCATTGCCACGGCGGATGTCACCCACGGGCCGTCCGATTGATACCTTCTTCTGCGCGAACGAGAGAATACTGAGGGGCTGTTTAGCAGGCTCCGTGCTATGAATTCAAGTCTTCAATTAGTATTAACATATTAAGTTTCTCGCATCGTTCAATGCCCGTCCTGCCATGCCATTGGGGTGTGGCACGTGACAGGAGTCATAGAATCCTCTTGAATCGTAGCAATAATGATTTCTTCAGTCTGTATTTGACACGCTTCTTTCTAACGATTTTCTAACAGCCTACTTGCTTGTACTTGAAGTAACTTGCTTGTACTTCAACCTACTTCAATCTACTTAAGCCTTGACAACATGGCCAGTTATGCGTAATTTGTTGTTGGAATGAGGGTTGGGCGAACGGGCGGCCTTCGAATCCCTGCCTCTCCGCATAAGTTTAGTCAATACTACGGCAAGATTGCCCCCCTGCAAATCAGATCCGCACCCATTCGTCGAGTATTACTGGCTCGACTTGTCATCCCAGAACACGATGCGATACATATTATCCGCTTTGCTTTTGCGGAACTTGAATTCCGCAATACCGACCGCTTCATAGAATTCGTAGCCGTAGTCACCGTTCAGGTCTTTGACTGACAAATGGAAATAGACTTTCCAGACTTCCCAGGTTTCACCTTGAGGATATTCCTGACGGTCGAAAATGGGCACCCAGGTGTCGAGCGTGATTTCATCGAACAGCGAGAATAGCCGTTCCGTGCGCGCCAAATCACCGGAAGGACCGTCACGCGGGATTTCGACCTGCTCGATCTGTCCGGTACGATCCTGATCGATGTAACGGAAGATGAACTGCTCATCGAGGCAGTTTTCATAGACGTCGAGATCGTGATGCTCGTAAGCATACTTGAAATTGTGCAGCACGGAATCGGGGGCCGTCTGCGCGACAATCGGTACTACGTGCGATGGTCCGATCACTGCCGGGGCGAACGGATTCTGGCAGGAAATAATCGCGAAAACAATTGTGATCGCGAGAACGATGACGCTACTGATACGCATTTTTCAGTTCCGCCCAGGATGGGGTATCCAGATTCAGATGTAAGTCAGACCAGCTTCGAATTGCCCAGAAGTTGAAAGCGCTCTCGATCATTTCGAAACGTACGACCCCTTGGTAACTGCTCGACATCTGACCCGACGAATCGGCAACGATGACTGTGTAGCTGCGCACCAGTGTCGCCGTGCTGTCCAGAATGATATCGGGTTGCCCCGGTTGAGCAATGAAGGTTACTCGCAGCGACCGTTCGCTCTTCGTGGCGCTAAAATCGTTAAACATCTTTTCGGTAAGATTCAGTTCCTGCTTGAAACCCCAGCCCGAGTCGGTCGGCACTCCCGGAAGGAAATCATACGTAAACACAAAATCGCTGTCGAGGCTCTGCACGAAATTGCCGATCACCAGTTCGGAATAGCAGAGACGCAAGTTCTCCAGCACGATCTGTGGTGTTGTCGGCGTGATGAAGGTTCCCGCTTCGGCAGTCGGCGGTTCACTGTCCCGCGTCGAAAAAGGATTTTTGGCGCAGGAAGTCACGAACAGGGCAATCAGGATGATGAAGACGACTCGCCTCACAGAAACCTCTTGATGGAAATGGTAAACAGATTGTACTCCTGATTGCGTTGATTTTGGTAATCCTGCACGCGGCGCTCCAACGTGCAGTCGATGTGCGACGAATTGGACAATTCCCATTCGAAATTGAAACCAACGAGCGTGCGGGTAAATTCCTCGGATTTCTGGCGCCTACCAAGTACGGCTGTGGAATCAAACAGATGATCGTAGGACCGCTGGATTTCATAGACCGCATAGGGCTGAAAGCGCAAACCCGCTATCGGTCGATAATCGATGCCGACACGCGGTCGGTGCGTGCGGCGGTCCCAGCTAATCTGCTGCTGCCACTGATCGGAGTAGACCAATGGACCGAAGTCCTCATAGCGATAGCTGTACTCGATGACAAAGTCAGTGCGTCGGGAACCGGTCATTGTCAACTTGTTACTCACGCTGGCGCGGCGATAGAGCGTGTTGCGCCCGCTCAGATCGGATTTCTCGTATTCGTAATAAATGTAGTTCGCGAACATCTGATAGCTCTGCTGCAAACTGATATTCGCAAGCGGCCGCCAGATCAGGGTAGGATTGAAGATGTAGACGTTGTTGACATTGTTGTTTGCCGACAAACGACCGGAAATGTAGATCGCATGGAAGCCGCGATAACTGCCCTCGATCATTCCGGTCAGAAAGTCATTAAACCGATGTGTCATTCGCACGGTGGCGACATTGACCGAGCGGTCGCGATCTGCGAAAAAAGTCGAAGAGGTGGGCGCCAGATATGACGTTACACCCATCTGCCCGGAGACTTCGATCGTATCCGCCTCCAGCAGAAACATTTTCGCCGTCATTCCCAATTGGCCGGTTTCCGCCAACTGGTTGGTCTGCTGCTGCCCGAAATCCTCTTTGGTGCGATTGTACAGATACGTTCCTTGCATCAACAGAACCCGCCCAAAACGCCGCGTCAGCGAGAACTGATATTCAAACAACGACGCAAAGTTGTTGTTTTGGCGGACCAGGTCGGTGACTGCGGGATCATACTCGTAGTCGTATTTGTCAAAGCGATAGGCAGCACTGGCAGAGAACACCACTGTGGCCGGCAGTTTCCGGCTGGCATGCAGATCCCAGCGGCGTTGCTCGTTACGCTGTCGCGCGGTGACATCAAAACTGCCGCTGGACGGGAAGTACTTCCTTTCCCCGAAACTTTGTTTCGCATCCAAAGTGACCGTATCTCCGTGAACATTGTTGGCAGAGAAATTGTAGTTTAATGCGATGTTTCTGAGAGGAGTGCGACGGAGGGTCGTGATCTGCGCTTCAACACTGGCGCTACCAAGCGAGCGATCCTGTCGCGGTTTGATCGAAAGTGCACCCGAGTAACCGAGGCCGGACTCGATAGAGGAGGCCGGATCAAACTGCCGCTGCTCCCAGACAACTCCACAGCGTTGCGAGAAATTGAGGTGATTTCCTTCGAAACCGGTAAGCAAATTGGCGCGGTTGGCAATCAGGCGCTTCTTTTCCAATCGATCAAAATCCTGACTGAATTCTACACCGGCCTTGAATGACGGTCTGATGCGATAGATAAGTGAAACACTCGTGCGTGCCGTCTTCTGCCAGCGGTCGCCGCCTTCCCCAAAGACCGATTTCTTGATGAGTGTCGCCGTTGAGCGATTCTGCAGCGCCAATTGAAGTGACGGTTTTAGGTCGTGGGTGTATGACACCGAGTCTGCCCAGTTGTAGGTCTGACGGTCGAGGGAGAAACTGAGATTCAAGCTGACGGGTAGAGCGGGATTGCTGTGGAGTAGACAGCAGAAGCTGATGATGATCAGGACAAATCCCGGTCGACACATTTGAGTTCTCTCATCAAGGCGACAAAGTGGGACACTGCCAGTTGTTCCGGACGAGAATTGGGATCAAGTGACAGTGACGTGACCAACTGGAAGGCAGCATCCGGTCCCAATTGGTATTCCTCGCGCAAAATACGAACAATGGTCTTGCGACGCCACCGGAAACAAGCGGAAGTCAGACGGCGCAACTGCTTGTATTCAGCGTCGACAATGTGACTCTCTCGCAATTGCCGCAATTCAATGACGGCGGAATCGACCGTCGGCTTCGGGAAGAACGATCCGGGGCGGAGGGTGAAGATGCGCTTGACGTCATAGAACAATTGAACAAACACAGTCAAGGAACCAAAATCTTTGCCTCCGGGTTGAGCCGCCAGTCGCAGTGCGACTTCCTTTTGTACCATCATCACGACCAGAGGGAAGTGAGCGCGATGTTCAATGATCCATTCGAGAATCGGTGTCGTAAGATTGTAAGGAATGTTGCCAACCAACTTGGCAGTGGCGTCGGGCGACAGTATGGTCGAGGGGTCAGTTTGCAGAATGTCACTGTGAATCAGATGGAAATGCTCTGCGTCGGTGAACCGCACCGATAGGACATTCGCCAAGTCCCTGTCAATTTCGATACTTGTGACTTCGGCGCCAGAATCAAGCAAGTGGCAAGTTAAATCACCCCGACCACCACCGATTTCAATCACACTCTCGCCCGGCTTAAGATCCAACAGCGAGACAATCCGTATCGCCGCGTTGCGGTTGATCAGGAAATTCTGACCAAGATGCTTCTTGGGTCTCATTCGAATTCGAAAAAGGTTTCGGCGTTGCGATCTATTTGTACCTCGATTTCGGCAAAGCTGCGTCCGAGTGTCTCGGCAAGTTTCTGATATACTAACTGAATCAGCGCCGGTTCGTTGCGCGCGCCGCGATGCGGATGCGGAGTCAGGTAGGGCGCATCGGTTTCGAGCAGGATACTCTCCAGCGGCATTTTGCTAATCAACTCCGGCAGCCGAGAATTTGTAAAGGTTAGCACGCCGCCAACGCTGAGGAAGAACCCGTAGTCAATCGCGCGAACTGCTTCCTCACGATTTCCGGAAAAACAATGCAGCACTACATTGATCTGATACGCCTTCTCCGATGAAAGTATGTCGAGTGCTTCGCTGTAGGCATTGCGAACATGCACGACCAGCGGCAATCCGAGTTCTTTGGCCAAGGCAATCTGCCGGACGAAGGCCTCACGTTGTTGATCACGCGGCGAATGGTCGCGGTAGAAATCCAAACCAACTTCGCCAATAGCGACTACCCGGGAACTGTTGGCGAGTTCGCGCAGTTTTTCTTCGGCCAGATCGTCGTACTGTTTGGCGTCGTGAGGATGAATGCCTACCGCTGCGAAGATATGGCCGAAACGATTGGCAAGGTCAACTGAATTCGCCGATGATGTCAGGTCGCAACCGATATTGACGATGCGTTTAACGCCAACACTCTGCGCCCGCGCGATAACCTCATCGCGATCGGCATTGTAGTCTGGGAAATCGAGATGCGCGTGGGTGTCGATCATCGCTAACTGTTCGTGGCGCCCGCAGGCAGATCCCTGTCTACGGTCAACACTGCCAGTTGTTTGCCGGATTTGGCGGCCAGTAACATGCCGTTGGAATCGATGCCACGAATCTTGGTCGGCTTCAAATTGGCCACCACGATGATCTTCTTGCCAACCAATTGCTCCGGCGTATAGAACTCGGCAATACCGGCGACAATCTGACGCGGCTGCTCTTCACCGACGGAAATCTGCAGCCTGAGCAATTTGGTTGCATCGGGAACCCGCTCACAGGCGAGCACTTCAGCAACGCGGAGCTTCACCTTGGCGAAGTCGTCGATTGCGATAATGCCATCTTCACCCACCGCAGCCACGGTCGGCGCAGCAGCAGCGGCCTCTGCTGTTGGCACTTGCAGGCGTGGAAAAACATTTTCTCCGGCAACCAATGATGTACCCGGCTTCAAGAAATTGGGTCGGTCGATGTCGCTGATAACCGGACGGTAGCCTTTGGGGAAACCGAGCATCCCCAGCACTTGTTCCGATTTATCTGGCATAATCGGCGACGTCAGCGACGCAACAATGCGAATAGTCTCCAGTGAACGATATAGAATTGTTCCCAAGAGTTGCATCTGTCCTTTCTTAGCAAGCTCCCAGGGCTTGTTATAGTCGAAGTAGCGATTGGCGCAACGGATCAGATTCCAGATAGTTTCGACCGCGCCAAGCACATCAATGTTGCGGATCAATTCGATTGCTTTGTCCGGTGTCGTCGCAATCGCCGCCCTGAGTTCAGCGCTTTGGTCTTCAAGTGTATCGTCCGGAGTGGGCACCTTACCGTGGAAATTGGTGAAGGCCAACTTCATCACGCGGCTGACCAAGTTGCCGTAATCATTAGCCAGATCGGAATTGTATTTTTCGTATAGCCTGCGGTAGTTGATGTCGCCATCCTGATGAAACGGGAATTGCGATGTCAATAAGAACCGCGCGGCATCACGACCGAAGTCCGCAATCAACCTCTCGTTGGAGATCGCATTGCCCAAGGATTTGCTGATTTTCTGACCGTCCAGACTGATATAGCCGTGGATGAACATAATATCGGGAATGCGCAAGCCCGCCGCCAGCAGCATGGCCGGCCAGTAGATGGTGTGGAACTTGAGAATGTCTTTGGCCATCAGATGCACTATCTGTGACTTGTTCCACCACTTGTCGAATTCCTCGGGATTGTCCTCGTAGCCGATGGCGGTGATGTAATTCGGCAGTGCATCAATCCAGACATAAGTCTTCTGTGTTGGGTCAAATGGCAGGTCAATGCCCCAGTTGACTCGTTCCCGGGAAATGGAGAAGTCATCGAGCTTCTGCTTGATCAGTCCCAACACTTCATTGCGACGACCATCCGGCATGATTTTCAGGCGGCCGCTCTGAATCAGTTGTTCCACTTGGTCGAGGTATGCGGACAGCCGGAAGAAGTAGTTAGTTTCTTTGACCGCTTTTGGTTTAGTCAGATGCGCGGGACAGAGACCGTTGGTCAGTTCTTTCTCGGTAATGAATTTTTCGCAGCCGGTGCAGTAGAGACCTTCATAATTTCCCTTGTAGATAACCGGTTCACCGGATGGTGTGCGAGCTTCATATAGTGTGGTGAGTAGCTTCTGTACGCCTTTCTTGTGCTTTTCCGAAGTCGTACGTATGAAGAAGTCGTTGGAAATTCCCAGTGACTTGAATGTCTCAATGAATAGTTTATGGTTACCATCCACCAGTTGCTGCGGCGTCTTTCCGGCAGCCGCGGCTGCTTCTTCGATCTTAGTGCCGTGCTCATCCATCCCGGTCTGGAAGATAGTCTCCTCTCCGGCGAGTTTGTGGAATCGAGCTAGAATGTCAGCAATTATTGTCGTATAGCCATTGCCGATATGCAACTTGTCGTTGGCGTAGTAGATCGGAGTCGTGATATAGAAATTCATACAGTGATTACTCCCGCGCTTTCGGTGGAGCAGACGTCAAACGTTTCCGCTCCAATAGGTGATATTCCTTCCAGGTGAGTTTCTCAAAGCCGCCGTCCTCATAGCGCAAGGTCATTGACTGGTGAAACACGTTGATCGCTTCCACGACTGCACGCCCCAGTTTTCCGTGCACTGTGGAACCGACCTCCGGGAATTTTCGCATCGATTCCGCATAATGATTCTGCTCATACAGCAGACAACAAAGTAAGCGTCCGCAGTTGCCGGAAATCTTGGCCGGATTGAGCGAGAGATTCTGGTCACGCGCCAACTGAGTTGAGATTGG